>NZ_JAEMRD010000056.1 GCF_016463485.1 Brevundimonas sp.
TCCGGCGATAGTCGTCGGGGTCGAGCGTGTCGATCGACACATTGATCCGCCTGACGCCGTATCCGGCCAGCGCCTGCGCATAGCGGGCCAACTGGGTGCCGTTGGTGGTCAGGGTCAACTCGTCAAGCCGCCCGCTGTCCAGATGGCGCGACAGGTCGGCGACCAGGTCCATGAACCCCTTGCGGATCAGCGGCTCCCCCCCCGTCAGCCTCAGCCGGGTCGTTCCCAGGTCGATGAAGGTCGAACACAGCCGGCCCAGTTCCTCGATGGTCAGCAGTTCGGCGCGCGGCAGGAACGTCTGACGTTCGGCCATGCAATAGGTACAGCGCAGGTCACAGCGATCCGTCACCGATACCCGCACATAGTCGATCGCCCGGCCGAACAGGTCGATCAGCGGCGACGCGTGCCGGACGTGTCTGGGCGGGGAGGTTCCCATGCGAAGGGTCTCTGTCGGGACGGACTGCTGCTGTCGCATCATATGCTTCGCGCCGCCAGACCGAGGCGTTACATCCGACGCGACCCTCTTGTCGCCATGCCCTTCGACGTCAGGCGAACGGACTGCTGGCGGCCGTCGTCTCCGCCAGCATCTCCGCGATCGTCGTCGCGAAGGTCGAGATGCGCAGCGGCTTGGACATCACCCGATCCGCACCGAAGGCCAGGGCGGGCTTCAGCAGGCTGTCGACGTCCATACTGCCCCCGCTCGAGATGGCCAGGATGCGCACGCCGGACCGACGCCGCTTCAACTCGATGATGGTCTCGATCCCGTCCTTGTTGGGCATCAGCATGTCCAGCACGATCAGGTCGACGGCCTCGGCCTCGACGATACGCAGGGCCTCGTCGCCGTCCTCGGCCTCCAGCACACGATAGCCCTCGCCCGACAACAGCTCGGCCCCGATGGCGCGCAGGGTCGGATCGTCATCCGCGATCAAGACGGTCGTCGTCATGCGGCCTCCCTGGCAACACCCAGCAGGACGTCCAGCGTCATGGGGCGATGGAAATGATAGCCCTGCAAATAGTGCGCGCCTGCAATGCGCAGGAAATCGGCCTGTTCCGCCGTTTCGACGCCTTCGCACACGACCTTCATCCCCAGGGCGCGTCCCACCCCGATCACCGCATGGATGATGGCGGCGGAAGCGGTGTCGCCGGTGCAGCGTTCGACGAAACTGCGGTCGATCTTCAACGTCGTGAACTTCAGCTCGCGCAGGGCATGAAGGCTGGTGTAGCCCGCCCCGAAATCGTCCAGTGCGACATCGAACCCCGCCGCCCGCAGCTCGTCGATGGTCCGTCTGGCGGCCTCGACGTCCAGCATGGCCGTCTCCGTGACCTCGACCTCCAGCCGCTCCGGAGGGAAGTCCAGGGCGCTTGCAGCCGCCGCGACGCGCGCAGCGAAGCCGGGGGCCTGGAACTCCGACGCCGAGGCATTGATCGACACGCGGATGTCGGGGCGGTCGCGCAGATCCTGCATGGCCCGCGTCATCACGAAATCCGTCAGCCGTGTGATCCCGCCCTCGGCTTCGAGCCGGGGGATGAAGTCGTCGGGGCTCAGCCGGCCGTGCTGCGGATGGGTCCAGCGGATCAGCGCCTCGACCTTCCCCGACAGTTGCCCCCGCCGCTCGACCAGGGGCTGATAGACCAGATGCAGGTCGCCGCGTTCGATGCCGACCGCCAGTTCCTCCTCGGCGCTCAGCCGCACGACGGGCGCGTCCGCCGGCTCGGCCATGGCGGTCAGGGTCAGGGCGACCAGGGACTGGATCGCCTCGATTCCGACCGCCGATGCCGGTTCGCCGGAACGCGCCGCCGTCTCGATCCGCGATGCCTCGCGCGCCACCGCCGCCGCCCCCAGGCTCAGGCTCATGGACTTCAGCGCATGGGCCGCGCGGGCCAGGCCGTCGGCATCGTTACCGGCCGCAGCCTCGACGATCTCGGCCAGCCGCAGCGGTGCGTTGGTCGCATACAGGGCATGAACCCGGTCGACGAAATCGGCCTTGCCGTTGCGTCCCATGGCAAGCAGTTCGCCCCGGATCGTCGCGTCGAACAGATCGGGCTGCACCTCTTCGGGCGCAGGCGCAGACGTCGCGACCGGCAGGGCCACGACGGACCCCACCACGGCGCTGTCGCCACAGAACCGGGCCAGTTCGCGCACCAGATCGTCCAGGGTGAAGGGCTTGTGGATCACCCCGTCCATGCCCGACGCCTTCCAGGCGTCTGCTCCGGACCCGACGACATGCGCTGTCAGGGCGATGATCACCGCACGCGGCCGCCCGGTCCCGGCTTCTTCGGCCCGGATCACCCGCGTCGCCTCGAAACCGTCCAGCACGGGCATGGATCCGTCCATCAGCACCATGTCGAAACTCTGGGCCCGCAGACGTTCGACCGCCTGCTGCCCGTCGTCGGCGGTAAAGGTCTCGACCCCCAGCCGCGACAGGGCCTCGGTCGCCACCTCGCGGTTCACCTCGGAATCATCGACCACCAGCACGCGAACGCCCGGGAACGTGGTCCCCGCCGGGACGCTGGCTTTGTGGTGCGTCAGCCGGGGCTGAACCCCGCTGTGCATCTGGCCGATCAACTCGCGCAGATCGGCCTGGCGCAGCGGTTTCACCATGACGCAGGCGGTCGGTGACGCGGCGATCACGGCTTCGGCCAAAGCTTCGTTGTCACAGACGACCAGAGCCGGGCCCGACACAGGCTGGCCCGCCGCGACGATCGACGGACCCTCGGCCTCGTCGGTCGCGATGACGCCCCAGGCGGCCAGATACATCTCGACGGCCCGCCGTGTCTGGGACGACAGCCCGCGAACGCTGACCGACCAGCCGGCCTTGATCGGCAGCCCTTCGGGTGCCTCCGACACCGGTTCCAGCGGTGCCGTGAAGGCGAAGGTCGACCCCTCGCCCACTGTGCTGGCCAGGGCCCACTCCCCGCCCATCGACCGCACCAGCCGGTCGCAGATCGCCAGGCCCAGCCCGGTGCCGCCGTGCGTCCGGGTCGTGCTCTGGTCCGCCTGGGTGAAGGCCTCGAACAGGGTCGGCAGCTTGTCCGCTGGAATGCCGGGCCCGGTGTCGTGGACCGACACTCGCACCCGCGCCGCGTCGGCCGGATCGCGGTCGATGGCGATCAGCACGCCCCCGACGTCCGTGAACTTGATGGCGTTGTTGACCAGGTTGCCGATCACCTGCCGCAGCCGCGTCGGGTCGGCCATGACGAGGGGCAGGCGCGGATCGACGAACACCGCCAGATCCAGCCCCTTGCCGGCCGCCTTTTCCGAGAACAGGCTGGCGACATCCTCGGCCGCGTCGGCCAGATCGACCTCGACGGCCTCCAGATCCATCTTCCCGGCCTCGACCTTGGAGAAGTCCAGGATGTCGTTGATGATGCTGAGCAGGGACTTTCCCGACTTTGAGATCACGTCGGCATAGCGTTGCTGGCGTTGCGGCAGGTCCGATGTCGCCAGCATGTCGCTGAGCGCCAGAATGCCGTTCAGCGGCGTGCGAATCTCGTGGCTCATGACCGCCAGGAAGTCCGACTTGGCGGCATTGGCCTGTTCGGCCGCGTCCCTGGCCACGACCAGTTCCTCCGTCCGCGCCGCGACCTCGCTCTCCAGCCCCTCAACCTGTGCGGCGATGCGCGCATCGCGCTCGCGGATACCGGTCAGCATGGTGTCGATCCCGGCGACCAGATCGGCGACCTCCCCATCCGCCCGGATGTCCACCCGGGTCGAGAAATCCTTGGTCTCATGCACCCGCCGCACCAGACCGGCCAGGCCGACGATCGGACCGCTGATCCCGCGCGCCATCCGCAGCGCGACCAGCAACCCGGCCAGCACCGCGACCAGCGCCCCGGCCAGCGTCGTCCATATGGTGGACAGGACCCGGCCCCGCAGCTCCGGGGTCTGGCTGAACAGGGTGATCGAGCCGACGGGAAGGCCCTCGTGCATCACCGGGACCGTGGTCTGGATCGAGCCGGTATTGAGCACAGACCACAGCGACAACTCGCCGTCCTCGCCGTCCATGGTGGCGTCGGTGATCAGTCGGGCACCGGCGCCGGTCTCAGCCAGCAGGCCGTGACGGTCGGATTCGATGCGCGCATAGCTGATGCCCGGCATCTGGCTGACCGAGCGGATGGCGGTGAAGCCGCCGCCGCGATCACCGGCGTACACCGCTTCGGACGCGAGGGATCCGATCACACGCGCCGTCTGGGTCAACCGGCTGGTCTCAAGCGTGGCCTGTCGTCTCAAGTCGATCCATGTCGACATGGTCGCCGAGACGAGGAAAGATGCAAGTAAAGAGGCCAGAACAAGAATGGACAACTTGCGCGCGATACCGCCCTTGTTGTGCCTGCTGGACTTTTGACTACTGGCGTCCACGCCGTTCTCCCGAAACGCGTCTGGGTCGCGGCTATACCTAAAGTTAATGACCTGACCCTTAAGGTGGCTGTTGGATCAGAAGGTCTGGATGGGACTAAAGGGTCCAGGGTCGAAGCGCATGAGCGGATTTTTCTACGTACTGGACGAGGAGGCACGCATCCTCTTCGTCGACGACGACCCGATCCTGCGCGAGTTCGCCCAGGTGAACCTGGCCTCGGCCACCGCCGAGGTCGATGTCGCAGCCGACGGGATCGAGGCCCTCGAGATGCTGTCGCGTCGTCGCTACGACCTGCTGCTCGTCGATCTGGAAATGCCCCGCATGGACGGGTTCGAGCTGCTGGCCCGGCTGCGCGCCGACCCCGCTACCGCCCACCTGCCGATCATCGTCGAGACCGGCCGCGAGGACGTGGACGCCATCGATCGCGCCTTTCGCGCCGGGGCCACCGCCTTCGTCACCAAGCCCATGAACTGGCGGCTGCTGTCCTATCAGCTCCGCTTCACCCTGCGCGCCGCCCGCGCGGAGGCCGCCCTGCGTGACCAGTGCCGCGCCGCCATCCCCGTCGCCGCATGAAGACCCTTGTCCGCTGGATCGGGCGCGCCCGGCGCCGTCTCGGCGGATTCGGCCGCAACGAGCGCGGCAACATCGCTCTGATGTTCGCCCTGTCGGCGCCGGCCGTCGTCCTGATCGCGGTGGGCGCCATCGACCTGGGCAATGTCCAGTCCAACCGGGTCAAGCTTCAGGACATCGCCGACACCGCCGCCCTGGCCGGGGCCAACGAACTGGGCCTGGCCATCGATGACGCCACCGCCGTGGAGCGCGCCCATGCCTTCGTCGCCGGCCACCTGTCGGAATGGCCCAAGGGTCCGACGGTGACACCGGTGATCCAGGTGGTCGAGCGCGACAAGCAACGGGTGATCGAGGTCACCCTGAACGGCCATACGCCGTCCTTCTTCGCGAATATGCTGCCGCCCGGCGGCTGGAATTACAGCGCCCAGGCTCGTGCCGTCTCGGTCTCCATGACCCCCTTGTGCGTCCTGGTCAGCGGCGGGTCAGGCTCGAAACTGCTCAACGTCAAGAACACCGGCCGCATCGCGGCACCCGAATGCCTGGTCCACTCCAACCGCGACATCCTGGTCGAGGGCGGCTCGATCGGGGCCTATCAGGTCCAGGCGGTGACGTCTGCGACCGGCGTCATCAGCCCCGACCCCGGCACCGGCGCCGCCCCGATCGAGGATCCGTTCAACGACCTGCAACTCACGCCCCAGACGCCGTGCAAGCTGATTGACCTTGCCATGCCGATCAACCTGCTGGCCGGCACCTTCCGCCTCTCGCCCGGCGTCCATTGCGGAATCCACATGTTCGGTGGCAACGCCCAGTTGATCCTCGAGCCCGGCGAGCACTGGTTCATGAGCGGCAAGCTCGAGATCAGCGACAATGCCCGTCTGACCGGCTCGGACGTCGTCCTGTTCTTCGACAAGAAATCGAAATTCGACTTCATGGGTCACAGCACCGTCAATCTGGAAGGGCGCAAGCGCGGAGCCTTCGCCGGCCTGGTCATGGTCGCCGAGCGCGGCAATACTCAGGATTTCACCATCTCCAGCGACAACGTCGACAGCCTGCTGGGCGTGATCTACGTGCCGGACGCCCAACTGATCGTCGAGGGCGGCAACAACGACGTCGCGCGCGACAGCGCCTGGACCGTCATCGTCGCCAAATCCCTTCAGCTAAAAGGCGCGCCCTCGCTCATCATCAACGCCAACTACAGCGCCTCCGACGTCCCCGTCCCGACCGGCGTCGGTCCGCGCGGCGGCGGATCACAGCTCGTCCACTAGGCCCAGGAAACAGGAAACCGCCATGGCGCTCGAAGCTGACAGTGTCGCCCGGGCGGGCGAGGTGGATCCCGGCGCGCGCCAGGCCCGGTCCGAGCGGCGCGGCAAGGACCGCCGGCTTGGCAATACCCGCATCAACAGGTCCGCGCCGCGACGCTCGCTGATGAAGATCTGCGGGGCCTGGGCGACCGCCATGTCCTTCGCCATCTTCGCCATCGTCTTCATGGCCACCACGACCCTGCTGGAACGGACGCCGTGGATCGCCCTGTCGGTCGCCGGGAGCGCCGTGGTCATCTCCGTCTTCGCCCTGATGCTGGGCAGTATCGAGCAGCGGCTCATCGAGATCCGGCTGGAGCTGATGATGGCCAACGGCGGCATGCGACAGGCCGACCGCCGCCAGGGCGAACGCCGCGCCGGCTCATCCTCCGCCGACCGCGCCGGATCCGCCCGGGACAGACGGGGCGGCACCGCCTGACGTCACCGGCCTCCGCCTGATTTTCGCGCCTATCGCAGGTCATCTGAAAGAAGCTGGCGTTCGGATCCGCCGAAAGGCACAGCCGCCCGCCGTCCAGCACACGCCCGCCATAACCGAACGTCCGCCCGATGCCGGGTCCTGTGGGAAGAGGTGGTGCCGGTCAGGTGACTCGAACACGCCATCCTGGTGTGGGTGCGTCAATCAATGCAGAACGTTGTCCTCTCGACAAGGTGATCGGACTCGGCTTAACGCCTTAGCAAAGGGGTAATGTTTTTGAGTCGGTGACCGCTGTCGGTCTCCCACCCCTCAGTTCAAAAAAACGCGGGGGAAAATGATGCTGCTGTCGAAGATCGATCGGGTCTTGTCTGGTGTGTCGGCGCGCGCCGACCGGCCGCGTTCGGTTTCCCCGCAATCCGGGAGCCTCTCGTTCGAGGCGACTGCCGGCATCATTGGCGAGCGCTACGAGACGATCCAGGGCAATCTTGAGCAACTGGCATCCCTCGCAGAAGCCTTCCGGACTTTCGAGCCCCTGCTGGAGGAGATGCGCCAGCCGCTGGTCGCCGAATTCGAGGCACGGCGCGACGACTACCTTGAACTGATCAGTCTCCGCGGTGCCTATCATGAGCAGGGCCAACGAATGGAGAGCCTGGCCGGTGAAAACCGTCGGCTGAGCGCGGCCTTGTCCGCCGTCGAAAGCCGTAACGCCGAGGAAGAGGCCCAAAGGGAGGAACGCGCTGCCGCTGCTGTTGAGGATCGGCTGGAAATCGACCGCCTTCGCAACACCCTGTCGCAGGCTGAGGCCCGGTTCGAGGCGGAACATGCCGCCGGCCAGGACGCCGCCCAGCGCATAGCGCAGTTCGAGCAGGACGTGGCAGGGCTGCGCGAAATGCTCAAAGACGTGGAAACCCATCGTAGCGAGGCCGACATTGGTCATACGCGCGCGGTACGCGACCTGGCGCTTTCTTCTGACGAGAACGTCGCTCTGAGGAAACGGCTTGAAGAAACAGGTGCCGAGGTCGCAAAACTTGCGCGGTCCGAAGCCTCGCTGGAAAGCCAGTTGACCGCCGAACGCGCTCGCGCTGCCGCCGATCAGGCCGAGAGCGCCCGGTCCCTGAGGGTTCTCGAAGGCCAGAGCGAAGCGATCCGCTCCGAGTCGGCCGCCCTCCAGGTCAAGATCGACACCGCAACGTCCCGCGCGGAGCGACTTGAGGCGCTTAACGTCGATCTGTCGACGCGTCTGGCCGAAATCCAGACGGCGAGCCAGACCGCCGACCGCCGCAGTGCTGATCTGCAGACTGGCCTCTACCGGGCGCTGGAGCGCATCACGGAACTTGAAACGGGCAGTGAGGATGGACGTCAACGCCAGGCGACCATTGATGCCGCCCGCCTCGCCGCGGTCGATCGGGCCGAAAACCTGTCCAAGGCCAGTCAGGCTCAGGAGAAGGCCCTGGGACGCAGCGAGGAGCGCGTCGCCAGACTGCAGGCCCAGATCACCGCCCAGCAAGCCGAGCACGAAGAACAGGTGCGCTTGCTTGGAGAACAGATCACCGAGCTCAAGATCGGCCTGGAAGGCTTCCGCGCCGAATCGTCCATGATGACCGCTGCGCTCGAGACCGCGCGTCGTGAGCGCGCAGGCCGTGATCAGCCGATCATACGGGTATCGATGGCCAGCTGAACGCGCCGCCGGTCCTTCAGTCCGCCGAACGTGATCTCGATGCTTTAGCTGCGTCTGTGGCGAAACCTGTCGTGGCGGATGGGCTCGGTCCGTGACTGCTGGCCGAGGATGCGGGGCGTGATGCTGCTGGACTGCAAGGCACCTACCAGCCAATCCGCGTCCTAACCCGGTCGCCCGATGCCGGGTCTATGTCCTATGGGAAGAGGTGGTGCCGCTTAGGTGACTCGAACACCTGACCCCCGCATTACGAATGCGATGCTCTACCAGCTGAGCTAAAGCGGCCTATGGCGCGGGCGGTATCGTCCGGCGCGAGGAGGGCTCTTTATACGGCGGGGCCGGGATTGCCAAGCGCCTCTAGCAGGCTTGTCTCGTCGGGTCGGGCGGCGATGCGGAGGGCGGCGAAATCGAGCGCCCGCAGCGGACCGGCCACCTGGGGCGACAGGGCGATGGCGATGCGGCCGGCGGCCGTGACCGGATCGAGGCGACGCGTCAGCGCCTCGGCGGCACGCGCGGAGTGGACGAGCACGATGTCGAAGTCGGCGGGCGTCTGCATAGCCGTCTCGACCGTCTCGTAGACCGACATAGGCCGGACCGGGACACGACCGGTCAGCAGACCGGCCATGTCCGCAGAAGGTCTCACGGCGCCGGGCACCAGCAGGACGCCCCGTCCTCGTGCCAGACCTCGGGCACCCCATTCCCGGGCGATGAGGGCCGCCAGATCCCCGGCGTCGCCTCCCGCTGAACGAACATCGGTAAAGCCCCGCTCGCGCGCCGCCTGTGCGGTGCGGTGGCCGACGGCGAAGACCGGCCAGTCGCGGCGCGTGGTCAGGTCGGCGAAGATCAGGCCGTTGACGCTGGTGAAGGCGAGAGCCGCCACGTCGCCGAGATCAAGGTCGGCCGCCAGCTCAAGCGGGCGGACCTCGAGTAGGGGTGCCACGATCGGGACGAAACCCAGATCACGCACGGCGTGGGCCGTGCGGTCGGCACCCGGGGCCGTGCGGGTGATCCAGACCCGGGGGGCGTCGGTCGTGAGCCCTCCCTGCGCCGGCATCCGGTCAGCCCTCGATGCGCTGGTCGCCGGCCATGGCGTGGACCTGGGCCCCGAGCGACTGACCGAGCGCACGGGCGGCGGCCTCGGCATCGGCGGCGTGGACGTCGCCCAGCGTCCCCGACCGGCGCCAGCGGGCGGACCCGTCCGGGCTCAGCATCTCGGTCGTCAGCAGAAGGTGCCCGTCGCCGAAGGTCGCGTGGGCCCCGACCGCCGTGCGGCAAGACCCCTCCAGCGCGATCATGGCCCCGCGCTCGGCGGCGACGGCCAGGGCGGTGGCGGCGTGGTTCAGGGCCGCGATCCACGGCGCGTGCAGGGCCGCGTCCGCCTCGTCCTCGCGGCTCTGGATCGCCAGCGCCCCCTGCCCCGGCGCGGGCAAAAAGGCGTCGAGCGACAACCGCTCGCGAATCGCCTCTGACCGCCCCAGCCGGTTCAGCCCCGCGGTGGCCAGAAGAATGGCGTCGAACTCGCCCTCGGCCAGCCGGCGCAGACGCGTATCGACATTGCCGCGCAGCATCTGGATGTCCAGATCGGGCCTCAGCGCCAGGGCCTGGGCCTGACGCCGCAACGAGGCGGTGCCGAGCCGCGCGCCCGTCGGCAGGGCGTCGAACGACGCGTAGTCCCGGCTGCAGAAGGCGTCGGACGCATCCTCGCGCTCAGGGATAGCCGCGATGCACAGGCCGTCGGGCTGTTCCGCCGGCACGTCCTTCATCGAATGGATGGCGATGTCGATGCGGCGGTCCAGCAACGCCTCTTCGATCTCCTTGGTGAACAGGGCCTTGCCGCCGATCTCGAGCAGGCGACGGTCCTGGACCCGGTCGCCGGTGGTGACGATCTCGACCAGGGGCACGCGCTCGACCGACACCTCCAGCGCCTGTGCGATCGCGCGCTGCATCATGCCCGACTGGGCCAGGGCCAGGGCGGAGCGGCGGGTGCCGATGCGGAGAATGGGTGTCATGAGGCGTTGCGGGAACCGGAGGGGGTCGCTACCTCGACCCGATGACTATCGGCGCGGACTATAGCAGCGGGCAGGAGCGGGCAACCTGCGACCTGACCGTCCTCGGCCTGGAGACCAGCTGCGACGAGACGGCGGCCTCGGTCGTGCGTCTGTCAGCGGACGGGGTGGCCACCGTCCTGTCGTCGGTGGTGCATTCCCAGATCGACGACCACGCGGCCTATGGCGGCGTCGTGCCCGAGATCGCGGCGCGCAGCCATGTCGAGATGATCGCGGGCGTCACCCGCCGCGCGATGGACGAGGCGGGGCTGACCTATGCGGCGCTGGACGGCGTCGCCGCGACGGCGGGGCCCGGTCTGGTCGGTGGGGTCATGGTGGGCCTGAGCTTCGGCAAGGCGGCGGCCCTGGCGCGGGGGCTGCCCTTCATCGCCGTCAACCATCTGGAGGGTCATGCGGTCTCGGCGAGGCTGGGCCGGCCGGTCGACTATCCCTTTCTGCTTCTGCTGGTCTCGGGTGGACATTGCCAGCTGCTGGAGGTGCGCGGCATCGGCGACATGAGCCGGCTGGGCACCACGATCGACGACGCGGCCGGAGAGGCCTTCGACAAGATCGCCAAGGCCATGGGGCTGGGCTACCCCGGTGGTCCGGCGCTGGAACGATTGGCCGCGACCGGTGACGGGTCGAAGATCGCCCTGCCGCGCGCCCTGCTGGACAGGAAGGACTGCGACTTCTCCTTCTCCGGATTGAAGACCGCCGCCTCGCGCCTCGCCCAGGCCTGCGAGACCGACAGGGACCGGGCCGACCTCGCCGCCGCCGTCCAGACCGCCATCGCCCGCCAGCTGTCGGAACGGTCCGAGCGGGCGATGAAGGCCTATGCCGAGCGCCACGATCACCGCCTGTTCGTGGTCGCGGGCGGTGTCGCCGCCAACAAGACCGTGAGGTCCACACTGGAAGCGACCGCTGCGAAATACGGCTTCGAGTTTCTCGCCCCGCCCATGGCCTATTGCACCGACAATGCCGCGATGATCGCCCTGGCCGGAGCGGAACGGTTGCGGCTCGGCCTGGTTTCGGACATCGATACGGCGGCGCGTCCGCGCTGGCCGCTGGACGAAGCCCGCGCACTGGCCGATCCTGTCCACGCGCCGGGTCGAAAAGGCGCCAAGGCCTAGAGCCGCTCGGGAGGGCAGATGCAGTTTCATACAGCAGGCGTCATCGGCGCGGGGGCCTGGGGCACGGCCCTGGCCCAGGTCACCGGCTGGGCGGGCCTCGACACCCTTCTTCAGGCCCGCGAGCCCGAGGTGGTCGAGAGCATCCGCGATCGCCGGATCAACGAGGCCTTCCTGCCTGGCGTCACCCTCGACGACCATGTGCAGGTCACGCCCGACCTCGCCGATCTGGCAGGGTGCGACCTGATCCTGGCCGTGCCCCCGGCCCAGCATCTGCGTTCGACCATGGCGGCCTTTGCGCCCCACTACCGGCCCGGCGTGCCGATCGTCCTGTGCGCCAAGGGGATCGAGCGCGGCACGCTGAAGCTGATGACCGAGGTGCTGGCCGAGACCATCCCCGACGCCACCGTCGCCGTCCTGTCGGGCCCCAGCTTCGCCGCCGACGTGTCGCGCGGCCTGCCCACCGCCGTGACCCTGGCCTGTGAGGACGCCGCCCTGGGCGAGGCCCTGATGCAGGCCCTGTCGGCGCCCGGGTTCCGGCCTTATCTGGCGACCGACCTGATCGGTGCCGAGGCCGGCGGAGCGCTCAAGAACGTGCTGGCCATCGCCTGCGGCATCGTCGAGGGCCGGGGCCTGGGCCGCAGCGCCCACGCCGCCCTGATCACCCGGGGCTTCGCCGAGATGACCCGGTTCGCGGTCGCCTTGGGTGCCGAGGCCGAGACCGTCGCCGGCCTCTGCGGCCTCGGCGACCTCGTCCTGACCTGTTCCAGCCCCCAGTCCCGCAACATGAGCCTGGGCCTCGCCCTGGGTCAGGGCCAGACGGTGGAACAGGCTCTCGCCGGCAAACGCTCCGTCGCCGAAGGCTACGAAAGCGCCCCCGCCGTCCGCGAACTCGCCGCCCGCCTCGGCGTCGAGACCCCCATCTGCGAAGCCGTCGCCGCCGTCCTGGCCGGAGAGACGACGGTCGACGTCGTCATCGAACGCCTGCTGTCGCGCCCGCTGAAGTCGGAACGGGAGTAGGTCCAGGCCCGGAGCACCTGTGCAGGCTTTGCCAGGGCCTTCCTGAAGCGCGCCACGTGAGTCGAGGGCGCATGTGAATCTCGATCAGCACCAGAGCGAAGCGGGACCGCAGGACAGGATTCAGCGCGGTCTAGCCGCTCGACGTCGTGGACACCCGATTGCCCGCCAGGGTCGGGGTCACGTCAATCCTTTTGGCGATCGCTCCCGTTGTCTTCGGCGATCAGAATGGAGGTCTTCACGCGGCCTGGGCTCTGACGGATCTCATGTCGAGCACACGCGCCATCGTATCGACCAGTGAGGCGATCTCGATCGGCTTGCCGACATGACCATCCATGCCTGCGTTGCGGCAGGTCTCGATCTGGTCGGGCTGGACATTGGCCGTGAGGGCCAGGATCGGCACCGCAGACGGCGCCGTACCGAGCCGCCGGATCGAGCGCGCCGCCTCCAGCCCGTCCATGACCGGCATGTGCACGTCCATCAGCACAAGGTCATAATCGCCGGTCGAGACCGCCTGAACCGCCTCGGCGCCGTCACAGACCGTGTCGAGAGAGATGTTCCAGGCGCCGAGCATGATGCGGACCAGCTCGCGGTTGGCAGGAGCGTCGTCAGCCATCAGCACGCGCAGACCCGGCGGAAGCGCCCGTGCCGCGTCGGCTTCGGCACCGTCGCGGATTTCCCCCATGATCAACGGAACTTCGAACCAGAAGGTCGAGCCCTTGCCCACCTCGCTGTCGGCACCGATCTCACCGTCCATCAGTTCGATCAGTCGGCGAGAGATCGCCAGGCCCAGTCCGGTCCCGCCATAGACACGGGTCGTCGACGTGTCCGCCTGGGTGAACCGTTCGAAAAGGCTGTCGATCTTCTCCGCAGAAATCCCGATCCCACTATCGGTGACCTCCAGCCTGAGGCGATCGTCACGGCACGTCAGCGCCAGTCGGACCTCGCCCTCGCTGGTGAACTTCACCGCGTTCGACAGGAAGTTCAGCGTGACCTGACGCAACCGCCCCTCGTCGCCCATCACGGCGGGCGGGATGTCGGGATCAATTTCGACCCAGAGGACAAGAGCCTTGTCGCGACATTGCGCCTCCAGCATGGCGGCTGCCCCTTCGGCCATGGCGACCGGATCGAACGCCGCCGGGTCCAGCCCCACCGCATCCGCCTCCAGCTTGGAATAGTCGAGAATGTCGTTGATCACGCTGAGCAGGGCTGCGCTGGCCGATCCGATCCGGTCCGCATAGCGCCTCTCGGCGCTCGGCAAGGCCTCGCTGTCCTGAAGCAGACCCGAAAAGCCGATGACGCTGGTCAGGGGTGTCCTGAGTTCATGGGACATGTTGGCAAGGAACTCCGACTTGGCCCGGGCGGCCTCCTCGGCGATATCGCGCGCTTCTGTCAGTTGCCGCTCAAGGGCCTTTCTGGCTGTCACATCGCGCGCGCAGTCGTGGAATTCGACCAGTCTTCCTGCGGAATCATAGATGGCGCGCGGCGTCGCCTCCAGCCAGATGACGGTGCCGTCGGGCCTGACGGCCCTGTATTCGTGTCGCGGTGCGGCCGCTCCTGGACCCGCCGCGACATAGGCTTTGAAGAGGTCCCGGATGCCCGGCAGGTCATCCTCGTGGATCATGCCTCTGCAGTCCTGGCCCAGCATCGTCTCAGGATCCCTCCCGAGAACGGCGGACGCGGAGGGGGAAACGTAGAGGAACCGACCCTGCGGATCGAACCGCGCCACGATGTCGCTGGCCGTTTCCGCCAGCAGACGATAGCGGGCCTCGCTGCGCGACCGTTCCATCAGCACCGCCGAAACAGGCAGGACCGTGAAGACCAGTGCGGCGAGGAAGACCTGCTGGATCGCTGCCCGCAGATCCAGTCCGCCATCGACGAGGGCCAGTGGACCTAGCCCCGCGGCCACGGCGGCGAGGGAGGTCCCTGCCGTGATCAGAAGTGCGATCCCGGCCGCGCCCGCGCCGCCACGGAAGGCGATCAGGATAAGGACCGGCGGAATCAGAAAGAGCAGCGGAAACTGGGTCTGCAGGAAGACGACCGCCAGAACGGCCGCGAGAAGGCCGGCCGGTCCCGCCCGCTTCGTCAGCGATCCCCCTCCGGGCCATGCTCCAGGTGTCGCCATGAGCAGCAGGGGTGGTGCGACGACCAGCATCCCCAGTGCGTCGGCGACGACCCAGCGGACGAAGTTCATGCCGAACGGACCATCAAGCCAGACCGCCAGGGTCAGGCATGCGACGACCGACGAAGCCACCGGCCCGACCAGTCCCCCCAGGACAATGAAGCGCGCGACCGACGACCACCTGACCATTGCGTCGCGCAGATCCACGCCGCGCATGCCCCAGGCAATCACCGAGATCTCGAGAATATTGGCCAGGGCCAAACCGACGGAGACAGGAACTGCATCGCCCATCGCCAAGGCGACAGCGATATTGCCGACCAACGCGCCCACAAGCAGTCCCGGCCGTTCGGTACCGGGGCGCAGCAGGACGAGGGCCAGAAGAACGCCGTTCGCGGGCCAGATCGCGGCCACGCTTCCGGCTTCACGGGCAAAGACAAGGCTTGCGAGCGCCAGAAGCCCGAAAACCAGGCCGCCGCACGCAAGACTTCGCGCCAGGACCAGCGCCCCTGGAGGGATCGGAAGACTTGGCGAAGCGATCGTGGGCAACGGACGTCATCTCCCGGAAACCGCCAAGCTAGAGCGATCGTCCCTTACGGACCGTTACCGGTGTCAGCACTGGTGATATGCAGGGCGAAGCCTTGCGCCGACCGAAGCGAAGTCTGGCGATGGCGCGAACCGGACCCTGTGTCGGTCCGGAATCGGCACCTGGCGTCCTTTTGGAAGGACATCGCCCGCTCTCGGCACCCTCGCTGCTGTATGCTAACTCACCTCCCGTGACCGACCCCATCCCCACCGAGCGCAGGCGTGTCTGGACGACCCCGGCCAATGTCGCCCTGTGCGCCGAGGCCGACATCGCCGATCCCGGCTCGCGCGGGTTCGTGCTCCAGATCAGGGACGCCTATTTTCACGGCTTCGTGGTGCGAAAGGGCGGCGAGGTGGCGGGCTGGGTCGACCGGTGTCCGCACATGGGGTTTCCGGTCGCGGTCGTGCCGGACCGCTATCTGACGCCGGACGGCCGGGTCATCCTGTGCGGCTGGCACGGAGCGGTGTTCGATCCGATCGGCGGCAAATGCGTCGGCGGTCCGTGTGCGGGCGCGCGGCTGACGCCCTGGCCGGTCGCGGTCGTGGACGGGATCATCCGCACCGCCTGACCCTGTCTGAGCGGTCGAGGTTTCAAACCTCGAGCCACCAATCCCTTGCGCCACAGGGGATTGGCTCGAAAATCAGCCTTTCGACCTGGCGCCCGTCGTAGGCATGGTAGGATGAGGACCAGACTTTAAACTGCGGTCTTTGACATCCTCCCGGCCCGTCGCGAACGACCGAAACGGTTGAAGCGGTTGAAACGGTTGAAACGGTCGATGTTTTCCGACCGGCCGATTTCAGACCATTCGGACTTTTCGGACTTTTCGGACTTTTCGGACTTTTCGGACTTTTCGGACTTTTCGGACTTTTCGGACTCTAATTTTCGAGTCCGGACTGTCCAAGCCGTTCACACACCGCCCTGGCGAATCCCGCCCCTTCGGCCGGGTCCGAGCCCAGATAGAAGTCCGGCTCGATCAGCTCGGCCTCCATCAGGATCCAGTTGCCGCCGGCGTCCGGTGCCATGTCGATGCGGGCATAGAGCAGCGGCTCCTCGACCGACGCCAGCACCTGTTGGGCCAGCGCCATACAGGCGGCGGGCGGCGTTTCCAGCGTGCGGTACTGGCCGCCGTACTGGACCTGGATGCGGAAGTCGCCGTTCACCGGCCGCTTGTTCACCGCATGGCTGAAACGGCCGCCGAAGAACAGCAGGCTCGTCTCGCCCTCCGTCTCGATGGTCGGCAGATAGGGCTGGATCATCGTCGCCCCCAGAGGCAGGTCCGCGTCCGCCACCCCCTCGCCGCGCGCGACCCGCAGCGTGCGCCAGGCCCCACCCGAGACGGTCGGCTTCACCACCACCTGGTCGGTCCCGAAGGCGTCGAAAGCGTCCGCGATCTGGTCCGCCGTCGGGGTCGCGCTCCACAGGGTCGGGGCGATCGGCACGCCCGCCTCGGCCAGCCGGCGCAGATAGGCCTTGTCCGAGTTCCAGCCGAGGACGCTCGCCGGATTGGCCATGGCCACCCCGGCCTGTTCCCACAGGGTCGTCGCCGCCAGCCACCGCTCGTGGTCGCTGTAATAGCCCCAGGCCAGCAAGGGCAGGACCAGCGGATAGGCCATCAGGCCCTCGGCGCTGTCCACATGGTCGGTCCAGGCGGTCGGCACGACCTCGACGCCCTCGCCGGCCAGGGCGGTCTGCAACCGCTCCAGCACACCGGGCCACTGGCGGGTATAGGACGGGTCGGCAGGGTCGGGCGTCAGGACGGCGATAAGGGTCATGGTCTCTCTATAGACGGTCCGCGCCAAACACATAAGCCGATCCTTATATGTTTTGCATGACTTAGGGGCCGGGCTCGGCTAAGGGGCGATCATGTCCAGCACCACGCCCCACACCCACGACGTCTGCGCCGTCGGCAACGCCATCGTCGACGTCCTCAGCCCCTGCGAAGACGCCTTCCTGAGCGCCCAGGGCCTGACCCCCGGCTCCATGTCCCTGATCGACGAGGCCCAGGGCGCGGCCCTGTACGACGCCATGGCGGCGGGCATCGAGGCCTCGGGCGGCTCAGCCGGCAACACGGTCGCCGGCGTCGGCTCCTTCGGCGGCAAGGCCGCCTATATCGGCAAAGTGGCCCCCGACGTCCTGGGTGGCGTCTTCAGCCACGACATCCGCGCGGCCGGCGTCCACTTCGACACCCCCGAGCTCAAGGACGGTGCCGGCACCGGCCGCTGCCTGATCAACGTCACGGGCGACGGCCAGCGCACCATGTGTACCTTCCTGGGGGCCGCCAACCAGCTGGCCGCCTCCGACATCGACACCGACCTGATCGCCGCTTCGGCCATCGTCTATCTGGAAGGTTATCTGTTTGACCCGGCCCCGGCCCGCGCCGCCTTCGAGGCCGCCGCCGCCGCCGCCCACGCCTCGGGCCGCAAGGTCGCCATCACCCTGTCCGACACCTTCGTCGTCTCCCGCTGGCGCGCCGAACTGCTGGCCTTCATCGAGGCCTCCGCCGACATCGTCCTGGCCAATGAGGCTGAACTGGGCGCCCTGTTCGAGACAGAGGACTTCGACGCTGCAGCCGCCAGGCTGGCCTCCATGGTCGAGGTCGCCGCCGTCACCCGCGGGGCCGAGGGCTCGGTCGTGATCTCGGGCGACGAACGCGTCGCCGTCGCCGCCTATCCGGTCGCCAAGGTCATCGACACCACCGGCGCCGGCGACCAGTACGCCGCCGGCTTCCTGCTCGGCCTCGCGCGCGGACTGACCCTGGAACAATCGGCCCGGCTGGGCTCCCTGGCCGCGTCGGAAGTCATCGCCCACTGGGGCCCGCGCCCCATGGTCAGCCTGGCCGACCTTGCCAAAGAGCACGACCTGACCCTCTAGGCCGTCGCGGCCGTCAGGCGTCGTCAGTGGCGCAGACCTTCGGCGCGGCTCACAAGGGCTGCGGAGGGTCTGTCCATGCGTCTTCTACCGCTCATCGTCCTGCTGCTAGCGCCCGCCTGCGCCGGGGCCCAGTCGGCCGCCCCCGCGACGGTCGAAAGCGCCTATCAGGCCGCCCTGCTGCGCAGCCCCACGCCCCTGAGCCTGCGCCGCGACCAGGCCGAATACCTGCGTGAACGGGCCGGGACGCCCGATGCCGAGGTTCGTCTGGCCTCCGACGAGGATCGGCTCGGCAGGCTGCTGGCCGCCGCCGAGGTGGACCTGCGGGCAACGACGGCCGCGGTCCCTCTGGAAGATGCGATCGGCACCTGCGTGGACCTGGGCGGCATCGAGGGATGTCGGACCACGGAGGGCGGCTGGCTTGTCCCGCGTGAGGGGCCGCGCCTGTTCTGGCAGATCCAGGCCGGCTTCACCGCCGAGGACGGCGGCACGGCCGGCATCGTCTTCTTCACCGAGACCTCCGGCCGGCTGGAACCTGTCGCCTGGGCCTGGCAGGGATCGAGCTATGACGCGCCCCGTGTCTTCAACGGCGCGGGCGGTCTCTATATCGCGGTCCCTGGTCGGAGCATGGGTGCGGGACGCGGCGACGCCGACCTGATCTTCCGCTGGACCCCGGCCGCCGACAGACCCCTGACCCAGATCGACAGCTGGAGCTGGCGCGATGAGGTGACCACCAAGCTGCCGGGCCTGCATGCCTACGGCCGCGTTCGGATCGACTATGACGAGATGATCGCCCTGACCGAGATGTTCCGCGACAGCGACGCAGGCTGCTGCGGCACCGGCGGGCACGCCCTGATCAGCTTCGCCATCCGCGGCGACCGTCTGGCGGTCTCGGACGCCCAACTTCGCGACCGGTAAGCTTCGCCGTCTCGCCAAGGTCACGATCGTCCGCTACAAGCGGCCATGACAGAAACCATGACGAGCCGCATGACGGCTGAGGCGGCGCTGGATCGCCTCGAAACCCTCTACTTCCAGTCCGTGCAGTCGCTGCGTGATGCGGCCCGGGCCTTCCTCGCCACCGGCGAACGGGTCGAGCCCGCCGCCCGTGCCGCCGGGATATTCTCCTATCCGTCACTGAAGGTCAGCTGGTTCGGCGACCGGCCCCTGAACCTGGCCCAGCGCGCCTATGCGCGGATGTCGCGGCCGGGTGTCTATTCGACCACCGTGACCCGGCCCGACCTGTTCCGCCCCTATCTGCTGGAACAGCTGACCCTGCTTGAGCAGGACTACGGCGCGACCTTCGAGGTCGGCCCGTCGGACCAGGAGATCCCCTTCCCCTATGTGCTCGACGGCTCCGACGTGGTGCTGGACCCGTCCCAGACGGCGGCGGTGGCACGTTACCTGCCGACCACCGACCTGGCCCATATCGGCGACGAGATCTCCGACGGCCTGTTCGACCTGGGCGAAGACTTCCCTCTGTCGCAGTTCGACGGCCTGCGCACCGACTTCTCCCTGGCGCGCTTGCGGCACTACACCGGCACCCCGGTCGAGCACGTCCAGTCCTACATCCTGTTCACCAACTATAACCGCTACGTCGACGACTTCGTGCGCTGGGCGGTAGAGCAGGTCCGCGACCCCTCGACCCCTTATGACAGCCTGTCGTGCGCAGGCGGGGTAGTGATCACCGCAGAGACGGCCGACCCGGAGATGGCGGTCATGGACGCGGCCTGGAAGAAGCACCAGATGCCGGCCTATCACCTGACGGCGCCGGG
>NZ_JAEMRD010000192.1 GCF_016463485.1 Brevundimonas sp.
CTGAAGCGCGAGAAGTTCGACATCGTCATCGTCGATTCGATCCAGACCCTCTGGTCCGACGTCCACGAGGCCGGGCCCGGATCGGTGACCCAGGTCCGCGCCTGCGCCGGCGAACTGGTCCGCATGGCCAAGGCGGGCGGCCCCGCCGTCGTCCTGGTCGGCCACGTCACCAAGGACGGCCAGGTCGCGGGCCCTCGCGTCGTCGAACACATGGTCGATGCGGTCATGACCTTCGAGGGCGAGCGCGGCTATCCGTTCCGTATCCTGCGCGCGGGTAAGAACCGCTTCGGCGCCACCGACGAGATCGGCGTGTTCGAGATGGGCGACGCCGGCCTGACCGAGGTCGCCAACCCCTCGGCCCTGTTCCTCGGCGAAGGCAAGGACCGCGCGCCCGGCGCCGCCGTCTTTGCCGGCATCGAGGGCTCGCGTCCCGTCCTGGTGGAGATGCAGGCCCTGGTGGCCCCCTCCGCCTACGGGACCCCGCGCCGCGCGGTCATCGGCTGGGACACCGGACGCCTGGCCATGGTCATGGCGGTGCTGGAGGCGCGCTGCGGTGTCGGATTCGGCCAGCAGGACGTCTATCTGAACGTCGCCGGCGGCCTGCGCATCAACGAACCCGCCGCCGACCTGGCCGCCGCCGCCGCCCTGATCTCGTCGGTGACCGACACACCGTTGCCGCAGGGCTGCATCGTCTTCGGCGAGATCAGCCTGTCGGGCGAGGTCCGCGCCGTCGGCCGCGCCGAAGCCCGCCTGCGCGAAGCCTCCAAACTGGGCTTCGACAAGGCCCTGGCACCACCCCTGACCGTCAAGGGCGGCGGCGTTTCCGTCACATCCGTCAACCGATTGACCGAAGTCGTCGAACGAATCTCCCAGAACAGGTATTAGGGGAGGCATGAAGCAGGCGATGGCGACATTCCCCTTCCCCCCTTGCGGGGGAAGGTGGCGCGCGGAGCGCGACGGATGGGGGGTGAGACCGGGCTTGTCCGTGACTCGCGCTCCAGTGTCTGTCCCGCATCATCGTACCCCCCATCCGTCCGGCTCCGCCGGCCACCTTCCCCCGCAAGGGGGGAAGGAAACCAACTAATGACCGGCTTCGACGCCTTCGCCATCCTGGTCATCCTGGCCTCGGCCGCCGCCGGCTGGGTGCGCGGTGCGACGCGCGAGGTCATCACCCTGCTCAGCTTCGTGCTGGCGGCGTTTCTGGCCCTGGTCAGCCTGCCGCTGACGTCTCGAATCGGGCGGGCACTGATCGACCCCGACTGGGCCGGCACCATCTTCGCCGCCGTCGCAGCCTTCCTGATCATCTATTTCGGCATCCGCATCTTCGGGTCGATCCTGTCGAAGCGGGCCCAGGCTCACCCGACGCTGGGCGGGGTCGATCGCATCCTCGGTGTCTTCGTCGGCGCAGGTCGGTCTCTGGTCCTGCTGGGGGCCATTCATCTGGTCATCGTCGCGGCCTTGCCGGGCGAGCGGACGCCTCGATGGCTGAGCGAGGCCATGCTGCGCCCCGTCAGCGCCGGAGCCGCCCGCGCCATCCAGATCATCCTGCCGGGGATCGGCCGCGGGGCAGATGCCCTGTCACCCGTCGTCGATTCATCCGTCCGCAGAGGCTTTTCCGACGATGAAGCCTTGCAGTCGCCCCAAACAGGCAATAGTTCGCCTGCCGCCCCTGCCCAGTAATGTCACCCCGCTATCATCGGAGCCCCCCACGATGAGCAGCCTTGACCATTCCATCGCCGCCCCCGTTGTCCACCGGGAGCATTTCCGCGACGCCGATGACGATCATCCGCGTCTGGAATGCGGCGTCTGCGGCGTCTGGGGAGCCGAGGCGGACGAGGCGTCCGCCATCGTCGCCCTCGGCCTGCACGCCCTCCAGCATCGCGGCCAGGAAGCCTGCGGCATCGCCTCGGTGAACGACACCCGCTTCCACACCGAACGCCACATGGGCCACGTCGGCGAGGCCTTCGGCGGAACGGACCTCAAGGAACGGATGCCCGGCGCGGCGGCCGTGGGTCACACCCGCTATTCCACCGCCGGCGGCAGCTTCCTGCGCAACATCCAGCCGATGTTCGCCGATCTGGATCAGGGCGGCATCGCCATCGCCCACAATGGCAACCTGACCAATTTCCACTATCTGCGGAACCAGCTGGTCGGCGAGGGCTCGATCTTCCAGTCGACCTCGGACTCCGAGGTCATCCTCCACCTGATCGCGCGCAGCCGCAAAGCCAAGATCGTCGATCGCTTCATCGACGCCCTGGCCCGGATCGAGGGTGGATACGCCCTCGTCGCCCAAACCCGCACCAAGATGATCGGTGCCCGCGATCCCCTCGGCATCCGCCCGCTGGTGCTCGGCAAGATCGGCGAGGCCTGGGTTCTGGCGTCCGAGACCTGCGCGCTCGACACCATCGGTGCCACATTCGTGCGCGACGTCGAGCACGGCGAGGTCATCGTCATCGATCACGAAGGCCTGCGCTCGCTCAAGCCCTTCCCGGCCCGCGCCGCCCGCCCCTGCCTGTTCGAGTATGTCTATTTCTCACGGCCCGACAGCGTCGTGAACGGTCGCTCGGTCTATGGCGTGCGCAAGCGCATGGGCCAGGGCCTGGCCCGCGAGTTCCCGATTGATGCCGACGTCGTCGTGCCCGTCCCCGACTCCGGCGTGCCCGCTGCGCTTGGCTATGCCCAGGAAAGCGGCATCCCCTACGAGATGGGCATCATCCGCAGTCACTATCTGGGCCGCACCTTCATCCAGCCCAGCCAGGGCGCCCGCCAGAAGGGCGTGGCCATGAAGCACAGCCCCAATCGCGCGGTGCTGGAGGGCAAGCGGGTCGTGCTGATCGACGACTCGATCGTGCGCGGCACCACCTCGGTGAAACTGGTCCGCGCCGTCCGCGACGCCGGGGCGACCGAAGTCCACCTGCGCTCGGCCAGCCCGCCGATCCTGTGGCCCGATTTCTACGGCATCGACATGCCGGAACGCGACCAGCTGATCGCCGCCAACCAGACGCTGGAAGAGATGCGCCAGTTCCTCGAGGTCGACTCGCTCGGCTTCCTGTCGGTCGACGGCCTGTACAAGGCGATGGGCGAAACGGGCCGCAACGAGGCCATGCCGCAGTTCACCGACCACTATTTCACCGGCGACTATCCGACCCGTCTGGTGGACCGTGAGATCGAGGAGGGCGGCCGCCAGATGCTGGATCGGCAACTTTCCCTGCTGGTCAGCGCTTAAGCTTGCATGACGCAGGTCCAGCTCGGCTATTTCACCCTCGACACCGCCGACATCGGCAAGGCCCGGGCCTTCTACGGAGCTTTGTTTGGCTGGACGTTCGACGAGGACGCTTCACGGTCGACCTATGCCCACGTCGCGGACTCGACCCCCCCCTTCGGTTTCGTGAAGGCGGAACGCCCGACCAGCGAGCCCAACCTCTATTTCCGCGTCGATGATATCCACGCGACCTGCGCCCGCGTCGCCGAACTGGGCGGAAAGGCCGCTATCCCCGCAGAGAGCGCGACCGGCCAGTCCTGCGTCGTCTGCGACGACCAGGGCGTGAGCTTCAGCCTGTGGCAGGCCGCCGAGGGTTACTGAAACTCGTCGGAAGGCAAGCGCTTCCAGCCGTGCCAATTCTGAGCCATGTGGAAGAGGCGCAGAATATGCAGGCGGTCCCCGACAAGCTCGAAGACCAGAAGGTAGGACGTCTTCCGGACGATCTTCTCAAAGGTGTCCGCTGATTGGCCCGGTCGCCCGATCGGTCGCCTCGCTACGAGTTCGACAGCCTCGCGGACTCGAACCCTGAGATCCTCAGCCGCTGACGGGTTTCTTTCGGCAAGATATTCGAATGCATCCGCATATTGATCGATAGCCGTGTCCGACCAGACGATCTCCCTCATGCGGCGTCTTTTCGATGCTTCGTCATAATGGCGTCGATCCTGGCCATGGCTTCCGCATGGGTCACTGTTCGGCCCTGGCGGAAGTCCTCACGGCTCTTCTCGATCTCGTCCAGCATCCAGAGTTGATGATCGAGATAGTCACTCAAGGCGCGCTGAGCGACGGCCGACGTGGTACGGTCGGTCTCGGCCGCAAGCCGGGCCAGCTTGTCCTTGACCTCTTGCGACACGCGCAACGTCAACGCGGCAGTCTTGGCCATGACGGAATCCTTTGCATCTGATCACAATGTAACACATTGACCCCCCCGCGCGCCACTTCTACGACCCCGCGATGACCTCGACCCTTCCCCTCGCCGACCGCATCGCCCTCGTCGTCGGCGCCTCGCGCGGTATCGGCTATGAGAGCGCGCTTGCCCTGGCCAGGGCCGGTGCCCACGTCGTCGCGACGGCCCGGACGCAGGGGGGGCTGGAAGAGCTGGATGACGCCATCTATGCCGCGACCGGCAGGCACGCCACGCTCGTCCCCTTCGACCTCGTGGACGGCGGCGGCATCGACCGGCTGGGCGGAGCGATCTTTGAGCGCTTCGGCAAGCTCGACATCTGGGTCCACACCGCCGCCACACTGGGGGCCGCCGGCCTGACGCCTGTTTCCCACCTGGACCCGCGCGGCTGGGGCAAGATCGAGAAGACCAATCTGACCGCCGTCTATCGGCTGATCCGCTCGCTGGAGCCGCTGTTGCGTCAGTCCGACGCCGCCCGCGTCATCCACCTGACCACCAGCCTGACCTCCGTGCCCAAGGCCTTCTGGGGCCCCTACGCCGCGACCAAGGCGGGCGCCGAAATCATGATGAAGATCTGGGCCGACGAGATCGAGAACACCTCGATCCGCGTCGCCGTCCTCGACCCCGGCCGGATGCGCACCGCGATGCGGGCCCAGGCCTTCCCGGGCGAAGACCCCGAAACCCTGCCCCATCCGTCGCAGATCGGCCCTCTGGTCGTCGAACTGGCCCGCCCCGACCTGACCCCACCCC
>NZ_JAEMRD010000193.1 GCF_016463485.1 Brevundimonas sp.
GGTGGCAGCGAGCCTCTTGCGAGCTGACGGAGGGGGCGACCCGGTGCTCAAAATGAGGTCTACCGGACGCACCTCGATCGCTTCGAGAGCCCCCACCGGTCAGACCGTGTCGCCCCCTCCGTCACGGCCCTGAAGAAGGGCCGCGCCACCTCCCCATCGCTCCGCGACAGGGAGGAGAGACGTTGCGGCCGAACCTCGTCGCCCCCTCCGGGCTGCTTCGCAGCCTGTCCTCACCATCGCCCTTCGGCGTTAGCATTGACCCGGTCTACTGCCCCGAGCCCGGCCGGCTGACGTAGAAGGTTGCGGCGTTGCCGACGGCGTTGGTGCCGGTGATGGCGGCGCGGCCCTGGCCGTAGACGGTGGTGGAGGCCGAGGCGGAGACATTGCCTTCGTTGTGCTGGACGTTGTTGGCCGTCAGGGTCGCCTCGCAGGCGGCGCAGGCATAGCCGGTGACCGAGTTGCCCACGGCGTCGGCCGAGACATAGGCGTCATAGCCGTTGGTGCCGATGAAGGTGGCCTGGACCTCGACGCCGCCGGTGTTGATCTGGCTGTTGTCCAGTTCGAGATAGTCCGACTCGGTGCCGACCGATACGACGTTGCCGCCCCCCTGCGCCGAGGCCATGGCCGCGCCGAAATCGTAGCTGGTGACGCGCGCGGAGGATGAGACGGCGCTGGCGTTTTCCTGCTGGGTACGGGCGACGACCGATCCGCCGTGGTTGGCCAGCACGGCCTGGTTGGCGTTGGCGGTGGCGGTGCCGGTCAGGTCCCAGGCGTTGCCGGCATTGGCGCTGACGTCGGCGGTGACGATGTCGCCGGTCGAGCGCTGGCCCACATAGATGTTCTGGCTCGAGACGTTCTCGCCGTTGATCGCGGTTGCGTTGCCCAGGGCCTGGGCCCCGAAGATGGCGGTCGCCGGGATATACTGGGTCTGGGCCAGGTTGTTCGCGCGCACCGACGAATCGGACGTCTGGTGAATCGCGCCCGAGATTTCCGTGCCCGTGCCGCCCAGCGCCATGGTGTTGGCGGTCGCGGCGACGCCGACCGAGGCCCCCGACAGAAGCCGGGCCGTGCCGCCGGGGATGGTCGACGAGGCGACGATCTCGCCGGGGCCGACGCTCTGGTCCGAATCGATGGCCAGATTGGCACCGTAGGCGCCGCCGGCGACATAGTTGCCGTTGGCCTGGGTCGTCGCATTGACCACGCCTTCGGTGTCGCCGCCCAGATTCAGGGCGGTGGTCGAGGTCACGTCGCCGTTGACGCGCTGGACGTTGCGCAGGGTCAGGCTGCCGCCCTGGACCCCGCCCGACAGGCTGTTGCCCGTGGCGGCGGTCGAGACGGTGACCTGTTCACCCGCATCCTCGACGTTCAGGGTCTGGCCGCTGATGACGTCGCCCAGCTGGAGCTGGTTGTTGAGGACGAGCTGTTCCTGGGCGGACGCTTCAGTAGCGGCCGCGGCGAACATCGCCATCGCGGCCAGCGTGCCAGCGATTCGGTTCTGCGCGGGTCGAGCCATTGTTCGTGTCCGTGTTGGCGTAGGCGGGATAATAGCCGCCGGTGGGGCCGACCGTGCCCAGGGGGTCGCGCGAGGCGTCGAGGCAGACCTGAGGGCCGGGCGCGCCGTACAGGTTGGCCATCATCTCAAGCGTGGCGCGTTCGATCAGCGAACGGACCGCCAGCTGGACCGGCTCCATCCCGCCCGTGCCGGCCGAGATGTCGATGACGTTGCCGCCCAGGAAGTCGAACACCCCGGCCGAGATCTCGCGACCGATGATCTGCTTCTGGTAGGAAACGACGTCGACGACCTCCATCGAAGTGGTCTGGACCAGGCGCAGATCCAGGGCGACGTTCATGACGAACACCTTGCCCTGGAGCAGGGCCGAGCCCGGACGTTCGGAGTTGAGCTCGCCCTGGCCTGCGTCAAAGCCGGCCGAGCGGATGTTGTAGTTCACCTCGGTGACGCCGCCGACGAGGTAGAAGTCCGACCCCGGCACCTGGCCGGCCAGGATGCGCCGGTAGTTGTTCGCGTCGGGCGAATCGCCTTCGTCGCCGATCAGCTTGTTGTTGGCATAGCGAAGCTCGAGCTCCGAGATCGAGGTGTCATAGCGTTCGACCATCCGGGCGCCCGACTTGGCCAGGGCCGAATAGGCCATCAGGGATGCACCCTGGGTGATCTGGCGGCCGCCGTCCGTCGCGACCGAGCCTGTGTAGTCGCTGATCCGGCCGATCGCGATGCGCGGCGAGGGCAGGTTGTAGCGACGGGCATAGTCGGCCAGGCAATAGAGGGCCGGCGAATAGGGGGTCGGGTTGGCCGTCACCGGAGCATTGCCGATGGGAGTGGCGTACATGCCGTTCGGCCCGGCCACGGGGCTGACGCAGCCGGCCAGCAGTGCGGCGGCGGCGGCGCAGGCCACCGCGATGCGGCCCCGCTTCAAGCCCGACGGCTTCAGAATAAGATCAGTTGCCAAGGTTCAAGGTCCCGTTCAGCGCCGTGCCCGCCGTGATGTTGCCGGTGTTCGTCTGACGCGAGTTGACGATGACCGTGTTGTGGTTGCCCTGGACCACGACGTTCAGGCTGTTGCCGATGGCGGTGGCCCCGCCGATCACCGTGCCGCCGTCCGAGGACGAGCCTGCGCCGGCATAGGAGGATGAAACCCCCGAATTCTGGCTTTGATAGCTGGATGCGCCGGCCTGAATGATGCCGTCGACGATCAGCCGGTTACCGTTCGCATCCCGGGTCGAGCCCGTCTGTGACGTCGCCGTCGAATAGCGCGCGCCGCCGTAACCCGCCTGGAAGCTGGACAGACCTGACGAGCCGGTGCTCTGGGCCGCGGCGGGAAGGGCCATCGCCAGGGCGCAGGCCGTGCCCAGCAGGGCCGTCTGGGGGGTCGTATGACGAATCATGCGCGGGACTCCGCAAGCGAACTGGTGACGGGCCGGCAACCAACCCACGTGCCAAAATGGGATACGGATGTTAAGAACCGCTTGAGATTGCAGGCCCAGGCGCACATTTGCCGGGCATGGCCTCCGACCCCGATCGATTCGCTAGCTCGACCGCAGTGCCGCCCACGCCGCCCGCGCGTGAGCCGGTCTTCAACGCACCGCTTCCCGCCATCCTGCTGGCCCTGTCGATTCCCTGTCTCTACGCGCTTCAGGTGCAACTGCCCGACGCGGGCCTGCGCTGGGCCTTCAGGCCGATCAGCCTGTTCGAGGGCGGATGGTGGCCGGGGGTGCTGACCTCCATGATCCTGCACGGCGGCTGGACCCATGCGCTGATCAATGCGGGGTTCGCCTTCGCCTTTGGACCGGCGGTGGCACGGCTGTTTCCGGGACTGAAGGGCGGACTCGTTTTTCTCGGCTATTATATTGTATGTGGACTGGCCGGGACGCTGGGCTACGGCCTGGTCCATCCGACCAGCACAGCGACCCTGGTCGGAGCCTCCGGGGCGGTGATGGGGCTGCTGGGCGGCGCGATCCGACTGCTGGGGGCCCACGGCCGGCCCCGCCCCCTGACCGACCGGCGCGTGATCGGCATGAGCGTGGCGGTGCTGGCGCTCAATGTGGTGACCGGCCTGATTGGCCTGGCCCCCGGCGTCGATGATGCCCAGATCGCCTGGGAAGCCCACGCCTTCGGCTTCCTGGCCGGGATCCTTCTGATCGGTCCGGCGGCACGTCTGTTCGGAACGCGAGCGTCGCCGACATTTGCGTCTGGCGGCCGTATGGGTGATCCTCGCGCCTGAAGCGGCCCGACAGGCCCGATACCGCGCCTGCCCAGCGGCCGTTCTCTACAACGATAGAGAAGGGAAACGCCTGATGCTGGTTGCCGAGATCCTCAAGAGCAAGGGAGACGCGGTCTTCTCGATCGCCCCCGACACCACGGTCGCCCAGGCCTGCGCCGAGCTGGACACGCGACGGGTCGGCGCCCTGATCGTCTGTGACGGCGACCGGGTGGCCGGGGTCTTCTCGGAACGGGACGTGGTCAAGGCCGTGACGGCGCAAGGGGCAGGGGCGCTGGACCGGCCGGTCTCGGACTTCATGAGCGCGGACGTGGTGTTCGCAAAGCCGGGGGAGACGGTCGCCATCCTGATGGGGCGGATGACCGACCGCCGTATCCGTCACCTGCCTGTAATGCGTGACAGCCGTCTGGCGGGCGTGATCTCCATCGGCGACGTCGTCAAATGCCAGATCGCCGAGGCCACACAGGAGGCCGAGAGCCTTCGGACCTATATCAGCGCGGGCTGAACGGCTCAGGTTGCGCGTTCGCCGATTCCGACTCCGCGAGAAACGCAGGCCGCCACGAAAAAGCCGCTTGCGGACTCACGGATCGGGTCGTACATCGCCGCCTCGCTCGGAGACGGGCTGGCCGCCGGGGCCGCAGGGATGCAAATCTCTCGAACCCCACCGGAAACAAGGGTTGAAAAACTTCTTGCTTCTGTAACGCAGCCGACATAGTCTCCGCGCTCCAATCGAATCGCCTCGGTAACGAAACGGGGAAGCCAATCGGCTTTCTCGGGTGATCTTTTGCGGTCTGAAGGCTTCGGTTTTCATCACTGCAAAATGCCTCAAAAGGCTCGTTGACACGGAGTTTGGCCTTCTTTAGGAAGCCGCCTCCGCCGCCCTCCAGGGGGACGGAAACGCAGACAGAAGTTCTTGAAAAAGAACGGCTTGACGCAGAAATCGGAGGCGACTACATCGCCGCCTCCGCCGATCCCAACGGGGTCGGGACGGCCCTAAGAACTTCTTCTAAAAGAAGTTCTTGACACAGACTTCCGAGGCGACTATATCGCCGCCTCCGCCGACCACCGGCGCTAAACAGTGGGGTCCGGTTCTTCCGGTCCTGGTCTTTGAAATCGTTGATTTGGAAAGAGAAACGCAGGCGGCGGTGTTCTTGCG
>NZ_JAEMRD010000057.1 GCF_016463485.1 Brevundimonas sp.
TCGAGTTCTTCGACTTCTACATCTACGCCACGGCGGCGGTGCTGGTGTTTCCGGCCCTGTTCTTCCCGGGCGGCGACCCGCTGACGGCGCAGCTTCAATCCTTCGCCACCTTCGCCCTGGCCTTCTTCGCCCGGCCGGTCGGCGCCGTGGTGTTCGGGCATTTCGGGGACCGGATCGGGCGCAAGGCGACCCTCGTTGCGGCCCTGATGACCATGGGGGTGTCGACGATCGCCATAGGCCTGTTGCCGACCTACGCCCAGGTCGGGGTGATGGCGCCCCTGCTGCTGGCGGTCTGCCGGTTCGGGCAGGGACTGGGGCTGGGCGGCGAATGGGGCGGGGCGGTGCTGCTGGCGACCGAGAACGCGCCGCCGGGTCGCAAGGCCTGGTTCGGCATGTTCCCGCAACTGGGGGCCCCGATCGGCTTCGTCCTGTCGACCGGGTCGTTCCTCATCCTGACCGGCTTCATGGCCGAGGACGATTTCCTGGCCTGGGGTTGGCGTCTGCCGTTCCTGGCCTCTGCGGTACTGGTGCTGGTGGGGCTGTGGGTGCGCCTGAGGATCACCGAAACCCCCGAGTTCAGCCGGGTCATCGAGCGTGCCGAGCGGGTCAAGGCTCCGATCCTGACCCTGCTGGCCCGCTACAAGGGCGCGCTGGTCCTGGGGACGCTGGGGGCGACGACGACCTTCCTGCTGTTCTATCTGATGACGGTATTCGCGCTCAGCTGGGCCACGTCGTCGATGGGCTATACGCGTGGCGACATCCTGCCGATCCAGCTGATTGGCGTGCTGTTCTTCGGGGCCTTCATCCCGATCTCGGCCTTGGCGGCCGATAGATGGGGACAGCTGAAGGTGCTGGGTGTGGCCTCGGTCGGCATCGGTCTGTTCGGCCTGACCCTGGCTCCACTGTTCTCGGGCGGACTGACGGGGCTGCTGATCTTCTTCTCGCTCGGGTTCGCCCTGATGGGGGCGACCTACGGGCCGCTCAGCGCGGCGATGGCGCGGCCGTTCCGGACGGCGGTGCGCTATACCGGTGCTTCGATGGCCTTCAACCTTGCGGGCATCGTAGGGGCGTCGGTGGCGCCGTTCGCGGCGACATGGCTGGCCAAGAACGTCGGCCTGCCTTCGGTGGGTCTCTATCTGGCGGGCGCGTCGGTGATCACCCTGCTGGCCCTGATCGGGATGGGGCGGCTCAGGATCGAGGACTGAGGGCGTCCGTCACCGCATAGGCCATGATGCCCGTGGCGATGGCCAGGTTCAGGCTGTCGGCCCGGCCGCGCATGGGGATCTTGACGTTGACGTCACAGGCGGCCGCCAGCTCATCGGTCAGCCCGGCCTGTTCGTTGCCCATCAGGATCAGGGCGGGGCTCTGGATCGCGGCATCGCGGTAGCCGACCGATCCGTCCAGCCGCGTGCCGATCACACTGCCCGGCCAGGTGTGACGCCAGGCCAGGAATTCAGGGACGGAGACCCTGGAAATCGAAACGGCGAACACCGATCCCATCGTGGCCCTGACCGCCTCGACCGAGAAGGGATCGACGCAGTCGCCGACAAGTATCACCCCGCCGCACCCAGCCGCGTCGGCGGTCCGGATGATCGTCCCCAGGTTGCCGGGGTCGCGCACCTGTTCCAGTGCAATCCAGCACGGTGCCGAGCCCGGCGTGATCGCCGAGATCGGCGTATAGGCCTGCTCGAACACGCCCAGCACCGTCTGGGGGTTATCGCGGCGGCTGATCTTTTCCAGGATCGGATGGGTGACGGTGACGACCTCGCCGCCGCTGCGGATCGTCTCGGCCTTCGCGCGGTCCAGCAGCGGATGCGGTCGGGCCTCCATCCCGACCAGAAGGCTGCGGGGCGCGCGACCCTGGTCCAGGGCCTCGCCGATGAATTTCAGACCCTCGGCCAGGAACAGGCCGGTCGCCTCGCGTTCCTTGCGCATATGCAGGGCGCGCACGGCCTTGACCGTGTCGTTGGTCAGGGAGGTGATGAGCCGCTCATCGGTCATGCCGACCACCGCGCGAAGAAGCTCAGGCCGATCGCACGGCCGTCCGGCCCATCCTCTGACAAAGCCAGTTCGCCCCAGTCGATCCGCCCCGCCCGGTCGGCGGTCGCCTCCGCCATCAGATGGGCCAGCGACAGGCCCGACACCCGCGCGGCATAGGCATTGAGCAAGAGGAAGGACGCGTCATCGGCCAGCAACGCCGCGCAGTCCCTGAGCAGGGCGGGCATGTCCTCAAACAGTCGCCACACCTCGCCCGTCGGCCCGCGCCCGTATTTGGGCGGGTCCAGGATGATGCCTTGGTATTTCACCCCGCGACGCACTTCTCGCGCCACGTATTTGCGGGCGTCCTCGACGATCCAGCGGACGGGCCGGTCGGCCAGGCCCGAAAGCTCGGCGTTCTCCCGCGCCCACGCCACGGACTTTTTGGACGCATCGACGTGGGTCACCTCCGCCCCGGCGGCCAGACAGGCCAGGCTTGCCACGCCCGTATAGCCGAACAGATTGAGCACCCTGGGCCGATCAAGGGACTGGATACGCTGGTCCAGCCAGGCCCAGTTCGCCGCCTGCTCCGGGAAGAAGGCCAGATGCCGGAACGGTGTGAACCGCCCGGTGAACCGGGTCCGGCCCCAGCTCAGCGGAAAGGAATCGATGGGGCCGTGCCGGTCGAACCGCCAGCGTCCGGCGTCCTCCTCTTCCTGTTGAGGATCGAACACGGCATTGGCGTCATCGAACGCCGCCGGATCGCGCGGCGACCAGAAACACTGGGGCTCGGGCCGCACCACAGTATGGCGACCGTACCGCTCCAGCTTCCGGCCGTTCCCACTGTCCAGCAGGGCGTAATCCGACCAGCCGGTGGTCAGCAGGGTTTCGGGCGTTTTCGACAGGACGGGAGGCATCGGGGCTGCTTAGACGATCGCGGCGGGCTGCGCATCCTCGTCGCGATGATGGGTGGTCTTGTCCCAGGCGAAAGGTTCGCGGATCAGCCGCCACAGGGCATGGACAAAGGCCAGGGTCAGCAGGGACCAGTATGCCGGTGCCGCGATCATGTCCCACGGCCCATAGGGCACGCGCCCCCGGTAGGCGCCGATCGCGCACTGCAGCCAGGCGGCGGCCAGCGCCAGGACCAGAACGCTCATGGAGAACAGCGGCGGTGCCGGCGGCAGCCCCGCCGTCACCGACACCAGAACCCAGGCCAGAACCCAGGCCAGCGCCACCGCGTGCCCGGCCGCCGACACCAGGCCTGCCCCGATCGTCATCGACATGGCGAACAGGCCGCGCAGGCCGAGCGTCCGAAGGTCGCGCGTATGGACGCCCCAGGTCTGCATATAGCCTTTCAGCCAGCGCACCCGTTGCGGTAGCCAGTTGTCGAGGTCGCCCGGCGGGGTCTCGTAGGTCGGGCGGGTCAGTACGCCCAGCCGCCAGCCCCGTCGCCACAGCTCGAACCCCAGGTCGGCGTCCTCGGTGACGTTCCAGGCGTCCCAACCGCCGACCTCGAGCAGCGGTCCGATGCGGAAATGATTGCTGGTCCCACCCAGCGGAAACGGAAGCCCGAGCCGCGCCATGGCCGGCAGCTTGACCTCGAACAGGGCGGCGTATTCGACGGCGAACTGGCGGTCGAGAAAGGGCGAGGCGCGTCTGTCGTTGCGGCGTCGGATACGCAGCGGCGATTGCAGACAGGCGTAGGCACCTCTCTTATCGGCCGCGAACCGTGCGGCTGCCTCGCGCAGCTGCAGCGGGTCTGGGTCATCCTCGGCGTCGTAGATGACCAGCAGGTCTCCGGTGGCACGGGCCAGCCCGTGGTTCAGTGCGCGGGGCTTGGTCAGGGGTCGACCCGGCGGCACGACCATGATCTTCAGCCAATCGGGCCGATCGCAGGCCTCGGCCGCGTCGAGGGTCTCGAGATCGTGCGCCTCCAGCAGCAGGAAGGCCTCCAGACGGTCGGGCGGATAGTCGATTCCGGCCAGCCGCTCGATCAACTGACCGACCACCTCCGCCTCGTCGTGCAGTGCTGCCAGGATGGTGTAGCGCGGCGGATTTCGCGCATCGGCCGGATCCCGGATCGACACTTCGTCCGGCGGCCGATGCCCGCTCGCGGCGATCAGATAGATGCGCCACGCCGCGAGAATCAGAAATCCGACCTGCAAGGCCGTCAGCACGGCGCCGAACGCCTGCGCCGGTGTCCTTATCGCCGATGCGACGAACGCTGCGATCAATGCGAAGGTGACGATAGCCTGACCGACGGTCATCCCCCGGCGACGGGCGCCGATCCGTGCGGGCGCAGTCAGGTCGATCTGTGGCGGCGCGAAATCCCTCGGCATCACGAAAACGCTAATGACCCGATCAGGCTTGGGCAACCCATTGGCGAACGCCTGCCAATGGCGCTATTCAAACCCAGGTTCACAGGAGTGTCGCGTTTGAGCGTCCTCGTTTCATCCTCGCCGCAAGGTCCCGTGCGGTCCGGTCGCAAACCCAAGGGTGAGGGGCATTCACGGCGCGCCGAAATCCTGGCCGCCGCCGAGCGAATCTTCGTCGAGCATGGCTATGAGGGCGCGACGATCCGCAAGATCGCCGACGAGGTCGGCCTGTCGTCGACGGCGCTCTACATGCATTTCGCCGATAAGGGCGAAATCCTCCAAGACATCTGCCGCCAGGCCTTCGAGGAACTGCTGGCCGCCAACCGACGGATCACGACGGACGAGCCGGACCCTCAGGCTCGGCTGCGCGCGATGCTGCAAGCCTATGTCGCGTTCGGCTTCGCCCAGCCGAACGCCTACCGGCTGATCTACCTGACCCGGCCGATCGAGGCGCGCAGCGGTGCCCAGAACGCCGCCGAGACCCAAGGCCCCGAGCTGTTCCGGTCGTTCCAGGTCGTTCTGGAAGAGATCAAGGTCGCCGGACGGCTGCGCGGTGACGATGCGGCCGGCGCGGCGCGCCTGTTCTGGGCGGGCACGCACGGCATCGTCTCGCTGATCATCACAAAGCCCTATTTTGACTGGGGCGACACCCGCGTGCTCAGCGACGGCATGATCGACGCCCTGATCAGGGGCTTGCTGAAGGCCTGAACCGGTAGCGCCCGTCAGTTACCGCTGTAGGCCTGATAGGCCGTCGGTCCCGGAGGCGAACCGCGCGAGATGTCCGACGACAGGCTCAGCGGTGCCGAGCCGCCGTTGAGCCGCGCCTTGTAGACCGACAGGTTCTCCATCACCCGCATCATGTAGTTGCGCGTCTCGGTGAACGGCGCGCACTCGATGTAGTTGATGGCGGCCTCGGTCGAGCCACGCGGATCGCCGCAACGGGCCACCCACTGGGGCGCACGGCCGGGTCCGGCGTTGTATCCGACGGTGGTCATCAGCATCGACCCGCCGAAATTGCCCATCAACTCGCCCAGGTGATAGCTGCCCAGGGTCATGTTGTAGTCAGCGTCCCACAGCCGTTCGGCCGAATAGCTCATGCCCAGACGACGGGCGACACCCGAGGCGGTGGCGGGCAGGAACTGCATCATGCCGCGCGCATCGGCGCCGGACCGGGCGCGGGGATCGAAGCTGGATTCCTGCCGCGTAATGGCCAGGGTGAAGGGCAGGGGGGCCGCGCCCGAAACCTGGGGCGGGGTGCGCAAGGGGTACTGCCGCTCGGGCAGCAGCATGCCGCGCTGGCTGGCCGCGCGTCCGACCATCATGGCTCCGAACCCGTCGCCGTATCCGCGCACCGTGTCCATCAGCAGCGCCAGGTCGGTCGGGTTCGGCAGGGTGTCGTCCAGGTGATAGGCAAACACTCTGAGCAGGCTGGTCTCGCCGGTTTCGCCCAGGATGCGCATCGCCCGCACGACCTCGTTGCCCTCGAAGGCCGCGGCGTCGGCTGAGGTCGGGCGCGGATCGGCGGGCAGGGTCAGGGTGGTCATCCCAGCCTTCTCGGCGGCGAGTTGGCCATAGAAGGTCTGGATGTGCTGGGCCCCGTTGCGATAGGCCTGCTGGGCACCGGCCTGATCGCCCTGAGCCTCGGCCGCGCGACCCAGCCAGTACCAGGCGCGCCCCTGGGTGATCGGCGTGGACGACACGGTGCGCAGGGTCTCGAAATGTCGTGCGGCGCGGGCCGGGTCGTTGAGCTTGGTCAGGGCGACCCAGCCGGCGAAGAACTCGGCATCGACCTTGCGGTCGCCCGACGGAAAGCCGTGCCCGGCCATGGCGTCATATGCGGCCTGGTAGTTTCCGTCCTGATAGGCGTCGAGGAAATAGTTGCGCCGTTCGGACCACAACGTGTCCTGGCCTTCCTTGTGCGAGGGCGCGGACGGCAGGTAGCGCAGAATCGAATAGGCGTCGCGCTGACGGCTCTGCGAACGCAGGATACGCACCCGTTCCAGCGCCACGGCCGGGTCCGTCGCCTGGGATGCCGACAGATTGGCGACCATGGAATCGGGGCTGTAGGCGGAACGCAGCCCCATCACCGTGTTGGCCACGGACGCCTTCTCGGGCGAGGCCAGGTTTACCATGGCGCGCGTCGCCGGACCGTGCGGCCCAAGCAACAGCATGGACAGCCGATCGTCGTGATCGGCGGTGCTCAGCCAGCCGCTCCACTGGTTCAGGATGCGGGTCTGCTCGGGGGCCTCGAACGACCGTGTCCGCCACCAGTCGCGGATCAGGGATTGCGCCTCGGACGTGCGGCCCGACTGGTCCAGCGCCCAGGCCAGGGCGATGGCACCCTGTACCGTCGTCGGTTGGCTTGAACCGAAGAAGGCGAGCACGGCGTCGGGTGAAGCTCCGGCCCGGTCCAGCGCGATCTCGCCGGCGCTGCGGCGCGCCTCGACCCGGGGCCAGCCGTTCAGGGCGCGCTGGTCGCGCGACAGGTCGGCATAGGACATCTGGGTGCCCGACGTGTCGATCAGGGCCCATTCGACCAGCTTGCGCGCCGTCGGATCGCCGATCCGGCTGATGGCGTCCTGGGTGCCGACCACGTCGCGCGATCGCGCCAGCGTCAGGCCCCGTCGAAAGGCGATGGTGTCCGAATCGTTCAGCACGCGCGGCTGATAGGTGGCGGTCGAGACCTGGCTGTAGGGCTGGGCACCGTTCAGCTCCGCCGTCGACTGCGGCAGCAGCGATTCCACGGGGGGAGCCAGGACCGCCAGAGCGGCCGCAATCGTCGTTGCCAGCATCGTTCGTACAAACCCCATTCAACCCGGTTGCAGGCTTTGGGCCCACCACCTACCCTCTACCGCCTGTCACGGGCGCCCGCCGCCCATTTCCCACGCAGGTAGACTGTTTCTATGACCGCCCCTTTGTTCAAGGGCGTGATCACCGCCCTGATCACACCTCTTCGTGACGGAAACGTGGACGATGCCGCGCTGGAACGCCTGATCGAGCGCCAGATCGCCGCAGGCGTCCACGGCATCGTGCCGATGGGCACCACCGGCGAGAGCGCCAGCCTGACGTCGGACGAGGCGAAACACGTCGTCGCGCGCACAGTGGAGATCGTCCGTGGACGGATTCGTGTCATGGCCGGCGCGGGCTCGACCGCCACCGACAAGGCCATCGACCTGGTCCGCTATGCCAAGACCGTCGGCGCAGACGGGGCCCTGGTCGTCACCCCCTATTACAACCGCCCGTCCCAGGCGGGTCTGGCCGCGCATTTCGAGGCTGTGGCCGATGCGGTCCAGCTGCCGATCGTGCTCTACAACGTGCCCGGTCGGACCGGCGTGGACATGTCGAACGAGACCGTGGCGCGCCTGGCGGCCCATCCGAACATCGTCGGTATCAAGGATGCGACCGCCGACATGGGCCGTGTCAGCTGGATGCACGCCAACATCGGTCGCCAGCCCGGGGTCCAGTTCGACCTGATCACCGGCGATGACCCCAGCGTGTTGGGATATCTGGCCTGTGGCGGGGTCGGGGTGATCTCGGTCACCTCCAACGTCGCGCCCGAAGCCATGGTCGCTCTCTACAATGCCGTGGTCGCGGGCGACTATGCGGCCGCGCGGTCGTGGCAGGACCGGCTGATTGGCCTGCACAAGGCGCTGTTCCTCGACGCCTCGCCGGCACCGGCCAAATATGCGCTGGCCAAACTGGGCCTGTGCACCGAGGAAATTCGCCTGCCCTTGGTCCCGGCGAGCGATGCCGTGAAGCCGGCCATCGACGCGGCGCTCGACGCCGCCGGGCTCGGCTGATGGCCACGACGAAGGAAAAGGCGGCGGCGGCGACCAAGGCCCCGATCACGAAGGCCAAGCTGATCGCCGAGAATCGCCGCGCCCGGTTCGACTATTTCCTGGAGGACAACCTCGAGGCCGGCATCATGCTGCTGGGCACCGAGATCAAGGCCCTGCGTATGGGCCGCGCCAATATCGCCGAAAGCTATGCGGCGGTGGAGGGGCGCGAGATCGTCCTGATCAACGCTGATATCCCGCCCTATGCCCAGGCCAACCGCTTCAACCACGAACCGCGTCGGCCGAGAAAACTGCTGCTGCACAGGAAGCAGATCGATCGCCTGATCGGGGCCGTCCAGAAGGACGGCCAGACCATCATCCCCTTGCGGCTCTATCTGAACGACGACGGCAAGGCCAAGCTCGAGATCGCCCTGGCCAAGGGCAAGAAGCTGCACGACAAGCGCGAGGCCTCCGCCGATCGCGACTGGGCCCGCGACAAGGCCCGGCTGATGCGCGACAAGGGTTGAGACGGCGATTCAGTCTGCGGGGTTGCAGGCGCTGGATCGTGGAGGCGGCGCGTCGGCGGCACCGCGCCTCTCGATGAGTTCGATCCAGCCGTCGGCCAGCGTCAGCAAGCCTTCGCGACGCCCGGCGTCATCCTCGGGAACGGCCTCCGAGATGAGGTCACTGATGGCGGCGCGGCATTCCTTGACGGTCTTCACGGTAAAACAAGCGGTTACGCCGGGGAGGGCGGGCCTGTTCAACCGGTACGGGTCGCCGTTGTTCCGTATTGCGAAGGTCGGGTAGCGGACATTCGGTCAGTTCCCGGTCGTTCCGTCCATCGCCCGCCGTGCGCGGACGATCGATCCTGCGATCTCGCTGGCGCTGGCTTGCTGGTTCACGGACATCCGCTGGGCCTGATACAGCCCCTTCAGGTAAGCCTCGTCCCACTGGGTCAGGCCGGCGACGCCCTCGGGATCGTCGAAGACGTTCAGTATGGTGGCAAAGCCGCCGGTGTCCGCGTCGGCATCGACCTGGGCCAGGGTCACCATGGCCAGATAATCGGCCAGCTGGTGCGCCGACAGTGCGGCGACCTGATCCACATCGACGATGATGAAGACCCGCTCGATGTCGTCCTCGGTCGGCGACGACAGTCGCGACCCCAGCGTCTTCACGCCCGGTGCCATGTCTGACGGAAGCAGGCACGACCCGCTGCAGTAACCGGGGATACGAACGGCGTTCCGGCCCATCTCATCGACCGGCAGGGTCACGGTCCACCAGCGCACCGGCCGGTCGGTCGCCTGAAACAGGCGCAGGGCAGCGGCCCCCTGATCCATGCCGGCCCCGCCGACGCGGAACAGCCGCGGGCGCATGGCGACGAACTGCGGGGTGAAGGCGGCGGCGTCGTCGGTGGTGACGATTATGACATTGGGCGTGCAGCCTGCGCCGCCCGGCGTCAGCCCCACGGTTCGCGCCGTCTCGGACACCCGCTCCACGATGAACCGGGCCGCCGGGGCCTGAAGATTGAGCACGTCCACGCAGATCGCGCCGCGCCACCGCGCCAGCCCCCGGTTCCGGGACGGCGCCGCGACCTCGCGCACGAACGCGCGCGTCGCCGTCTCCAGACTACGGCCCGTGACTGTCAGCTCGCCCAGATCGACGGCATCCATTGCCGGCGTAGACGGGACAGGGGGCGGCAACGAGACCTGGATGGCGGATTCAGGCGTGGCAGCCAGGAAGGCGCTGAGAATGGCGGCGATCAACATGACGGGCTCTTGGCGGCGGGGTCGGGGCTACTGGGTCGTGTCTTCCTCGGCCGTCATGCCCTGCCGCACGCGGATGATGGAGGAGACGACTTCGGCGCGGGCGGCGCCGACACTGGCGCGGGTCCGCTGGGCGTCATACAGGCCTTTCAGATAGGCCTTGTCCCACTGGGTCAGGCCGGTCGTGTAGGCCGGGTCGTCGAACAGGTTCAGGATGGTGGCATAGCCCGAGGTGTCGGCCTCCGGGTCGATCTGGGCCAGGGCGACCATGGCGATATAGTCGGCCAGCTGGTCCAGCGACACGTCGGCGATCTTGTCCACGTCCACGATGATGAAGACGCGTTTCAAATCGTCCTCGGTGCGGTTCATCAGGCGCGAGGACAGGGTCTCGATCTGCGGCGCATAGTCCATAGGGCCTTCGCAGGAGTTCTGGCAGAAGCCCGGAATCCGAACAGCAATCTGGCCAGTCTCATCGACAGGGACGCTGACGTGCCACCAGCGGACCGGACTGTCGGAGGTCTCGAAGGCCGCCAGCGCCGCATCGCCACGATCCATGCCCGCTCCGCCCACCTGGAACAGGCGCGGGCGCGAGGCCACGAACTGAGGCGTGAAGGCCTTGGCGTCGGTGGTAGCGACGATCAGGATGCTGGGCTCGCAGCCGGGCGCGCCGACTTTCAGGTCCAGGTCGCGGGCGGTGTCGGAGACGGTGTCCACGATGAACTGGGCGGCGTCATTCTGAAGGTTGGCGACCCCGACACAGATGCCGTTGCGCCAGCGGGCCAGGCCGCGACGACGCGACGGTGCCCCGACCTCGCGCACGAACCTTTCGGTGGTGTCTTCCAGCCGGCTGCCCTCGACGACGATGTCTTCCAGATCGACGGGTGCCGTCGCGGGATCCACCGGCGGTGCCGGGACTGTCTGGGGCAGGGGTGCCGCGAGCAGAGAGGCGGCGAGAGCCAGGGCCAGCATGAACAATCCCTCCGGTCGAAAATACTGGGGACCACGCTACGTGATAACCTTGGTCTCGACAACTCTCGGTGGCGCAGAAACGCCGTGGCCTAGTTCCGATCGAAGGTCCGCACCGTCGGGCTCGCCGACGGCGTTCGGGGGCGCGCCCAGTCGTCCAGACGATCGGCCAGATCGATATAGGCGTCGGCCTGTCGGCGCAGGTCGTCCGACAGCATCGGCGGCTGGCTTTTCAGCGTCGAGACCACCGTGACCCGCACACCCTTCGCCTGCACTGCCTGGACCAGCCGGCGGAAGTCGCCATCGCCAGAGAACAGCACGACATGATCCAGACGCGGGGCCAGTTCCAGCATGTCCACCGCGATCTCGATGTCCATGTTTCCCTTGATGCGGCTGTGCCCTTGAGCGTCCGTGAACCGCTTGGCCGGCTTGGTCACGACCGAAAAGCCGTTGTAGCCCAGCCAGTCCACCAGAGGCCGGATCGGAGAGAACTCTTCGCCCTCGACCACGGCCGTGTAATAGTGGGCGCGAATGAGGACGGCCTGATCGCGGAACGATGCGAGCAGCTTGGCGAAGTCGAGATCGATGTTCAGCCCCCTGGCCGCCGAATAGAGATTGGCCCCGTCGATGAACAGGGCGATGCGCTCGTGCGGAAGAAAGATCATGGACACCGCCGTGAATGAAGCCGCCGACCTTGCCGTCATCGACGAGTCCGGCGTGGCGCTCGACCTGGATCAGGCCGTCATCATCGCTCTGGGCTGCAATGACAAGGGGGTGTGGGCGTCCTGCACCGAGGCGCTGGAGGCGGCGCTGGCGCGGTTCCGGTCCGAGGGCATCGACATCGTCTCGCGGTCGTCGTGGTGGCGGTCCCAGGCCTGGCCCGACCCGACCGATCCGCCCTTTCTGAACGGCGTCGTCATCGTCCGCACCGCCCATGACCCCCACGCCCTGATGCAGGCCCTCGGCCGGATCGAGGACGCCTTCGGCCGCCAGAGGTCGGTGCGGAATGCCCCGCGCACCCTGGATCTCGACCTGATCGCCTATGGCCGCGAACAGGGCGACTGCGACGGCCTGATCCTGCCGCACCCGCGCGCGGCGGAACGGCTCTTCGTCATGGGGCCGCTGGCGGAGATCGCACCGGCGTGGGTGCATCCGGCGGGGGGGGCGGCTGCCCAACTCATGAAAGACGCCGCTGTCGGAAGCGATGCGCGTCCGCTGGTGTAATCGACCGCCCTCAAATCGCCCCTGTGGCGTTGCACAAATCAGTGCATATCTGTATGGGGCGCGGTTCTCCCGCCGACAATCGTCCCGACACCGAAGGATTCCCATGGCTCGCGTCACCGTCGAAGACTGCATCCAGAAGGTTCCGAACCGTTTCGGACTGGTCCTGCTGGCCGGCAACCGCGCCCGCGCGATCGCCAACGGTGCGCCACTGACCCTGGATCGCGACAACGACAAGAACCCCGTCGTGGCCCTGCGTGAGATCGCCGACGAGACCGTGATTCCCGCCGACCTTCTGGAGACCGTCGTGGTCGCCCTGCAACGCGTCGATGAGCGCACCGAAGCCGAGGACGAGGCGGAAATCGTCGGTCTGCTGGCCGAACCGCAACACATGAACATGGCCGAGCAGGAGCTGATCCGCGCCCTGCAGAGCGACCGGGACGGCGGGCAGGAGGAACGCTACTGACGGCGGAACCCGCCAACGGTATCACCATCCTCCCGGCGCGGTCCGGTTCGACCCCGCCGGCGAACGACATTGCCAATGACATCGTATCGCCGTCGGGCAGTTCTCTCGAAAGAGGGGGCCAGCCGGCGGCGAAACGCATTCCGGTCCTGCGCCAGTTCGAGCTGATCGAGGCGGTCAAGGCCTATGATCCCACCGCCGACGAGGCCCTGCTCAACAAGGCCTATGTCTATGCGATGAAGATGCACGGCTCGCAGCTGCGGGCCTCCGGCGATCCCTATTTCGCCCACCCGATCCAGGTCGCGGGCATCCTGACCGACTACAAGCTCGACACCGCCACCATCGTCACGGCCCTGCTGCACGATGTGGTCGAGGACACCTCGGCGACGCGTGACGACATCGCGGCCCTGTTCGGCGAGGAGATCGCCGTCCTGGTCGAGGGCGTGACCAAGCTGTCCCGCCTCGAACTGCAGGCTGAACACACCCGCCAGGCCGAGAACCTGCGCAAATTCATCCTGGCCATCTCCAAGGACGTCCGCGTCCTGCTGGTCAAGCTGGCCGACCGTCTGCACAACATGCGGACGCTGAAGTACGTCAAGCCCGAGAAGCGCGAGCGGATCAGCCGCGAGACGCTCGAGGTCTATGCCCCGCTGGGTCGCTCGATCGGCATCCACTCGATCGCGTCGGAGCTTGAGGAACTCGCTTTCGAGCACCTGAACCCCACCGCGCGGACCGCCATCGAGCGGCGGCTGGAGGCGCTGAAGCTCGAACACGGCCGCGCCACCGAGATCGTCGCCCACGAGGTCGAACAGGTCCTGTCCGAGGCCGGGATCGTGGCCCGCGTCTTCGGCCGCCAGAAGACGCCCTATTCGATCTGGAGGAAGCTTCAGAGGAAGACCGTCGGCTTCTCGTCCCTGTCCGACATCTACGGGTTCCGGGTTATCGTGCCGTTCGAGGACGATTGCTATCGCGCGCTGGGGGTCATCCACCGCGCCTGGCCGATGGTGCCCGAACGGTTCAAGGACTTCATCTCGACGCCCAAGTCGAACAACTATCGCTCTCTGCACACCACCGTCGTCGGCCCCGGCGGCCTGCGCATCGAGATGCAGATACGCACCGAGGTGATGGACCGGATCGCCGAGGACGGCGTCGCCGCCCACTGGGCCTACAAGAATCAGTCCTATGGCCTCGACAAGGAAGCCATGGCGGCCGAGGGCGGGCGCGACCCGCTCCAGAACCTGCGCCATCTGGTTCAGGTGGTCGAGCACGGGGAGGGGGGCGAGGACTGGGTCGAGCATGCCAAGCTCGAGATGTACCTGGATCAGGTCTTCGTCTTCACGCCCAAGGGCCGGCTGATCACCCTGCCGCGCGGCGGCATGGCGCTGGATTTCGCCTACGCCGTCCATACCGAGGTCGGCGACACCGCCGTGGGCGTCAAGGTCAACGGCGAACTCAAGCCGATGCGCACGGCCCTCCAGAACGGCGACGTGGTCGAGATCATCCGGGGCTCCAAGCGAGAGGCCCCCGCCGACTGGCGCTCCCTGACCGTCACGGGCCGCGCTCGTTCGGCGATCCGCCGCCATATCCGGGGGGCCGAGCGCGAGGAGTTCCTGCGTCTGGGCCGTGCGTCCCTCGATCAAACCGTCACCAAGGCGGGCAAGGCCCTGGATCAGGTCTCTCTGAAACCCGTGCTGGAAGTGCTCGGCATCGCTACCGAGGCCGACCTGTTCGAGGCGATCGGACGGGGCCGGATCTCGCCGGTCAAGGTCGCCGAACTGTTGTTCCCCGCCCTGATGGGGAAGATCAAGCCGGCCCAGCAGCGCAAGCCCATTCAGGACGCGCGCGCCCGCCTGTTCGTGCGCGGCGGTGGCCTGACGCCCGGCGTCAGCGTCCATTTCGGCGCCTGTTGTACGCCGCTTCCCGGCGACCGCATCGTCGGCATCCTGGAGCCGAACAAGGGACTGACGGTCCACACCATCGATTGCCAGCAGCTTGCCGAATACGCCGACGACGACACCGTCTGGCAGGACCTGCAATGGACGCCCCAGGCCGAACAGAGCGCCCTGGGCATCGCGCGGTTGAAGGCCACGGTGCGCAACGGTGTCGGCGTCCTGGGCCAGGTCACGACCCTGATCGGCGATGCGGGCGGAAACATCCGCAACCTGAACCTCTCGCACCGCCACCAGGACTTCTTCGACCTCAACTTCGACGTCGAGGTCGAGGACGCCAAACACGCCACCATGATCATGGCCGCCCTTCGCACCAATCCGTCGGTGGACACGGTTGAGCGGCTGAAGGGCTGAGTTGGCGGGTGCCTGCCATCGTGCTAGCCTCGACCCATGATCCACGTGTCCGTTCCTGACGAACTCGAGCAACTGGTTGCCGACCTGCCTCAGGATTTGCGGCAATCGCTGGATGCCGTGCTCCGCGACGCCATCGAAGAGTACCTCTGGGATCAGAAACACGGAGAGATCGCCCTGAAGCGGCTGGCGGACATTGACGCGGGCCGGACGAAGACCATACCCCTCGAACAGGTCTTGGCCGACTATGGCCTTTCGGATTGAGTTTGAACCCGGCGCTCGACGTTCACTCGACAAGATTCATTCGACGGAACGCGATCGCATCCTGCGATTCCTGAGAGACCGGATTGCGCCGGCCGACAATCCCCGAACATTGGGCGACGCTTTGCAGGGCAAGCGGTTCAAGGGGCAATGGAAGTATCGGGTCGGTGACCACCGCGTGATCGCGCGCATCGATGATGGGATCATGATCGTCACCGTCATCGAGATCGGCCACCGCAGCGTCGTCTATCGCTGACGTCTTGCCCCACGGCTCCGCTGGGCTTAGGTCGCGGATCATGAACACCGAAGACGTCCTCAACGAGTTCCGCGCCGCGGGTGCCCTGCGCGAGGGGCATTTCGTGCTGTCCTCGGGGCTGCACAGTCCGGTCTTTCTGCAGAAGAACCTGGTCTTCATGCACGCCGACCGCTGCGCCCGGCTGTGCAAGGCCCTGGCCGAGAAGATCGTCGCCACGGTCGGCCCCGTCGATGTCGCCATTTCCCCGGCCGTCGGCGGCATCATTCCCGGCTATGAGACCGCGCGCTGGCTGGGCGTCGCCTCGCTCTACGTCGAGCGGGAAGGGGGCGTGTTCAAGCTGCGTCGCGGTTTCCAGATCGAGCCGGGCCAGAAGGTGGTGATGGTCGAGGACATCGTCACCACGGGCCTGTCGTCGCGCGAATGCATCGCGGCGATCAAGGAGGCCGGAGGGGATGTGGTCGCTGCCGCCTGCATCGTCGACCGCTCGGGTGGCCGGGCGGACGTCGGCGTGCCCCTGATCGCCCTGGCCACACTCGACGTGCCCGCCTGGCCCGCCGACGCCCTGCCGCCCGAACTCGCCGCCATTCCGGTGCAGGATCCGGGCAGCCGGCGGATCGCTAAATAGAACACCCCCTCGTCTGGCGCACGCCGGGACCCGGCCTTCCTGAGGCACAGTGTCTCGAGGGGCCGCAGGATCGGGCAAAAGGGTTGACCGGAAACGCCGATCGCCCAAATCACAGGGTCCCGGCTTTCGCGGGGACGAGCGGAGTTCAGGGTGACACATCCCCTAAGATTGGGCGTCAACATCGACCACGTCGCCACCGTGCGGAACGCGCGCGGTGGCCTCTATCCCGATCCCGTCCGGGCGGCGCGAGAAGCCCTGGCGGCTGGAGCCGACGGCATCACCGCCCACCTGCGCGAGGATCGGCGCCACATCTCGGACGGCGACATCGACGGGCTTTCGGCTCTGCTGAACGCCGAGGCGCGGCCGTTGAACCTCGAAATGGCGGTGACCCAGGAGATGCTGGCCATCGCCCTGCATCACCGGCCCCACGCCGTGTGCCTGGTGCCCGAAAAGCGCGAGGAACGGACCACCGAGGGCGGGCTCGACGTCGTCGGTGGCCACAACTGGATCACCCCCTTCGTCGGGCGTCTGAACGAGGCCGGGTCGCGGGTTTCTTTGTTCATCGGCGCTGACCCAGCCCAGATCGAGGCCGCCTGCCGCACCGGCGCGGCGGTGGTCGAACTCCACACCGGGGCCTATTGCGACGCCGTGCGCGAGGGGCGAACCGAAGAGGCCGAGGTGGAACTCGCATCGCTGTCGGCCGGTGCGGCCCTGGCCACAAGCCTCGGCCTTGAGGTCCACGCCGGGCACGGCATTGACTACGAGACCGTCGCCGCCGTCGCCGCCATCCCGCAGGTGATGGAGCTGAACATCGGCCATTTCCTGATCGGAGAGGCCATCTTCGTCGGCCTGGGCCCCGCCATCGCCCGGATGCGAGGCCTGATGGATCAAGCCAGAGAGGTCGCGGCGTGATCATCGGCGTCGGCGCCGACCTGTGCGACATCCGCCGCATCCAGACCTCGCTCGACCGCTTCGGCGACCGGTTCAAGGCGCGCTGCTTCACCGAGATCGAGCGGGCCCGCTCTGACCGCAAGCCCGACGCGGCCTGGAGCTATGCCAAGCGGTTCGCGGCCAAGGAAGCCTGTGCCAAGGCGCTGGGCACCGGCATGCGTCGCGACGTCTACTGGAAGGACATGGGGGTGGTGAACCTGTCCAGTGGCCAGCCGACCCTGGCCCTGACCGGGCACGCGGCCGAGCACCTGGCCCGCCTGACACCACAGGGTCATCGCCCGCACATCCACCTGACGCTGAGCGACGAGCACCCGTACGCACTCGCCTTCGTGGTGATCGAGGCCTTGCCGCTGTCGTAATCAGGCTATAGGTGCGACGACCGACAACGCCGCCGAATGGGGGCTGGGGACAGGCCTTTCCGACGATGAGCGAAGACCACAAGCCGCACGCGCCCGACGACGCGCCGCAGCCCGTTGCGCCGGACGACCACGGGGTCATGCCGACTCACATCGAAGCCATGCCCGAAGCTACGTCCTCCGCTCCAGAATCGGACGTTTCGGTGGAAGCTCCGGTCGAAACGTCCGCCGACGTCGAACCACCCGCGCCGGTCGTGTCGGCCGACACCGTCAGCCTGGAACCGCAGGACGATCCCGCTCCCGTCGCCCCGGTGGTCGCGGCCGCAGCGACCGCCGCCGCCGTCACCGCCGACGGCAAGCGCCCGATCTGGAGCGACCAGGGCGATGCCCCGTTCGACGACGGCGACGAGCCCCTGACCCTGCGCGAGAAACCGATCAAGACCAAGAACATCAAGGGTCCGAAGCCCACCCGACCGTCCGAACCCACCGCCGGGTCCGAGACGCTGGAGATCGTCAAGACGATTGTCTTCGCCCTGCTGATCGCCTTCGTGCTGCGCGTCCTGCTGTTCCAGCCCTTCACCATCCCGTCGGCCTCGATGGAGCCGAACCTGTACGAGGGCGACTACATCATCGTGTCCAAGTGGTCGTACGGGTACTCGAAATTCTCGAGCGGCCTGCCGATCAACCTGCCCGTGGGCGAGGGTCGCATCTTCGGATCGGCCCCTGAGCGCGGCGACATCGTGGTGTTCAAACTGCCGCGTGACGACAAGACCGACTACATCAAGCGCGTGATCGGCCTGCCTGGCGACCAGATCCAGATGATCGCGAACAAGCTGTATATCAACGGCACCGCCGTCCAGGACGTGGTCATCGGCGAGTCCGAGGCCGCCGACGTCTTCGGCCCGCGCTCGGTCGTCCGTGGCCGCGAGACCCTTCCGGGTGGCAAGAGCTTCAACACCCAGGACTTCGGCCCCGGTGGCGATCTGGACGACACCGGCGTCTACACCGTCCCCGCCGGCTATTATTTCATGATGGGCGACAACCGCGACAACTCCATCGACAGCCGGGTCGAGCAATCGGCGGGCGTCGGCTTCGTCCCGGCCCAGAACCTGGTCGGCAAGGCCCAGATCATCGCCTTCTCGTGGGAGCCGGGCGCCTCCCTGCTGAACCCGGTCAGCTGGTTCACGAAGATCCGGCCCAGCCGCTTCTTCAACGTCCTTCACTGATGGCGAATACCAGGGCACAGGCGGTGGCCGAGCTGGTCCGCCGTCTGGGCCATGAGTTCAAGGACGCCCGGCTGCTCGACCGGGCCCTGACCCATTCCAGCGTGGGGGAGGGCGTCGCCCCCCAGACCTCCAGCGCGCCGCGCGACAACGAGCGGCTGGAGTTCCTCGGCGACCGCGTCCTGGGCCTGCTGGTCGCCGAACGGCTGCACAACGACTTCCCAGAGGCCGACGAGGGCCAGCTGTCGTCGCGCCTGCACGCCCTGGTCGACAAGTCCGCCTGCGGCCGGGTCGGCGCGGCCCTGGGGATCGGCGAGGCGGTGCGCCTGTCGCCTGGCGAGACCAAGTCAGGCGGCCGGCGCAAGGAAGGCGTCATCGCCGATGCCGTCGAGGCTGTGCTGGCGGCGGTCTATCTGGACGGCGGCATCGACGCGGCCCGCTCCGTGTTTCAGATCGCCTGGGCCGACGAACTGGCCAGGCCGCCGGAACGATCGCTAACCAACCCGAAATCGGCGCTCCAGGAATGGTCGCAGGGGCAGGGACGTCCGCTGCCTTCCTATGAGATCGCGAACCGCACCGGTTCGGACCATGCCCCGACCTTCACCGTCGCCGTGACGGTGCAGGGGCTCGAACCCTTGACCGCCCAGGGGCGTTCGCGTCAGGACGCAGAAAAGGCCGCCGCCATGGCGATGCTCAAGAGAGAAGGCGTGATTTGACCGACCCGACCAACAGCCCGAACCCGGCCAGGAAGGCCGGCTTCGCCGCCATCATCGGCGCGCCGAACGCCGGCAAGTCCACCCTGGTCA
>NZ_JAEMRD010000194.1 GCF_016463485.1 Brevundimonas sp.
GAGAAGGCCCCATCCACCACCGTGATCACCTCGCCCCCGGCACCACCGTCCCCGGCCCCGCCATCATCCTCGAATCCACCGGCACCACTGTCGTCGAGCCCGGCTGGTCCGCCACCGTCGATCCCCGGCTCAACCTGATCCTGACCCGCACCGAACCCCTCGCTCCGCGCTCCGCAGTCGGGACGGAGGTCGATCCGATCCTGCTGGAGCTGTTCAACTCCCGCTTCATGGCCTGTGCCGAACAGATGGGCGAGGCGCTGCGGGCCACCGCCTATTCGGTCAACATCAAGGAGCGGCTAGACTTCTCCTGCGCCCTGTTCGACGGCACCGGGGCCCTGATCGCCAATGCGCCACACATCCCCGTCCACCTCGGCTCGATGGGCGAGAGCATCGCCGCCGTGATCCGGGCGCGCGGCAATGCGCGGGACGGCCGGGGCCTGAAACGCGGCGACGTCTATATGCTGAACGCGCCCTACAACGGCGGGACCCATCTGCCCGACATCACCGTCATCCTGCCCGTCTTCCTGGATCAGGACGACGCCCCGGCCTTCTTCGTCGCCGCGCGCGGGCACCATTCGGACGTCGGCGGGATCACCCCCGGCTCCATGCCGCCCAACAGTCGCTCGGTCGAGGAGGAGGGCGTCCTGATCGACGACGTCCTGTTGGTCGATCAGGGCGTCCTGCGGGAGGCCGAAACCCGCGCCCTGTTCGCCTCGGGCCCCTACCCGTCACGCAACATCGACATGAACCTGGCTGACCTCAAGTCCCAGGTCGCGGCCTGCGCGCGCGGGGCCGAGGAACTGACCCGCATGGTCGCCGAGTTCGGCCGCGCCACCGTCGAAGCCTACATGACCCACGTTCAGGCCAATGCCGAAGAGGCCGTCCGCCGCGTCCTGTCGGTGCTCAAGCCGGGATCGTTCGCGCTGGAGATGGACGACGGCGCCGTGATCCGGGTGGCCATTTCGGTGGATGCCGAGGCTCGCCGCGCGACCGTCGATTTCACCGGAACCAGCGACCAGCGGCCGAGCAATTTCAACGCCCCCCTGTCGATCGCGCGGGCGGCGACCCTGTATGGCTTCCGCACCCTGGTGGACGACGCCATCCCGCTGAACGAAGGCTGTCTGAAGCCGATCGACCTGATCGTGCCGGAAGGGTCGATGCTCAATCCGCGCTATCCGGCGGCGGTGGTCGCGGGCAATGTCGAGAGCAGTCAGGCGGTGGTTGATGCCCTGTACGGTGCGCTGGGCGTCCTGGCCGCCAGCCAGGGCACGATGAACAACTTCACCTTCGGCGACGACACGCGTCAGTACTACGAGACCATTGCGGGCGGCTCGGGGGCCGGTCCCGGTTTCGACGGCGCTTCGGCGGTCCAGACCCACATGACCAACTCCCGCCTGACCGATCCCGAGGTGCTGGAGACGCGGTTTCCCGTGCTGCTGGAGCGGTTCTCGATCCGGCGTGGCTCGGGCGGGAAGGGGGCGAACCGGGGCGGCGACGGCGTCGTCCGCCGCGTCCGCTTCCTCGAACCCATGACGGCCGCGATCCTGTCCAACCGCCGTCGTGTTCCGCCGTTCGGTGCGGCCGGAGGCGAGCCTGGCGCGGTCGGGATCAACAGCGTCGAGCGCGTGGACGGTAAGGTCGAGGTTCTGGGCTCCACCGCCGAGGTGGCGATGGCCGTCGGCGACGTCTTCGTCATCGAGACGCCGGGCGGCGGCGGATATGGGAATTCATTGCCAGAACCCGGCAAGACGCTAGCGTAGCGCCATGCTCGTCCTCCTCGGTATCGCCGTTCTCGTCGCCGGCTTCCTGCTGCGCTTCAATCCGCTGCCGGTGATCCTGACGGCCGCGCTGGTCACGGGCGTGGCGGGTGGCCTCAGCCTGACCGAGACGCTGGCGGCCTTCGGCAAGGCGTTCAACGACAACCGCTATATCTCGATCGTCTGGCTGGTCCTGCCGGTGATCGGCCTGCTGGAACGGTCGGGCCTTCAGGAACAGGCGCGGGCCCTGATCGCGAAAATGGCGCGGGTCACGGCGGGACGTCTGCTGTTGGCCTATTTCGTGGCGCGTCAGGTCACCGCCGCCCTGGGTCAGACCAAGCTGGGCGGCCACCCCCAGATGGTCAGGCCCCTGGTCGCGCCGATGGCCGAGGCGGCGGCCGAGACCCACCACGGCGACCTGCCCGACGCTACCCGGTTCCGCATCCGCGCCCATGCGGCGGCGGCGGACAACATCGCGCTCTTCTTCGGCGAAGACATCTTCATCGCCATCGCCTCGATCCTGCTGATCAAGGGCTTCCTCGAACAGAACGGCATCATCCTCCAGCCGCTGGAACTGTCGGTCTGGGCGATCCCGACCGCCGTGGTGGCCCTGCTGGTCCATGGGACGCGCTTGCTACTCCTCGACCGCCGCATCGCCCGCGAGGTCCGGATCGACGAAGGGCCCGGCGGCATCGTCGAGGTGACGGAGGCCCGGCCATGATCACCCTGACCTGGGTCTATATCCTCGCCGGCCTGATCTTCATGGCCTTCGCCTGGATGAGCGTGACGGATCGGGAGAATCCCAAACGGCTGCGCAACGCCGCCTTCTGGGGCCTGATGGCCGTCAGCTTCCTGCTCGGCAGCTATCTGGGCGATCTCGGCAACGGCATCCTGCTGGTCGGGCTGGTCCTGATCGGCGGCATCGGAGGCCTGGGCCAGGGCAAACCCGCCACCACCTCGCCCGAGGAACGCCGGACCCTCGCCGCCCGGTTCGGGAACCGGCTGTTCATTCCCGCCCTGATCATCCCCGCCACGGCCCTGCTGGGCACCCTCGTCCTGGCCAAGATCGACATCGGCGGCCGTCCCTTGTTCGACGCCAAGGACCCGACCCTGATCGCGCTGGGCCTCGGCGTGCTGCTGGCCCTGGTCGTCGCCATGGCCATGTTCCGCCCGCCTGCCACGGCACCGCTTCAGGAAGGGCGACGCCTGATGGATGCGGTCGGCTGGGCCGCCATCCTGCCCCAGATGCTGGCAGCCCTCGGCGCCGTCTTCGCCCTGGCCGGAGTGGGACAGGTCGTCGGAGGCCTGGTCGCCGACGTCATCCCGATGAACGGGCCACTGATCGCGGTGGTCGCCTATTGCCTGGGGATGGCCCTGTTCACCTTCATCATGGGCAATGCGTTTGCGGCCTTTCCGGTGATGACGGCGGCGATCGGCCTGCCGTTCGTGATCCTGCAGTTCGACGGCGATCCCGCCATCGTCTGTGCCATCGGCATGCTGTCGGGCTTCTGCGGGACGTTGCTGACGCCGATGGCGGCCAACTTCAACGTGGTCCCGGCCAATCTGCTGGAACTGCCCGACCGTAACGCCGCCTTCAACGGCGTCATCCGCGCCCAGGCCCCGACCGCCCTCGCCATGCTGGGGGCCAATATCGTGCTGATGTACGCCCTGGCGTTCAGGTTTTGACGGTGGTTGTTTCACAAACACCGTCATCCTCGGGCCTGTCCCGAGGATCCAGACTCCCGGTGCCTGAAATCTTGCCCGGGTTTCAAAGCGGTGCCTCAGCTCATCCGACGGTGGTTCTGGATCCTCGGGACAAGCCCGAGGATGACGGATGGGGAGGAAGGCGATGACGACCCTGACCCCCGAGATCGCGGCCCTGTACGCTTCCACGGCGCTTGGCCACGTCACGCGCGAATACCCGAACAAGCTGGACCACGTCATGGCCGGCCCCGAGGACGCCCAGAGCCCCCGCGCCCTGCACCCCGTCTTCTTCGGCAGTTTCGACTGGCACTCCTGCGTCCATGGCTGGTGGACCCTGTTCACCCTGTATCGCCTGCATCCCGACATGGGCGAGGCGTCGCGCATCGCCGCCCTGGCCGACGACCTGTTCACGCCCACCAACATCGCCGTCGAGGTCGCCTATCTGGCCCGCCCTGAGAGCCGGGGGTTCGAGCGGCCTTACGGCTGGGCCTGGTTGCTGATGTTGCACGCCGAACTCGATCGCCATTCGACGGCCGAGGGTCGCCGCTGGGCCGGGATGCTGAAGCCCTTGGCCGACGCCTTTGCGCGGCGGCTGAAGGCCTATCTGCTGGTCGCGTCCTATCCGGTGCGGGTCGGCACCCACTACAACTCCGCCTTCGCGCTCAGGCTCGCCATCGAATACGCCGACGCGATCGGCGACCGCCCGCTCGCCGCCCAGTGCCGCAGGAAGGCCGTCGAATGGCATTCGGCCGACCGTGATTGCCAGGCCTGGGAGCCGTCGCAGGACGAGTTCCTGTCGCCCGCCCTGATGGAGGCCGAACTGATGCGGGTCGTGCTGGGCGATGGGTTCGCGGCCTGGTTCGATGCCTTCCTGCCCCGGATCGCCACGCGAGACCCAGCCACCCTGTTCCGCCCCGCCTCGGTCAGCGACCGCTCGGACGGCAAGATCGCCCATCTGGACGGACTGAACCTCAGCCGCGCCTGGTGCTGGCGGGGGATCGCGACCGCGCTGCCCGCCGGTCATGCCGCCCGCGCCGTCGCGCTGGAGGCTGCCGAAAACCATCTGACCGCAGCCCTGCCTCAGGTCACCGGCGACTATATGGGCGAGCACTGGCTGGCCAGTTTCGCCCTGCTGGCTCTGCTGGCCTAACATGACGAAACCGTAACCTCGCCAATCCGGCGAACTTCCCGCTAGATGCCGCCCTGTCCGGATTTCGAGGGTTCCTGCGATGAAGCGCGTTTTGTTGACGACGGTGGCGGTGCTGGCCATGGCGGCCCAGGCGCCGATGGGAGCCCTGGCCCAGACGCAGAACCCGCCCGCGCCGACGCCCGCTCCTGCGCCCGAACCCGCCCCGCCATCGCCGACGCCCGAGAAC
>NZ_JAEMRD010000195.1 GCF_016463485.1 Brevundimonas sp.
CGCCCTGTCGATCGCCTTCATCGAATCCGTGCCGCGCGAGGCCTTTGCCGGCGCCGAAGATCGCGACGTGGTGCTGAAATTCCCCAACGGCCAGTTCGACTTCAAGGGCGCCGGCTACCTGACCGGCTTCGCCCTGCCGAACTTCTATTTCCACGTCACCACGGCCTATGCCCTGCTGCGCGCGGCGGGCGTCGAGATCGGCAAGCGCGACTATATGGGCGTGCCGGCTTAGCCGGCTGACAGTCAGCGGTGACTGTGGTAGGATAAAATCCTACCACAGGAGTCCGTCATGGCCGCCGCCGAGAAGCTCAGCGTCACCCTCACCGCCGCCATGGTGCGCGACCTGGAGGCCAGCGTCGCCGCCGGCGAGTTCGCTTCGACCAGCGAGGCGCTGCGCGACGCCGTGCGGATGTGGCGCGACGCCCGCGAGGAACGCGCCGAGCGACTGGCGGCTATCAGGGCGCGGCTGAAGGCCTCGGCAGAGGACACGAGACCCCGGCTGACTGCCGATGAAGTCTTCGGTCGCCTTGAGCGGACACGCGAGGCCAGGCTCAAACATCTGATGATCGATGAAGCGGCTTGAGGTCCTCTACGGGCCAGACTCGCCGCTGGAGATCGCCCTTCTGGAGGAATGGCTGGTTCTGAATGGAGCCGGCTTTTCGACGATCGACAACTACATAAAGCGCCTGAGAAACAAGTGTGAAGCCATCGGCGACCTGCCCTACGCAGGCCAACGGCGAGACGACCTCTTTCCCGGGCTGAGAACCGTCGTTTTCGAGAAGCGGGTCCTGATCGCGTATCGTGTTCATCACGACCACGTCGAGATCATGAACATCTTCTCCTACGGCCGCGACTATGAGGCCTTCTACCTCGACGACGACAAACAGGGCTGACAACCCCTTTCAGCGGGTCTATAGGGCGTCCCACATCGTTAGACACCGGCGTCCGACGGCGCCGCGTTTCCAAGCGGCGGCCGAGGGGCCCGCCGCTTTTTTGTTGAGTTGAAACCGCCCTTGCGCGCCAAGACCGTCCAGGACCGCCAGTTGATCGAGCTGATCGACCCCATCGCGGAGTCGCTCGGTCTGGCGATCGTGCGCGTCCGGCTGATGGGCGGGACGCTGCGTCAGCGGTTGCAGATCATGGCCGAGCGGCCCAGCGATCACGACATCTCGGTCGAGGAATGCGCACGTCTGAGCCGCGCGGTGTCGGAGGTTTTCGATGCCGCCGATCCGATCCCGGGCGAATATCTGCTGGAAGTCTCGTCGCCCGGCATCGACCGTCCCCTGACCCGTCTGATCGACTTCGACCTGTTCGAGGGTTTCGAGGCGCGGATGGAAGCGGATCGGATGATCGAGGGCAGGAAGCGCTTCAAGGGCGTCCTGGCCGGCCTGGACAAGGACGAGGCGGGGACCGACATGGTCGCCATCGACCTGGACGGCGAGGCCGACACCGCCCTGATACCGTTTGACTGGATCGTGGACGCCAAGCTCGTGATGAGCGACGCCCTGATCAAGCGCGGGGCCGAACTGCGCGCCCAGCGCGGCGAACCCGAAGACGACGGACTGCCGGAAGCGGCGCCCGAAGACCAAGACACGAACACGACCACCACTCCTGAGGACAAAGCCTGATGGCCGTCACCGGTATTTCCGCCAATCGCCTGGAACTTCTGCAGATCGCCAACGCGGTCGCCCAGGAGAAGAACATCGACCGCGAGATCGTCGTCGAGGCCCTGGAAGAAGCCATCCAGAAGGGGGCCAAGTCGCGTTACGGTGCCCACCACGACATCCGCGCCAAGATCGATCCCAAGACCGGCGAACTGGCCCTGACCCGTCACGTCACCATCGTCGAGGACGACTGGATGCCGGAAGACGAGCTGGAAGAGTTCAACGACAGCGCCATGGTCCGCCTGACCGACGCTTCCAAGCGCGATCCGGAAGCCGTGGTCGGCAAGGAGTATGTCGAGGACCTGCCGCCGTTCGAGTTCGGCCGGGTCCAGACCCAGATGGCCCGCCAGGTCATCACCGGAAAGGTTCGCGACGCCGAGCGCGCCAACCAGTACGAAGAGTTCAAGGACCGCGTCGGCGAGATCGTCAACGGCACCGTCAAGCGCGTCGAATACGGCAACACCATCGTCGATCTGGGCCGGGGCGAGGGCATCATGCGCCGCGATCAGTCGATCCCGCGCGAAATCTTCAACATCGGCGACCGGATCCGCACCTACATCTATGACGTCCGGCCCGAGGCCAAGGGTCCGCAGATCATGCTGTCGCGCGCTCACCCCGGCTTCATGGCCAAGCTGTTCGCCCAGGAAGTGCCGGAGGTCTATGACGGCGTGATCGAGATCCGCGCCGCCGCCCGCGACGCCGGTTCGCGCGCCAAGATGGCCGTGCTGTCGAACGACTCCTCCATCGACCCCGTCGGCGCCTGCGTCGGCATGCGCGGCTCGCGGGTTCAGGCGGTCGTCGCCGAGCTGCAGGGCGAGAAGATCGACATCATCCAGTGGAACCCGGATGAGCCGACCTTCATCGTGAATGCGCTCGCTCCCGCCGAAGTCTCCAAGGTCGTGCTCGATGAAGAAGCCGACCGCGTCGAAGTCGTGGTGCCCGACGAGCAGCTGTCGCTGGCCATCGGCCGTCGCGGCCAGAACGTGCGCCTGGCCTCCCAGCTGACCGGCTGGCAGATCGACATCATCACGGAATCTCAGGATTCCGAGCGTCGCCAGCGCGAGTTCAGCGAACGCACCCTGCTGTTCCAGGAAGCCCTGGACGTTGACGAAGTCATCGCCCAGCTGCTGGTCACCGAAGGCTTCGCGACCGTCGAGGATCTGGCCTTCGTCGACAACTACGAAGTCGCCGAGATCGAGGGCTTCGACGAGGACACCGCCGAGGAACTGCAGGCTCGCGCCCGCGACTTCCTGGACCGTCAGGCCGCCATCCTGGACGCCAAGCGCGTCGAGCTGGGCGTGCTGGACGAGGTCATGGCCGTTCCGGGCGTCACCGGTGCCATCGCCGTCGCGCTCGGCGAAGGCGGGGTGAAGACGGTCGAGGATCTGGCGGACCTGGCCACCGACGAAATCCGTGGCGGCTACGAGATGAAGAACGGCGAACGGGTCAAGGTCCCCGGCGTGCTGGAAAGCTTCAATCTGGCCCAGGAAGACGCCGAGATGCTGATCCTTCAGGCCCGCGTCGCGGCCGGCTGGATCGACGCCTCGGAACTGCCGCAGCCCGAGCCGGAATACGAGGAAGAGTACGCCGAGGGTGAATACGACCCCGAGGCCGTCTTCGGTGAAGCGCCTGAAGCGGAGGCTGACGCTGACGTCGAGGCCGCCGCCGACGACGCCGACCAGCCCCAGAACGCGTGATGGAGACCCGGACCGTCCATGAGCCTGCGAGACGCGACATCGGATAGAGAGCGCCGCGACCTGGTCACGCACCAGGTCATGGACGAATCTCGCCTGATCCGCTTCGTCGCCGCTCCGGACGGTTCGGTCGCTCCCGACCTGGGCAGGAAACTGCCCGGACGCGGCATGTGGGTCGCCGCCGACCGCGCCTCGATCGAGATGGCGTCGAAGAAGAACCTGTTCTCGCGCTCGGCCAAGACAAAGCTCAACGCCTCGGCCGACCTGGCCGCGACGGTCGAAACCCTGCTGTTCCGGCGTTGTCTGGACCAGTTGGGTCTTGCCCGACGCGAAGGCGTGCTTATCTCCGGCTTCGAGAAAGCGGCCGCCGCGATCCGCGCCGGCAAGGCCGCCTGGGTCATCGAGGCCTCGGACGGGTCGTCCGACGGGCGCGGAAAACTCCTGGCCCTGGCCCGCCACCAGACCGCGAAAGTCTGCGGGATGTTCAGCGCGGACGATTTGAGTTTGGCCCTTGGGCTGGAAAATGCGATACACGCCGTCCTGCTGCATGGCGGCAGGGCCGATCGCTGGACCGTCGAGGTCGAGCGACTGGCGGGTTTCAGACCGCTCCGACCATCGGAGTGGGACCAGGACGGGCCGCAGCACGGCACCGAAACCGGTCACGGTCCCCCGTCTTCGGACGGTGGCGGGACCGCTGCGAGCGGGTCAGACGAAGACCCTGGACATGAGCCCCCCGGGGCTTTTGGCGGGCGAGGTTCCGGGTCCTGAAAAGGGCGCGGAGCAGCGCACGGCTTTTTGTGTTTGGCGTGACGATTTCAAGATGAGGCGGACTTCCCCGCCACGAGTAAAAGCGACCGGATGAGCGACGAGAACGACAAGACCAACGACGGCCAGCAGCCGACAGCCCCGACCGGAACCCCTTCGGCGACGGGACCGCGCGCGCCGCTGAGCCTGAAGCCGCGCGCCGTGGGATCGGTTTCGACCGGCACCGTGCGCCAGAGCTTCAGCCATGGCCGGACCAAGACGGTGGTGGTCGAGACCAAGCGCCGCCCAGGTGCCCCAGTCGGCGGTCGCGCCCAGGGCTTTGACGTCGCACGCCCACGCACCGATGGCCCGGCCCCACAGGCTCAGGCTCCGCGTCCGATGGCCCCTCGCCCCCAACCCGCCGGCGGCTCGCTGTCGGGTGAGGAACAGGAAGCCCGTCGCCGCGCCATCGAACTGGCTACACAAGCCCAGGCCGAACGCGCCGCCGCCGCGGCCGCCGAACAGGCCCGTCGCGACGCCGCCGCCCACGAGGCCGCCGCCGCGACCGAACGCGCCGCCGCCGCCGCCCAGGCCGAGGCCGCCGCGGCCCGCGCCGCCGCCGAGGCCGCCCGCGCCGAGGCCTCCAAGCTTTCGGCCGCTGCGCCCCTGCCGCCCGGCAAGCCGGCCGCTCGCGCGCCGCTGCCGCCCAAGCCTGTGG
>NZ_JAEMRD010000196.1 GCF_016463485.1 Brevundimonas sp.
ATGGGTCCCTGCGCCCACGATATACAGGTTGTCGATGACGTCGTCGCGATTGTGCGGCCGGAACCAGGCGCTCTGCGTCAGGATCGGCTCCAGCGAGAAGGCGCTGCCCAGATGAGCGTTCAGGTCGTCGCGGAAATCGAAGGGCGTATAGATGCGGGTCGTCACCAGGTCGCGCCGCAGATTGGGGATGTAGCGTTCCTCGAGGTAGTCGAGGATCTTCTCGCGATACAGCGGCCCCTGGACCTCCCAGTCGATGTCGGCGGCGCCCAGGTGCGGCACGGGCGACAGGACGTAGTGGCTCGACATTCCGTCCGGGGCCATGCCGGGATCGGTGGCGCAGGGGGCATGCAGGTACAGCGAGAAATCCTCGGGCAGGGTCGGCCCGCCGAAGATCTCGGCGATGAGTTCGCGGTAGCGGGCACCGAAGCAGATGGTGTGGTGGGCCAGCTGCGGTTGGGGTGTGCTCAGGCCGAAATGCAGCACGAACAGCGACATGGAGAACCGCTTGGACTTCAGCGATTTCGCCTTGGCCTTGCCGCGCGCGGTGCCGCCCAGAAGACGGTCGTAGGTCGCAACGACGTCGGCGTTGGAGGCGACCATGTCGGCCGAAATCGCCTGGCCGTCTTCGAGGACGACGCCGGTGGCGCGGCCGTCCGTGATCTCGATCCGCTCGACCGGGGCATTCAGCAGGACCCGGCCGCCCAGGTCCTCGAAGCCCTTGACCAGTCCGGCGATCAGGGAACCGGTGCCGCCCCTGGCGAACCAGACACCCCCGCGCCGCTCCAGCGCGTGGATCAGGGCATAGACCGAGCTGGTCTTGAACGGATCGCCGCCGACCAGCAGGGTGTGGAAGCTGAAGGCCTGACGCAGGTGCGGGTCCTGGATATACCGCGCGACCATGGCGTGGACGCTGTTCCAGCTTTCCAGCCGGGCCAGTTCGGGGGCGGCCTTGATCATCGACCAGAAGGACTGGAACGGCACGGCACCGAGCCGGAGGTAGCCCTCCTGATAGAGGTCTTCGGAATATTTGTGGAAGCGGTCGTAGCCCGCGACGTCGGCCGGGTTGAAGGCCGCGATCTGGCGCTCCATCGCGACCTGATCGTCATTGTAGTCGAACGCCGCGCCGTCCTCCCAGCACAGTCGATAGAAGGGATCGACCGGCAGCAGCTCGACATAGTCGGACAGCGTCTTGCCCGTGCCCTCGAACAGGTCGGTCAGACAGTCGGGGTCGGTGATGACGGTGGGGCCGGCGTCGAAGGTGAAGCCGTGCTCGTGCCAGACATAGGCGCGGCCACCGGGCTTGTCGCGCTTCTCGACCAGGGTGGTCTGGATGCCGGCGCGTTGCAGGCGGATGGCCAGGGCGATGCCGCCGAAGCCTGCGCCGACGACCACTGCGCGTTTCGAGGCGACATCTCTCACAGCGCGGCTCCGGCGTGGGTGTCTCTGAGTTGTCGCATGGCTTTTCCGATCGGCACAGGCGGTTTTCCGGCCAGAATGCGGGCCTTGTCCAGCGTCGTGCTGTGCCCTGCGTAGAAGCGCCGCACCACACCCTCCGACAGACCGTAGAAGCGGCGCAGGACGCGCCATCTCTGGGACGGTTCGGCGGCGCGGAACAGCATCCGGTTCAACAGACGGTAAAAGGCGCGATCGGCCCAGAGCGTTTTCGACCGGGCCTGGGTCGCCGCGCGCATGGCGGACGAGTTCAGGTCGGGCAGTTCGGCGATCATGCGGGCCATCGCAACCGCGTCGGGCAGGGAATAGCCGGTGGTGGGGTGGAACAGGGCGGCGGCCAGCCCCGTGCGGGCGACGGGCGGACCCTCGTCCCAGAAGGCGTCGATGTCGCCACCCAGAGCGATGGGCAGGATGCCCTGTTCATCGGCCACCACCGCCTCGACGGTCCAGCCGCGCGAGCGGGCGTAGGCGTCGATGCGGCGACCGATGAGGGCGCGGTCCAGCGTCGGCGTATCGGCGTAATAGGTGTCCTCGACCATCACCGTATGGGGGGCGAAGGGCAGCAGATAGACGAATCGATAGGCGTCGCCCTGACCCACGGTGGCGTCCATGATGGTGGGTCGGGTCAGACCGTGGGGCTGTGCCAGACGAAGGGTCCGGCCGACGAACACCTGCCAGCCGAGGTCGAGGTGGGGCGTCTCCGTTGGGCCCCGCGCGTCGATGATGCCGGGCGCTCGGAGGGTCCGGCCGTCGGCGAGGGTGACGTGGCCGGGTGCGATCTCGACCGCCTCGCCCGCGATCAGCCGGTTGCCGAGCAGAGGGGCGACGACGGCGTGGAGGCGTTCCGAGGTCAGGCTGTTGTAGGGCGTCTTCAGCGAGCGGCTGAGGCCGGGGAAATAGACGTCATAGCCTTCGGGCCAGCGATGCGGGGTGGCCGGGGCCAGCCAGGCGCGGTCGCCCTCCGACAGGTCACCGTCGAAGAAGGACCAGGTATGCTTCCCGCCGAGACGTCCGTCGCGCTCGATCACGGCGACGCGCAGCTCGGGCCGGTCCAGCGCCAGGCGCCAGGCGATCAGGGCGGCGGACAGGCCGCCGCCGACGAGGATCAGATCAAAAGCCGGATCGGGGACGGACATGGAGACGGTCTAGCACGTCGCCAGCCGTTCGCGCCGCCTGATCACTCAGACGTTCAGGGCCTCGACGCCTGGCAGGGGCTTGCCCTCCATCCATTCCAGGAAGGCACCTCCGGCGGTGGAGACGAAGGTCATGTCGTCCACGACACCGGCGTGATGCAGGGCCGCGACCGTGTCGCCGCCGCCGCCGACGGCGACCAGGACACCAGCCTTGGCCAAGGCCGCCGCATGATGGGCGACGGCGACCGTGGCGACGTCGAAGGGGGGCACCTCGAAGACGCCGAGCGGCCCGTTCCAGATCAGGGTCTTCGACGCCGTCATCGCATCGACGAGGCGGGCGACGGTGGCCGGGCCGGCGTCCAGGATCTTGTCATCGGCCGACAGGGGCTGGCCGGCGGTGACGGGGCGGCTGTCTGCACCCGGCTTGACCTCCGTGGCGACGATGAAGTCGACGGGCAGAAGGATCTCGCACCCCCGCGCTTTCGCCTCGGTCAGGATTTCGAGGGCGGTGTCGGCCATGTCTCGTTCGGCCAGCGAGCCCCCGATATCGACGCCTTGCGCGAACAGGAAGGTGTTGGCCATGCCACCGCCGATGGCGAGACGGTCCAGCTTGCCGACCAGGTTTTTGAGCAGGTCGAGCTTGGTCGAGACCTTGGAGCCGCCGACGATGCCGATGACGGGCTTCTTCGGATTGCCGAGCGCGGCGTCCAGGGCCTCCAGCTCGCGCCGCATGGATTCGCCGGCATAGGCGGGGATCAGATGGGCGACGCCTTCGGTCGAGGCGTGGGCGCGGTGGGCGGCGGAGAAGGCGTCGTTGACATAGATGTCGGCGATCTCGGCCAGTTGTGCGGCGAAGGCCGGATCGTTCTTTTCCTCGCCGGCATGGAAGCGGACGTTCTCCAGCAGGATCACGCCGCCGGCGTCCAGGTCCGCGATGGCCGCCTTGGCCTCGTCACCCACACAGTCGTCGGCGAACCGGACGGGCGCGCCCAGCAGATGCTCCAGATCATCGACGACGGGCTTCAGGCTCATCGACGGCACGACCTTGCCCTTGGGCCGGTCGAAGTGGGCCAGCAGGGCGACCCTGGCACCGGCGTCGCGCAGCTTGGCAATGGTCGGCAGGGCGACCCGCAGCCGGGTGTCGTCGGTGATCTTGCCGTCCTCCATCGGGACGTTGAAATCCACGCGGACCAGGGCAGTCTTTCCCGCGAGGGAACCGGCGTCGTCGAGGGTGCGGAAGGTCATGCCAGTCTCGGAAGCGATGATTGTTGAAAAGTCAGATGCCGTCGCCGGGTTCGTATCGCCGGTAAACAAGATGAGCGAGGAGCGGCGGTTGAGGGGCGCTGGTGACCTCAATGCGGTCGTCGATCATTGAATCAACGTAGTGAGAAATCAGCTCAGTTCCCGCGAATTGGATGAGTTCGATCTCATGGTCGCTTGGCGGTTGTTCGAAGACGGCAAGTGCCAGAATGGTCTTGCCGTCCTCTTCAACAGAGAAGGCCCGCAGATTAGGTGTGACGTGCCCGAGTAGCGCTTGTTGAGCGGCGAGGCGCAGATGGATCGGCGCCTCGACCGTCATCAGATCAGCTTGCTCATCACCAGCGCGGTATCGGCCATCCGCGTCGCGAAGCCCCACTCGTTGTCGTACCAGGTCAGGACGCGGGCCAGCTTGCCGTCGACGACCTGGGTCTGGGGCAGGGCGGCGGTGGACGAGGCGGCGATGTGGTTCAGGTCGGTGGAGACCAGGGGATCGGTGGTCACGGCCAGGACGCCCTTCATCGGGCCGTCGGCGGCGGCTTGCAGCGCGGCGTTGATTTCCTCGACGGTGACCTCGCGGCCCGAGACGACCTTCAGGTCGACGACCGAGACGTTGGGCGTTGGCACTCGGATCGACGAGCCGTCCAGCTTGCCCTTCAGGGCGGGCAGGACGAGGCCGAGGGCCTTGGCGGCGCCGGTCGAGGTCGGGATCATCGACAGTGCGGCGGCGCGGCCCCGGTACAGGTCCTTGTGCATCGTATCCAGCGTCGGCTGGTCGCCGGTGTAGCTGTGGATCGTGGTCATATAGCCGCGCTCGATGCCGAACAGGTCGTGCAGGACCTTGGCGACGGGGGCGAGGGCGTTGGTGGTGCAGGACCCGTTGGAGACGACGATGTCTTCGCCGGTCAGGACGTCATGGTTGACCTTGTAGACGATGGTCTTGTCGGCGCCGTCGCAGGGGGCCGAGA
>NZ_JAEMRD010000197.1:0-350 GCF_016463485.1 Brevundimonas sp.
CGGCTTGGCTTGGCGGGGCGGCGTGTTAGGTTAACGAACGCCGTTTCATGGCGTTCGGAGCCCGGCCATGAAGATCCTGAGGTTCGTTCTGGTGCTGGCGGTGATCGGCTATGCAGGCTGGCTGGCCTGGCCCTTCCTCGCCCCCTTCTTCGAAGGCGCGCCGACCACGGTGGCGACCGAGCGCGCAACCGCCATGGTCGAGACCGGAGGCGGCATCCCCCAGGCGGCGCTGTGGATCGGAGCCGTCGTCCTCTATCTGATCGCGGCCTTTATGCTGGGCGCCGGCAATCCAAAGGCGGCCGTGGCCTATTTCCTGGGCTTCCTCGCCGACGCGGTGCTGAGGCTGGCCA
>NZ_JAEMRD010000197.1:360-4696 GCF_016463485.1 Brevundimonas sp.
GTCGATCCGACCTGGCTGGTGCTGGGCGTCTTGCTGGTGGTGGGTCTCATCATCGTCGCCGTCTCGCGACGGAGGCGTCGACAACGACAGGCCGGGCATCTCACGGTCTGACCACCCCTCGCCAGACCCCGCAGAGCTTCCCATATCCGCCACAGCGGTTGACCGGAACGGGTCAGGCGCTAGGACAGCGGCCGACTCCCCGTCCGCGACCGATACAGAGGTTTCCATGGCAGACGCCGCCCCCGCAGCCACCACTTCCTACGACGTCGTGATCATCGGCGGCGGCCCCGGGGGCTACAACGCCGCCATCCGCGCCGGGCAGCTGGGGCTGAAGGTGGCCTGCGTCGAAAAGGGCGAGACCCTGGGCGGCACCTGTCTGAATGTCGGCTGCATGCCGTCCAAGGCCCTGCTGCACGCCTCGGAACTGTTCGAGATCGCCAACAAGGAGTTCGGCACGCTCGGCATCGATGTCGGTACGCCCAAGGTCAACCTGCCGCAGATGATGAAGCAGAAGGCCGACAGCGTCGCCGCCCTGACCAAGGGCATCGAATTCCTGTTCAAGAAGAACAAGGCCGACTGGATCAAGGGCGCGGGCAAGATCGTCGGGACCGGCAAGGTCGAGGTCACCGCTTCCGATGGAACCGTCACCACTCTGACGGCGAAAGACATCGTCATCGCCACGGGCTCCGAGCCCACCCCCCTGCCGGGCGTGGACTTCGTCGAGGGCAAGATCATCGATTCCACCGGCGCCCTGTCGCTGCCGGCCATCCCGAAGAAGCTGATCGTCATCGGCGCGGGCGTGATCGGACTGGAGCTCGGCTCGGTCTGGCGTCGTCTGGGCGCCGAGGTCACGGTGGTCGAGTTCCTCGACAAGGTCGGCGCCGGCATGGACGCCGAGGTCGCCACCGCCTTCCAGCGCGGCCTGACCAAACAGGGGATGGTCTTCAAGATGGGGACCAAGGTCACCTCGGCGAAGGCGGCCAAGGACGGGGTGGTCCTGACGCTGGAGCCCGCCGCAGGCGGCGCCGCCGAGACCCTGACGGGCGACGTGGTGCTGGTCGCCATCGGCCGCCGGCCCTACACTGCCGGCCTGGGGCTGGAGAGCGTCGGCATCGAGACCGACAAGCGCGGCTTCCTGGTCAACGACCACCTGAAGACCGGCAAGGACGGAATCTGGGTCATCGGCGACGTGACCCACGGTCCGATGCTGGCCCACAAGGCGGAGGAAGACGCGGTCGCGGTCATCGAATTCATCGCCGGCAAGGCGGGCCACGTCGACTACGACCTGGTCCCCAGCGTCATCTACACCGGCCCGGAAGTGGCCTGGGTCGGCAAGACCGAGGAACAGCTCAAGGCCGACGGCGTCGCCTTCAAGAAGGGCAAGTTCCCTTTCACCGCCAACTCGCGCGCCAAGATCAACCATGAGACCGAGGGCTTCGTGAAGGTCCTGGCCGACGCGACGACCGACAAGGTGCTCGGCGTCCATATCTTCGGCCCGGCTGCGGGCGAGCTGATCGGCGAGGCCTGCGTCGCCATGGCCTTCGGCGGCTCGTCGGAGGACATCGCCCGCACCTGCCACGCCCACCCGACCCGCTCCGAAGCCGTCAAACAGGCGGCCATGGGCGTCGAGGGCTGGACGATGCAGGCCTAGGGTGGACCTCCGCCTCACCGGCAAGCGCGCCCTGGTCTGCGGCGGCTCCAGCGGCCTCGGTCGCGCGGTGGCCGAGGCGCTGGCGGCGGAAGGGACGCACGTCGCCCTCTTGTCGCGGGATGCGGCGAAGCTGCAGGCCGTGGCCGACGGGATCAATGCGACGGCCGTTGGCCGGGCCGTCGTCGTGACGGCCGATCTGGCCGATCACGACGCCCTGCTGAAGGCGGTCGACACGGCCGAGGGCCTGCTGGGCGGGCCGATCGAAATCTTGCTGAACAATACGGGCGGGCCGCCGCCGTCGGGCGTCGCGGGGCTGGACCCCGAGCTGTGGCGGGCCCAGTTCGAGTCGATGGTGCTGTCGGTGTTCCGACTGACCGACCGGGTGCTGCCGGCCATGCGGGCGGCGGGCTGGGGACGCATCCTCAACGTCGCCTCGTCCTCGGCGGTGGAGCCCAGCGCCGTACTGGGCGTGTCCAACACCTTGCGCGCAGGCATTACCGGCTGGGCCAAGAGCCTGGCGACGGAGGTCGCCGCCGACGGGGTGACCGTCAACACCCTCCTGCCCGGCCGCATCGACACCCCGCGCATCCAGCAACTGGATCGGGCCGCCGCCGAACGAACGGGCGTGACGCCGGAACAGGCGCAGGCGAAATCGGTCGAGAGCATTCCGGTCGGAAGGCTGGGCGAACCCGCCGAGTTCGGCGCCGTGGCGGCCTTCCTCGCCAGCCCGAAGGCCGCCTATGTCACCGGCTCCCTGATCCGTATCGACGGCGGGGCGATCCGCAGCATTTGAGTGCGCTGGCGCCTGGCTCACGGAGCCTCGCTGTTTGAGCGCAGGCTATCGCTCGACAGCCGAGGGCGTCCGGCGCGGCTGCAAGCCACTGAAGGCCATGCGGCGCGAGCCGTAGTCCAGCTCCACCCGGCGGAAGCGGTAGAGCACGTCGGCGCCGATCAGGAGCGCAGGCTGGCTGTCGAGGCCCAGGGTCTGGAAGGCATGCAGGTCCGCGAAGAGCAGGGGCGTGGGCCCGAGCTGGTGTCGGCCGATCTGGAGGTTGTTCAGACGTCCGGCATGGGCGTCGATCGTTTGGCCCGTGACACCATAGAGCGGGATCGGGCGGGACCCGACCTGGCCGCCGATGGCGCGCAACAGGGCCATGTTGCCGATCGAATACTGGCCGCCGCTATCGACGAACGACTGGACCGGCACGCCGTCCGCCAGGGCGTTGGTCAGGATCAACTGGCCGGAGACGTCGGCGCGCGCGCGCGTTCCACCCTGCAGTCGGGTCGGAATAATGGAGGCGGAGCCACGCGTGATGAAGGTGAAAGACGAGGACGTCAGGTTGACGGTCCGATCCGCCAGATTCATCGACAGGCGAAACTGCGACAGCACGTCCAGACCGAGGAGACCATCCGCAGCCAGCAGTGATCGTTCAAACACCGGCATGACCAGGTCGTTGAATCGCTGCCTGCCGAAGGTCAGCCGATCGACCCGGACCGTCGGCGTCGCCTGGGCCGAGGTGATCCCGTGGACGACCACGGTCGGGCCGGAAGGCAGGCCCAGGGCCTCGGCGAGGTCGCGGGCGATGGAGGTTCGCTCGGCGCCCGTGTCGAGCACGAACAGGTTCGGGCGGCGCCGGTTCAGGCGCACGGCGGCCGCCATCCGGGTCAGGATATTGGGCGAGAGAGACAGCGCGTCCGGCGGCGGAACTTCCCGCTGGGGCGTGGGCGAGGCGTCCGCCTGTTGCGCGAAGGCGGGTCCGTCCAGACCGGTCAGCAGCAAGGCGCCGCCGCCCAGCAGCAGCCGGCGGTCGATGCCCTCGCGCCCGGGCTCGTCCCTGGTCTGCGGTGTCCGCTCGATCATGGCCGCCTCCCCGCGGCTTTTGCCCGAGCCTAGGACGGCGGGAACGGCCCGCCTAGTCTCCGCCGCGTTACCGATTAGTCATGCGTGATGCAGCCGCAGGGTGTATGTTGAGGGTCTGAACGGAGGTTCCGATGCTGTCGATGCTGCTCCTTCTCGCCGCCGCGCCACAGTCGGCGATCCCTCCGATGCCACCTGCACCCGTTCCCGGAGGGCAGGCTACGATGCGCGTTCTGGGCCAGCCTGGGCCCGGCTGCGCGTCGCTGGCGATCCCTGCGAATGATCCGAATGCCGGGAACGCCCTGCTCTGGCGGGAGGGTCGGGACCGGGTCGGTCATTACCTGTTGCTGGAGCGACGCGTGAACGGCTGTTCGGTCCCGATCATCGTCAACTATCGCGTCCCCGGATCGAACGCCGTCGGCCGCGAGGTCGGCCGGGCTCCCGCGCCTTCGGCGGCAGTCGTTCCTCGTCGCTAGGCGCGCGGATGCGCCGAAGCATAGGCGCCCAGCAGGTGGGCGGCGTCGACGGCGGTGTATTTCTGGGTCGTCGACAGGCTGGCGTGACCCAGCAGTTCCTGAATGCTGCGCAGATCGGCCCCCGCGCCGAGCAGATGGGTCGCGAAACTGTGCCTGAGCGCGTGCGGCGTGGCGCTGGCGGGCAGGCCGAGGCGGCCCCGGAGCTTCTGGACCGTCGCCTGCACATGGCGGGCGCTGAGCCGACCGCCGCGACGGGCGCGGAACAGCGCGTCGGACGGCTCAAGCGGGAAGGGCTGGGCGGCCAGGGCCGCGTCCACCGCTGAGCGGACGGCGGGCAGGACAGGCACGATC
>NZ_JAEMRD010000058.1 GCF_016463485.1 Brevundimonas sp.
GTTAAGGGGTGGGTTGGTAGGGCAGGGCTCGACCTTAGGAAACGCCCATGCTGCGCAAACTGTACGACTGGGTCTTCGAGCAGGCGCGCAAGCCCTATGCGGAAAAGGCGCTGGCCGTCGTCTCATTCGCCGAGAGCTCGTTCTTTCCCATCCCGCCGGACGTGATGCTGGCCCCCATGGTGCTGTCGCGGCCGGACCGGGCCTATCGGTATGCGGCGGTCTGTACGGCGGCATCGGTGCTTGGGGGGCTGCTGGGCTATGCCATCGGGTTCTTCCTGGAGCCGGTCGGGATGTGGCTGCTGGCCGTGATGGGCAAGGCCGACACCTTCGAGGCGTCCAAGGCCCTGTTCCAGCAACACGGCGCCTGGGTGATCCTGATCAAGGGGCTGACGCCCATACCGTTCAAGCTGATCACCATCGCCGCCGGCATCTTCAGCTTCAGCCTGCCGTTGTTCATCGCCCTGTGCGTCATCACGCGAGGCCTGCGGTTCTTCCTGGTGGCCTTCGTGCTCAAGACCTGGGGGCCGGCGATGCTGGAGATGGTCGAGAAGCGGCTGGCCCTGTTCACCGTCATCGGCATCGCCGTGCTGGTCGCCGCCTTCGCTGCGGTCAAGCTTATCCCGCACTGACGCCTGCGCCGCGCATTGGCGGATGCGGCGGCGTACAGTAGGACTGTCGGGTAATGATCGGGATCTATCGACTTCTGACGCGGTGGTGGACCGCCTTCGCCCTGGCGATTTCGCTGGCCATGCTGGGTGCCGCCCATGCGTCGGAGCGGTTCCTGGGCCTGTCGCCGTGCAACCTGTGCCTCAAGCAGCGCGAGGTGTTCTGGGGCGCGGTGACGATTTCGCTGATCGCGACGCTGTGGGCCGTCATCAGCCGGGCGTCGCGCGGCACGCCCCGGATCGCGGCCTTCCTGTTGTTCGCCGTGTTCGCGACCGGGGCCATCACCGCCGGCTTCCATTCCGGCGGCGAGATGAAGTGGTGGAGCCTGCCGGCGACCTGCATGGCCGCCAAGGACGTCGATCTGGAGGGGCTGACGGCGCTGGCGTTCGGCGGAGGCGAGGCTCCGCGCGTGGTCATGTGCGACGCCGTGACGTGGCGCTTCCTGGGGTTGAGCATGGCAAGCTGGAATTTCCTGATTTCGTCCGGCCTGGCCATCTTCAGCCTGCTGGCCGCCAAACGTCCCAAGGATGCGCGTGCCCCCAAGCCCTGAGACCGATCCCCGCCGCATTCCCCTGGCCCGACCGGGACGGGGATCGACGCGTGCGCGGACGGCCGAGATCCTGAGGGTCGATCATGCCGGAGAATATGGCGCGGTGCAGATCTATCGCGCCCAGGCTGCGGTGTTCCGCGCCGGAGGCCGGACGGACCTCGCTGCCGACATGGAGCGGATGCAGGGCCAGGAGGCGGTGCATCTGGCGCGATTCGAGACCCTGCTGAACGAGGGGCGGGTGCGGCCGACGGCCCTGCTGCCGGCCTGGCGGCTGGCGGCCCAGGCCCTGGGGGTCGGCACGGCCCTGATGGGCGAGAAGGCCGCCCACGCCTGTACCGAAGCCGTCGAGAGCGTCATCGCCGAACATTATGCCGAGCAGATCGCCGAGGTCGAAGGTCGCGACCCGGCGCTCGCCGCCGAACTGACCGCGTTTCGCGACGAGGAGGTCGAACATCACGACCATGCCGTCGAACAGGGCGCGCGCGAGGCACCGGGATACCGGCTGCTGAGCGCCGTGATCCGAACCGGGTGCCGGGCGGCGATCAGGATCAGCGAACGGGTGTAACCAACGTTCACTGAGCATCCGCAATATTTTTGTTGCAGTTGCGAACGCCTGAGGCATCATGAGGTCTTTCCAACCCCGGCGGGAGTGATCCTCGATGATGTTTGCCCTTATCGCCCTGGTCGCGACGCTTCAGGCCAAGGGGCCGGACGTGCAGCCGATTTCGGCCCCGGCCCCGGTTTCCCAGCCTGCCCCCGCGCCTGCGCCCGTCGTCGTCGAGGAGCCCGTGGCCGAGCCCGAGTTCGTCGAGGAGGCCCCGCTGCCGACGCGCCAGGTCTGCCGCTATGTCGAGGTTTCCGGGTCGCGGTTCCCCGTTCGGCGCTGCCGGACGGTGACCATCTATCCCGAGGACTGATCCGTTCAGCCCCGCCACGCTTGCAGCCTCCGGCGTGGCGGGAATGCCTGTCTCTTGATCTTGCTTGTGCCGGAGCCGTTGCGTGATTCTGACCGCCCTTGCCCTCATCGTCGGCCTGTCCGGCCAGCAGACCTCGCCCGCCGGATCGTCGGACGCGCGCGAAACGGCCGTCCCCGCCGAGGTGCCGGTCCAGGTCGCGCCGGTTCCGGTCGATGCGACCCCGCCGGAGGAGCCGGTCCGCCAGCGCCAGATCTGTCGGAACATCCAGGTGACCGGCACCCGTTTCCCGGTCCGCAGCTGTCGCAACGCGGTCCAGACCGATGCCGAACGGCGCGAGGCGGCCGAGATGCTGCGCCGGATGCAAGGGGCGCGGACGCCACCGGCCGGCTGACGTCCGTCAGTCGGCGATGTCGAAGGCCAGCAGCAGTGTCTTTTCCAGCGGGTTGGCGTTGTCGTCGCTGAGCAGATAGAGGCGCGTTCCCCGCGCGGTCCGCACGGCGGCGATCCCCTCCATATTGTCGACCGAGGCGGGAGGTCGCAGGGCGATCAGCACGGGGCCCAGGGTTCCGTCCGGAGCCATGCGGCGGACGCGGGCGCGCATGTCCAGCGGCGGGGTGTACAGGCGCTCGACGACGAACCATCCGCCGTTCGGATCGATGTCGGCGCCGGTGACCCTGTAGCCGTCGGCGAAGGCGGTGGGCGCGCGGGGCAGGGCGGTGCAGGCATCGGGATCGCAGGTCCAGGCACCGCCCGCCTCGCCCATGGCCAGCCAGCCGCCGGGCGCGGCCGCCAGACCTTCCATCCCCTCATTGTCCCCGAAGGCGGCGTCGGGGCGGCGGAGCGGAATAGGCAGACCGGTCCCGCGCGGACCGTAGGACCAGATGCGGTGGTCGCGCTCGAAGCTGATGGCGACGCCGGCGGCTAGCAGGGCGATCCCCTCGGCGTCGGCGGCGGCCTTGGGCTGGAGGACTGCGCCGTCCGGGCCGGTCAGGCGACGGCTGGTCGCCCCGCCCGCGCCGACCAGACGACCCGCGCGGTCGAGCCGGATCGTGAACCGGATCAGGCTGCCGAAATCCGAGACGCTCCAGGCCCGATCGCCGTCCAGCTTGAGGTCCGACAGGCCGTGAATATTGGCACCGTGCAGGGACAGGCCACCGGCCCAGGTCACGCCGGGGGCGAGGTCCGCCCCGCCGACGCCGAGCGGGACGCGGCGGGCGTCCAGCCGGATCGGATGACCGGCGTCTCCCGGATCGCGCGGCACCGTCGTAGCGACCCCGGCACAGGCGGCCAAGGCGATCAGACCGGCTGCGGCGAGGCTGCGGAACCCCATCTTCAAGCTGTCCGTCGTCACGCGGCGCGGCGCTGCGGCGCTCGAGTGGGCGCGCGACCCTTGCGGGTGACGGCCTTGGGCTCGACCTCGAACAGTTCGGCCAGTTTCTCGACCATGACCCCGGCCAGTTGTTCGACATCCACGATGGTGACGGCACGGCGGTACCAGCGGGTCACGTCATGGCCGATGCCGATAGCCAGCAGTTCGACCGGGCTCTGGGTCTCGATCCGCTCGATGACCTGACGCAGATGCTTGTCAAGATACAGGGCCGCATTGGCCGACTGGGTCGAATCGTCGACCGGCGAGCCGTCGGAGATGACCATCAGGATGCGCCGCGCCTCTGTCCGGGCGACCAGCCGGTCGTGGGCCCAGGTCAGGGCCTCGCCGTCGATGTTTTCCTTCAGCAGGCCTTCGCGCATCATCAGGCCGAGGTTTTTCTTGGCGCGGCGCCAGGGTGCGTCGGCGGACTTGTAGATGATGTGGCGCAGGTCGTTCAGACGGCCGGGCATGGCGGGCTTGCCGGCGGTGATCCAGGCCTCGCGCGACTGGCCGCCCTTCCAGGCGCGGGTGGTGAAGCCCAGGATCTCGACCTTGACCCCGCACCGCTCCAGCGTCCGCGCCAGGATGTCGGCACAGACGGCGGCGACCATGATCGGCCGCCCGCGCATAGAGCCCGAGTTGTCGAGCAACAGGGTGACGACCGTGTCGCGGAACGGGCTCTCGCTCTCGGCCTTGAAGGACAGGGGGGCGGTCGGGTCGGTGATGATCCGGGTCAGGCGGGCGGTGTCCAGCATCCCCTCCTCCAGATCGAAGGTCCAGGTGCGGTTCTGCTGGGCCATCAGGCGGCGCTGCAACTTGTTGGCCAGGCGCGACACGATCGAGGACAGGGCCGTCAGCTGCTGGTCCAGCAGGGACCGCAGCCGTTCAAGCTCGTTCGGATCGCACAGGTCCGAGGCGTCGATGGTCTCGTCGAACTGGGTGGTGAAGACGCGATAGGCGTCGATGGCCTTCCCGTCGTCGGCGGTCTGTTGGCGGTTGGGCAGGTCGCCTTCGGACATCTCCGGCCCGTCGTCGGACTGGTCACCGTCCATCTCGGCGGGGGCACCGTCAGGGCGGCTGTCGCGTTCCTCTTCGGCCGTCTGATCGTCGGAGGAGCCCTCCATCGACTGGCCGCCCTCGCCGCCGCCTTCGTCCTCCTCCTCCTGATCGTCGGAGGTGTCGGGATCGGCGGGGTCGGGTTCGTCCTCGCCCTGTTCGTCATTGGCCTCGTCGCCGCGGCCGTCGCCGGGGTCGAGATCCAGCGCGCGCAGCACGTCCTTCATCGCCTGACCGAAGGCGGCCTGGTCGTCGGCGGTGGCGACCAGCCGGTCGATCTGCTCGCCCGCCTTGGCCTCCAGCTCTGGCCGGACCTTGTCGAGCAGGGTGCCGGCGCCGTCGGGCGGACGCTGGCCGGTCAATCGCTCGCGGACCAGCAGGGCCAGGGTCTCGGCGACGGGCACGCGATCGGCCTCGGCGCGCAGGGCCCCCATCCGGTCCAGCCGGGTCAGCAGGGCCGCATTCATGTTGGCGCGAACGCCGGCGAGCGACGTCGATCCGACCGCCTCGACGCGCGCCTGTTCGACCGCCTCGAACACCTCGGCGGCGCGGCTGTCGACGGGGCGCAGCCGGGCGTGGACCGCATCGTCGTGATTGGCCAGGCGCAGGGCCAACCGGTCGGCCTGTCCGCGCAGCGCCGCGCTCTCGGGCCCCGACGGATCGCGCGACGGGTGGGGCAGGGTCAGGACGCCGTTCGCCAGCTTGGGCCCGTCCGATCCGAAGGCGACCTCCAGCTCGGATTGCTCGGCCAGGGCGCGGGCCGCATGGGCCAGCGCGCGCTTGAAGATTTCGGCCGGGGTTTCGGGGGCGGACATGGGGGTAGTTAGCAGGCAACGGGTGGCAGGCAACAGGCAGCAGACAGCCGGTGTGCCTCACCGCGACCTTGCGCCTCACTTTCTGTTGCCTCTTGTCCGTAGCCTGTTGCCTGCTCCCCGGGACGGGTCATGCTAGAATGCGGACGAACACTGACGGCGACCTCTCATGACCCCCTTCGACTGGTCCGCGCTGGCGCTCTTTTTCATGTGCTGGCTGGGCTATGATCCGATGCTGAAGCTGCTCGCCCGGCGGTCGGGCGCGCTGAACGAGGACATGCTGACCATCCGGCACGCCTGGATGACGGCGATGACCCGGCGCGAGATACGGCTGCTGGACAGCCAGCTGCTGGGCCATTCGATCAATTCGGGATCCTTCTTCGCCTCGTCCAACCTGCTGCTGATCGCGGCCGTGGGCGGCATCTTGTTCGGCGGCGAGAGCGCGCTGAAGAGTTTCGCCTCGGTCGGGGCCGAGGCCGTGCCGATCCCCTTGCTGGAGGCCAAGCTGGCGCTGGTGCTGGCCTGTCTGTCGCGGGGGTTGCTGGATTTCATCTGGTCGATCCGCCAGATGAACTACACCCTGGCCCTGATCGGCGCCGCGCCCGAGATCAACGGCGAGGCGGCCCATGCGGCGTTCGGCGAGGCGACGGCCCAGGTGCTGAACCCGGCGCTGGCCGCCTTCAGCCAGGGGGTGCGGGGCTATTATTTCGCCCTGGCGGCGGCGGCATGGCTGTTCGGCCCGGTATGGCTGGCGGCTGGGGTCATATCGGCCTTCACCCTGCTGGTCTGGCGCCAGTCCGGTTCCCCGGCGGCGCGGGCCATTCGTACTGCGCGGCGGCTGCTGGATGCGAACTCATCGCTCTGAACCCGCCTATTTCGCAGTTGCAGCATCGGGTCGTCCGCGATCAGAGCATAAATCGTGTCCGCGATGCCCCGGAAACGCCGTCTCAGTGCCGTAATCGCCGTAACAAGCCGTGATGAACGGTGATTACATGGCGCTTGACGCATTGTGCATCGCAACCTAGATTGATCTTCGACGCCTCGCGGCGTCTTGCCCTTCCTGGGCGTTTCCTCCCTATAAACTTTTCATGCCGCGCCTTCTGGGCGCGGCTTTTTTTTGCCCGCGCTCAGCCGGTCCAGTCGTCAGCGGCGAGGGCCGCGATCACCCGTTCGACGGCGCGACGGCAGCGGTCGAAATCGGCGCTGGGTTCCAGGCGGTCTTCGTCCAGATAGAGGGCGCGGTTCAGCTCGATCTGGACGGCGTGGAACCCCTCTGCGGGTCGGCCCCAGCTCTGGGTGGACCAACCCCCGGCATAGGGCTGGTTCAGCCCGACCCGCCAGCCCAGCCCCTCGAACAGGGCCCGCAGACGCCGCGTCAGCCGCGCTGTGCATGACGATCCGTGGCGATCGCCCAGCACGACATCCAGCCCGGGCCGGCTGCGCGTGCCGCCGCCGGTCGCGCGCGAGGGCATGGAATGCCAGTCGATCAGGATGGCGGTGCCGTGGCGCGATCTCGCCGCCAGCATCAGGTCGGCGAGAGAGGCGTGATAGGGACGATGCACGTTCGCCAGCCGTCCGGTCGCCTCCTCCAGCGCCATGCGGCGGTCATAGAGGTCCAGGCCGTCGCCGGATCGCCGGGGGATGACGCCGAACCCGGCCGCCGTCTTGGCCGAGAGGTCGCCTGTATCCGCCAGCCCGTCGATCAGTCCGGGGTCGAGTTCGTCAGGGTCGCGGTTCAGATCGACATAGGCACGGGTGATGCGGCCCAGGATCAGGGGTACGCCGTGTGCCGGCCCGCAGGCGATCAGGGCATCGACGCCGATGTCCTCGGCGCTGCGCAGACTGGCTTGGGGCAGATCAGGGCGCGCACGGAGATCGTCTGGCCGGATCACGCCGGAATGGGGCGAGGCGAAGACCAGCGGCCCCGGCGACGTCGCGGGCACGATCTCGAACGCAGGATGGAGGGTGGGGCGCTCGGGCGGCGTCATTGCCGACGCATAGCCGGTTTTCCCGCATCCTCCACAGCCCCGGCCTCGCTCAAACGGTGTTTTTCATCGCCGGTTTACCGTTCCGCGCCTAGCGTGGCGGATCGGGACCCTGTCAGGTCCGTGGGGACAAGCACGAAATGGCGCGAATTCTGCTGGCCGAAGACGACGCCTCGCTGCGCGGGTTCCTGACGCGGGCGCTGGAACGCGCCGGCCATCAGGTCGTCGACTGCGAGAACGGCGACGACGCCATCGACGCCCTGGAACATGGCCCTTACGACCTGCTGCTGACCGACATCGTCATGCCGGGTGCCGACGGGATCGAGGTGGCGCGCGTCGCCGCCGCCCGCATGCCCGGCCTGCGCATCATGTTCATCACCGGCTTCGCCGCCGTCGCCCTGTCCGCCGCCCAGGCCTCGCCGCAAGCCAAGGTCCTGTCCAAGCCGGTTCATCTGCGCGACCTGGTGAACGAGGTGGAGCGGATGATCGCGGCTTAGATCTACTTTCCTCCGCGGTCGCCGCTTGGCGAACGGGGAGCCATCGACCGCGAAGCGGTGGAGGGGCTGTCAAAGCCCGCACCGCATCTGATTTGACAGCCCCTCCGTCACGGCGCTGAAGAAGCGCCGCGCCACCTCCCCGTGCCTGCGGCGCGGGGAGGAAAAGGTGTTAAGCCGCCACCAGCTCCGCCTTCGGACCTTCGGCGAACTGGCCGCCCTTGCGGTAGCGCCAGAGGTAGGAGGGGGCGATGGCTTCCAGGCCGGTGGGCTCGATCCCCAGGGCGGACAGGCCCTCGGCGCCGGGGGCCACGACATTGTCCGTCTCCAGCATGATCACCTGATCCTTGGTCAGAACCGGGGCGATGCCGACCAGGGTGGTCATCTGGGCAAAGCCGCCAATCATCTTCGCCGCGAAGAAGGGCAGGGGGGCCAGCAGGCGGTCGCGGCCGGTCTCGCGCAGGATGTATTGCAGGATGTCCTTGAACGACCAGACGGCCGGGCCGCCGAGCTCAAACGTGCGGCCGGCGGTGTCGTCGCGGGTGGCCGCGCGGGCTACGGCCTCGGCGACGTCGGCGACGTGGACCGGCTGGAACTTCGTCTGGCCGCCGCCGATCAGGGGCAGGGCCGGGGCCATGGTGGCCATCGATCCGAACTGGTTCAGGAAGTTGTCGCCCGCCCCGAACACGATCGAGGGCCGCAGTATGACCGCGCCGGGCACCAGCGCCCGCACCACGGCCTCGGCTTCACCCTTGGTCCGGGCATAGTCGGACGGGGAGCCGGCATCGGCGCCGATGGCCGACATCTGGACCAGCCGGGCGATTCCGCCGTCAACGCAGGCCTGGGCCACGTTGCGCGAGGCCTCGGTGTGCATCAGGTCGAAGGTACGCTTGCCGCTCTCGTACAGGATGCCGATCAGGTTGACGGCGGCGGAAGCCCCTTTCAGGGCGGCGGCGACGTCAGCGGGTTTGGTCACGTCGCAGCGGACGGGCTGGACCTGACCCACATCGCCCAGCACCCGCAGGTCGCCGGCCATGCCGGGTTTCCTGACCGCCACCCGCACGCGCCAGCCGGCCTTGGCCAGGGCGCGGACGACCTGGGATCCGATGAAGCCCGAACCGCCGAAAACAGTAACCAGACCGGGGCCGGGCAGGGACATGGGACGCTCCTTGGAAGATCGAAACCGCAGATAGACGACCGACGAATAGGCCGCAACGCGTCAAACGCGTTCAACCCCTGTTGACCGACCGCAATCCCTCCCTTAAGGGTCCGCGCCTTCCGGTCGAAACGCCTTTGCGGGCGTCTCAGTCGGGGCCCAGGTGGCGGAATTGGTAGACGCGCTGGCTTCAGGTGCCAGTGATCGAAAGGTCGTGAAGGTTCGAGTCCTTTCCTGGGCACCAATTCAAAGGGACGTTGCGGCGACGCAGCGTCCCTTTTTGATTCTGGCGTCTGTTTGGTGGCTGGTGGCCAGTGGTTCGGGGTTGCTGATCCCCTCGCCCGCGCGTCACGACGTTCGACCCTCGTTGATCGGGCAGCCACCCATCACCAACCACCAATCACCTCCGCGCACCGCCCTCGCCTCCCGCCCCCCGCTGGTCTAGAAGCAGCCCATGACCGTATATTTCCACGAAGGCGACCTGCCCGCCGGCCTCGATCTGGGGCCGGAGGTGGCCGTCGATTCCGAGACCATGGGGCTGCGCTATCACCGCGATCCGCTTTGCGTGGTCCAGCTGTCGGCCGGGGACGGGGACGCCCATGTCGTGCGGATGCGTCGCCCGACCTATGACTGTCCGAACCTGAAGGCCCTGATGGCCGATCGGGGGGTGCTCAAGATCTTCCACTTCGGCCGGTTCGACATCGCCATGATGCAGCTCTATCTCGGGGTCGAGACGGGGCCGGTCTATTGCACCAAGATCGCGTCCAAGCTGGCGCGGACCTATACCGACCGGCACGGGCTGAAGGACGTCACGCGCGAACTGGCCGGGGTGGACCTGTCCAAGGCCCAGCAGTCTTCGGACTGGGGGGCGGACGTGCTGACCCAGGCGCAGCTGGACTATGCGGCGTCGGACGTCCTGTATCTGCATGCGGTCAAGGCCAAGCTGGACATGATGCTGGCACGCGAGGGGCGGACCGAACTGGCCCGTGCCTGTTTCGACTTCCTGCCGACCCGGTCGCGCCTGGACCTTGAAGGCTGGGAAGAAATGGACATCTTCGCGCACCTGTAATGACCGACACGCCGCCTCCACAGTCCGGGACCGATCCCGCCGAAGCGAGGCGTCTCGCCGACGAACAGCGGCTGGCCGAGGCCGCGGCGAAGTGGCGTGTGCGGTCCAAGCGGGTGCAGCTGTATCGTCGGTTGCTGCCGATCCTGATCGTGGTCCTGGCGGGCGGGGCTTTGACCTGGACGGTGTTCCGGACGGTGATGTCCGGCGTCGAGCGCAAGGCCGCGCAGAGCCGCGAGGTCCGGCTCGACAACCCCATGTTCCACGGCCAGGACGCGGCGGGGCGGTCCTTCATGATCGGAGCGCAAGGGGCGGTGCGCGATCCGGCGACCGGCCATTTCCGTCTGAACGGCCCGGCGCTGAAGCTGAACCTGGGCGGCCGCAAGGTGACCGAGATGACCGCCGACGCCGGCATCTATGACGAGGCGAAGCGGACCGTGACCATCGGCCCGAACGTGAAGATTTCCGACGGCGGCACCGGCTTTACGCTGACCACGCCCGAGGCGGTGGTCGATACGGCGACGGGGATCATCACGGGATCGAAGGGCATCCAGGGCCAGGGGCCCCTTGGATCGATTTCGGCTTCGTCCTATGCCATCTATGATCAGGGCGAGCGGATCACCTTCGCCGGCTCTGGCGACAACAAGATTCGCGGCGTGTTCAACACGACGCGCTCCGGTGGATGACCGATACGATGCCCAAGACACTCTTCCCGAAGCTGGCCTTGCTCGTCACCGTGGCGGCGTTCGCGACGGCCGCAGCAGCCCAGACCCAGCGCGCTGTCAGCAACGAGCCGATCGGTGTCGGTGCCGACAACGGCGGCATAACGGGAGCCGGCAGCTTCTCGTTGACCGGTCGCGCAGAAGTCACCCAGGGCGGTAATCGTCTGCGTGCCGATTCAATCGTCGGCGCCGGCAACAGCGATGGCGTCCTCAGCTCCGTTACCGCCTCGGGCAATGTCTATTACGTCACCCCCACCGAATCGATTCGAGGCGATCGCGCCGTCTACACCATCTCCGACGCCACCATCGTGGTCACCGGCGACGTGATCCTGACCCAGGGCAAGAACGTCCTGACCGGCGGGCGGCTGACCTACAATATCGACACCGGCGCTGCGAACATGGCCGGCGGCACGAACAGCCGGATCCAGGGCGTCTTCTATCCGCAGGGGAACTGAGGCCGTTTCGGTCCGGTAGCGCCCTTGGCCCGTAAGGAACTCTCCGCTCTCAACGTCAACGACCCCGCCGTCGCACCGGTGGCGGCCCCGCCCGTGCGCGGGTTGCAGGTGCGCAATATCGCCCGGGCCTTCGGGGCGCGTCAGGTCGTGCGCGACGTGTCGCTGACGGTGCAGCGGGGCGAGGTCGCGGGGCTGCTGGGGCCCAACGGAGCCGGCAAGACCACCTGCTTCTACATGATCACCGGCCTGATCCCGGCCGACTCGGGCTCGATCTGGCTGGACGGCGAGGACATCACCGCCCAGCCGATGTACCAGCGCGCCCGGATGGGTCTGGGCTATCTGGCGCAGGAGGCCTCGATCTTTCGCGGCATGACGGTCGAGCAGAACGTCAAGGCGGTCGTCGAACTGCGCGAGACCGGCAAGGGGATCGACACCGAGACGACCCGCCTGCTGGAAGAACTGCATATCGACCACCTGCGCCACGCCCCGGCGTCGGGCCTTTCGGGTGGCGAGCGTCGGCGGGTCGAGATCGCGCGGTCGCTGGCGGGGCGGCCGTCGTTCATGCTGCTGGACGAACCCTTCGCCGGCATCGACCCGCTGGCCATCGCCGACATCCGCCAGGTGATCCGCTATCTGGCCAATGAGGGGATCGGCGTCCTGATCACCGACCACAACGTCCGCGAGACCCTGGACATCATCGACCGCGCCTCGATCATGTCGGGCGGAGCGGTGTTGTTCGAAGGCACGGCGGACGAGATCGTCCACGATCCCGAGGTCCGGCGCGTCTATCTGGGCGACCTGTACGGCTGAAACGGACCGGGCGCGGTCAGCGGAACCAGAAGCCGTCCGCGTCCGTGGTTTCGAAACCGGAATAGGACCGCAGCCGTCCGTTCTCGAAACGGGCGCTGGACGTCTGATAGACCACATCGCCGTCCGGACGGCGCTCGCCCCGGCTGACCACGAGGCTCTGGTCGTCGCCGACGGGCCCGCATCGAATCTGAAAGCGGTAGACGGCCGAACCGGAGGAAAGGTCCTCGATCAGCCGACCGGCCGCCTCGCCCTCGACGGCGCGTCCATCCATCCTGACTTCGGGCATGTGACCGAGCGGACGCCGGGGGCCATATCCCGAGATCGTCAACCTGCGGCGACCGCAGCGCGCCTCCACCGTCTGGGTCCAGGGATCGGCCGCCCGAGGCTCCTGTATGCTGATGATGATCTCGTCGCGCGGCTCGGCGTGGGCGGCGGACGACTGGGCCAGAAGGAGGGCGGCGAGGATGGCGATCATGGCTCATCCTGTCAGTCGCCTGTAACGGGCTCAACCAACGCGGGCGGTGCCTGTCCGATTTTTCACTGGCGATCCAGCTCCGAACGGCGCTTGATCCGTGGGTCGCATACAGGATGCCGCGCCATGACCGCCCGCCCGCCCAAGAAGAGCGAGACCCTCGAGGTCCGCCTGCCCTATCAGACCAAGACCGCCTTCATGGCGCGCTGCCAGGCCGAGGGCCGGACGGCGTCGGACGCGGTGCGGGGGTTCATTGAGGACGAACTGACCGGCGCATCTCGCCTTCGCCGCCAGCGCACGCGCGGCTGGCAGGCCGTGGCTGCAGCAGTCGCCGGTCTCGTCCTCGGCGCTGTGGCCGCACCGACCCTGGCCCAGACCGCGACGGAGCATCAATCCTTTCATGCGCTGGACCGCAACCACGACGGCGTTCTGAGCTCGGTCGAGTACGTTGCCCGCTGACCATGTCAGCACCGAACTACGAAGATCCGCATTCGAAGCTCAAAGTGCGTTTGCGCCCGATGAGGGGGTCGGGCGCCATCTTCGGATGGGCAGCTGTTCTGGGTGGCTTGGGGGCCGTGTTTTCCTTTCTGGCATTCCTGGCCAGTTTCCTTCCCGGCGTTCAGGGTGATGGAAGTCCCCTTTGGTTTCTGTTGGCGGCGGCTGGGTTCGCTGCGGGCGGAGCCTTGTTCCAGGCGATGAAACGGCTGCTGCGACGCTTGGGAAACTAGGATCAATCGCCGTGCGGCGTCGTGAGATGTTTGCAGAAGCAGCCGAGATGCGATGGGCCAAAAGGCAAATATTCCTATTCTTCTCTTGCGTCGGGTCATTGGTGCCACCACATCCATCAAACGGTCTTTGAAACGTTCCGGCGTCGTGTCGCGTCGTTGATCTCGCGGATGTTGGCGGCCTGCTACGCGCGGACGGCATAAGGCACTGATTTTGAATGAACCGACATGGCGGCTTGGCGGTTTGGCGGTCTGTTTTCGACGCCGCGACCGCCAACCGGGCTCACGCTGTCCGGATCAGACTCCACCGGGAAGGCGATTGAACGCGGCAACCACTATCGAACAGGCCGCAACAACCGCCCCGGCTGAAGGTTCAACCAGGTCCATGGCTTCCACAGGGCTGCGCCCGGCTTCCACGAGGCCACGACCAGCTCGGCCTTGCCGACAATATTCTCCGCCGGGAGCAGGCCGACCCCCAGTTCGCTGGGCCACCGGCTGTCCAGCGAGTTGTCGCGGTTGTCGCCCATCATGAAATACTGGCCGGCGGGAACGACATGTTCGCCGGTGTCGTCGCCAGGCTGGCCCGGGCCGCCGTCATAGGTGACCCAGGTCCGGCCGTCCGGCTGGGTCTCGCGGACCTGCAGGACCGTGCGCAGGGGCGAGTCGTGATCGCGGGTCAGGCCCTCGGCGCGTTGGGGCAGGGCGCGGCCGTTGACGAAGACGGTCCCGCCCAGAACCTGGATCCGGTCGCCGGGCAGGCCTATGACCCGCTTGACCCAGGTCTGTTGCGGATCGCGGGGCAGGCGAAACACCACCACATCGCCGCGCGCCGGATTCCGCCCGAACAGTCGCCCCGAGCCGATCGGCGGATGGAAGGGCAGGGATGCCCGGCTCCAGCCATAGGCGAACTTTCGAACCACGATGTAGTCGCCGGTCACCAGCCCCGGCTCCATCGAGGACGAGGGAATGGTGAAGGGCTGGAACAGCACGGTCTGGATCGCCACGGCGGCCAGAAGGGCCAGTCCGATGGTCCGGACGAATTCGAACCCCTCGCGCCATAGGCCTTGCTGCAGGTGCAAGGGCGGCGAGGACAGGGCGGCGGTATGGGATTGATCGGTCATGGGCGCCAGGATCGCCGCCGGGCCGCATTGTGCAATCGAAGGCGTGTCCGGACAGCCGCAAACCTCGTCCGGACAGACGCCGGAGCCTAGGTCCGGCGGCCGAAGGGGCGGCTCGGCGCGACGCCGGGATCCCAGGCGGGCGAGGCCGGCTGGCCCCAGTCGACGGTGCGGGGGGGCGGCGCGGGCGTCTCGGCGATCGGGCCGGGTCCGAAGTCGAAGACGGGTTTGTAGGGGACCTCGCCGCCACGACTCTCGCGCCTGGCCTGGGCGAACAGCTCTTCCAGACGGTCGTCGTCGATTCCGGCCGAACGCATCGGGGCCTTCGCATCGGGATCGCGGGGGTCAGGGCCGAAGCGGTTCGGACCTTGAGTCCCCGGCATCAGTGTCAGGACAAACAGGGCCATGCTGCAGATCGAGGCGACGATGGCGATGGCGCCGACGCTGGCGAAGGGTCCGGCCAGGGCCTGGGCTATAGCGTCCTGGGAGCCCAGGCCGGTGAGCTGGGACTGGGTCGCCACCGTCCCCATGGCCCGGAAGGTCGCCAGGTTGGTCGCAAAGGTCGGCAGCAGCAGCGCCATCCAGAACGCTGACCGACCGCTGTCGTGCAGTCGCCGGGCCAGCACCGCATAGTTGGGCAGGGTGAAGGCCAGCATCAGCAGCAGGGCGAAACCCAGCCATCCAGCGAGGCCGAGAACGCCGCGCGGACCGTCGGCGAGGGACGTGACGGCCAACACGATGCAGCCGACGTAGATCAGACCCTGAGAGAGCATGAACAGCCAGTATTCGCCCCGGCTGGCTCGCCCTCTGAAGTCGGCGTAGCGGATCAGCGGGCGCAGAAGCAGCATTGGAGGGCTCATACGGGGCGGGGACGGTGTCCATCATGGTTCCGCGCCGTCAACGTCGGGTTGAGGAGGATGGTGAACAACCACATCCTGCATGAGCGTTCCGACTGTGTTCGACCCTTGCATCCGGGCGCGTCCGGCCGCATCTGCGCAGGCATGACCGATCTCGCCTCGACTCGCCCGTCCGGACTGCCCACGCCGCGTCGCTATGACGGGATCAACTGGATCGGGGTGCAGACGCTGTATCTGCGCGAGGTGCGCCGCTTCTGGAAGGTCGGGGCCCAGACGGTGGCGGCACCGGTGGTGACGACCCTGCTCTACATGCTGGTCTTCGTGGTGGCCCTGAAGGGCTCGCGGCCGCCGCTGCACGGGACGCCCTTCGCCGAGTTCGTGGCGCCTGGCCTCATCATGATGGCCATCCTGAACAACGCCTTCGCCAACTCCAGCTCCAGCCTGATCCAGGCCAAGATCATGGGCACGGCGACCGATTTCCTGACCCCGCCGCTCAGCCCGCTGGAGCTGACCATCGGGTTCTCGCTGGGGGCGGCGACGCGGGGAATCGCGGTCGGGCTGGTCACCGCCATCTGCGTCATGCCGTTCGCGAAGCTGGGCGTCACCAATGTGGCGCTGATCGTCTACTTCGCCCTGGTCGCCTCCCTGCTGATGGGGATGGTCGGGGTGTTCGCAGGCCTCTGGGCCGAGAAGTTTGACCAGCTGGCTGCGGTGCAGAATTTCGTGGTCATGCCGATGACCTTCCTGTCGGGCGCATTTTACCTGGTTGAGAACCTGCCCGAGCCTTTCGCCACCATCAGCCACTTCAACCCCTTCTTCTATCTGATCGACGGCTTCCGTTCGGGCTTCATCGGCCAGGCGGAGGGCTCGGTCTGGATCGGGATGGTGGCCAGCGCGGTGCTGACGGTCGTCATGGCCTGCGCCTGCTGGCTGGTGTTCCGCTCGGGCTGGCGGTTGAAGAGCTAGGCGATCTTGCGTCCCGCCTGACGGAACAGGGCGGCCGACAGCAGCCAGATCAGGGCGAAGATGACGGTGGTTCCGATGATGTCGCGCGGATAGATCGCGCTGGTCGAACCCCAGCCGGCGATCAGGGCGGCGACCGCGACGACGACCTGGGCCAGGGCTGCGCCGATCATGGCCAGGACCATGCCCCTGGCCTCGAACCGGGCCATGACCGCGCCGATCAGGGCGATGCCGATGACGCCGAGGTAAAGCAGGTTGGCCGCCTCGTCCTCGCTGCCGATGATGCCGACCGCGCCGTTGACCCAGACCAGGGCGACGCAGGCAAACAGCCCCAGCACTGCACCGGAGCGATAGAACATGTCGCCCGAACGCCAGGCGACCAGCTCGCAGACGATGCCAGCCCCGACCAGGATGATCCCTGCGAAGACGAAGTCGCCGGCGGTCCAGACAACGCCCTCCGCGCCCATCTGCATCGCTATGGCCGGGGCCAGCAGCAGGGCCGCGATCGTGGACCACCCGAGGCTTCTCAGGATCAGGTCGCGGCGGCGGGCGGCGGGTGTGGAGGGGTTGGTGATGGTCATGGCGCCGCTACCTTGCTGGTTGCCTGAACCCTGCACCAGGCCCCTCGCCCCGTCGAACGATCAGGCCGCCTCCGCCCGCTCTACCGAGACGGCATCCAGCGCCCTCATCAGGTCGGCAATCAGGTCGTCCTGGTGCTCGAGGCCGACCGACAGGCGCAGCAGGCCGTCGGTAATGCCGGCGACCTCGCGGGCCTCGGGCGTCATGGCGGCGTGGGTCATGGTGGCCGGGTGGGCGATCAGGCTTTCGACCCCGCCCAGTGATTCCGCCAGGGTGAAGGTCTCCAGATCCTCGACCAGGGTGCGGACGGCCTCGACGCCGCCGTGCAGTTCGAACGACAGCATGGCGCCCGGACCCTGTTGCTGGCGCGCGGCCAGGGCGTGGTTCGGGTGGGATTTCAGGCCGGGATAGTGGACCGCCTTGACCGCAGGATGGGCCTCCAGCAGGGCGGCGACGTGGCCGGCCGTCTCCTGTTGCCGCTCGATGCGGGTGAACAGGGTGCGGATGCCGCGCATGGTCAGATAGGCGTCGAAGGCCCCCCCGGTGACACCCTTGCAGTTGGCCCACCAGGCCAGTTCGGTGTGGTCGGCCGGATCGGCGCAGATCACGGCGCCCCCCACCACGTCGGAATGGCCATTGATGTATTTGGTCGTGGAGTGAACCACGATGTCGGCGCCCAGCTCGATCGGGCGTTGCAGGGCGGGCGACAGGAAGGTGTTGTCGGCGATCACCTTGGCCCCGACCGCATGGGCACGGACGCAGATGTCGGCGACGTCGACGACGCGTAGCAGGGGGTTGGACGGGGTCTCGACCAACACGAGCTTGGGGTTCAGCGCGAAGGCGGCCTGTAGCGCGACGGGATCACCCTGATCGACCCACAGAACCTCGAAATGACCCTTCTTCGCGTGGGCACACAACAGGCGGTGGGTGCCGCCGTAGCAGTCGTGGGGCGCGATCAGCAGGTCGCCGGGCGACAGCAGGTTCAGCGGCAGATCGACCGCGGCCATGCCGGTCGAGGTCACGACGCATCCGGCGCCGCCCTCGAGTTCGGCCAAGGTGTCGGCGAGCACGTCACGCGTGGGATTGCCCGAGCGGCTGTAGTCGTATTTCCGCTTCTGATCGAAGCCGGCGAAGGAATAGTTCGACGACAGATATAGCGGCGGCATGACCGCGCCATGGGCTGGGTCCTGATCCACGCCGGAGCGGGCGCAGATGGTGCGGATGTCTTTTGCGGTACGCGAGGGGCGGGTCACTGGTCGATGTCCTTGAGAGCGGTGCGGAGGATGTCGCCGACGAGGGCGTCCTCCTGCAGAAAGGCGTCGTGGCCATAGAGGGACGGGGCCTCGACCAGACGCCAGAGGGTGGGCAGGCGGGCGGCGAGCTCGCGCATGTCGTCGATCGGCACCAGCCGGTCCGAGGTGAAGCCGACCAGGGTGGTCGGGGTGGTGATCGATTCCGGCAGGACCGAATGGCGATCGATCGAGTCCGACAGGCTGAGCCAGCGCGACGGCGTGGTGTGGGTGCGATAGGCCTTGCCCCGCGCCGTCAGGTATTCGCAGACGGGATAGGCCTGGCCGGCGAACGTGGGGGCGTCGCTGGCGAAGCGGTCGCCGAACTCCTCGGCGGTGCGATAGGTGGTCATGGCCAGTTCGCGGGCCAGGGCGACGCCGTCCTCGGGCCGGCCGGCGTCGACCGCCAGCTTCAGGATGCGGCGCTGGATGCCGCGCCAGGCCGTGGCCTGGGGG
>NZ_JAEMRD010000198.1 GCF_016463485.1 Brevundimonas sp.
CTGACGCTGGAGCGGACCAAGGTCGGCGACCGCTATGTGATGGAGCGGATGCGCGAGGGCGGGTTCAACATCGGCGGCGAACAGTCGGGCCACATCATCCTGCACGACCACGCCACTACCGGCGACGGCCTGATGGCGGCGCTGCAGGTGCTGGCGGTTCTGGTCGAGTCCGGCAAGCCGATGAGCGAACTGGCGCGCCAGTTCGAGCCGGTGCCGCAGTTGTTGAAGAACGTCCGCTATGCTGCCGGCAAACCGCTGGAGGACGCCACGGTCATCGCGGCCATCGCCGAGGGCGAGGCGCGGCTGAATGGCGCAGGCCGGCTTCTGGTCCGCCCCTCGGGCACCGAGAAGCTGATCCGCGTGATGGCCGAGGGCGACGACGCGGCCCTGGTGAAATCGGTGGTCGCCGATGTCGCGGGGGCGGTGCAGGCGGCGGGCTGACGCCCTGGCCGGCCCGCAGACAGGTTCGCGTTTCGCGAGAGAAAAGACCGCCTTCCGAGAGCTTCGCAAGCCGGACAGAAAGGTCGGTTATCGTACGTTACTCAAGGATTTCAGTTTGTCCTGAGAGTCTCAAGTCATCGGCGGCGCTGAACAATGGTTGACAAGACCTTACCCGGGAGACCACGTTTCTCTCAACGATAGGGAGAAACAACCATGCCGACCTTCACGGGAACGACCGGAATTGACGATCTGATCGGGGGGGCGGGCGACGATATCATCGACGGCCTGGCGGGGGGTGACTCCATACGCGGCGGGGCCGGAGCGGACGTCATTCGCGGCGGCGACGAGACGGGCGTGCTGGAGAACGCGGGCGACGGCATCGACGGCGGCGACGGCGACGACCAGATCTCCGGCGGGGCCGGACGCGACTTCCTGATGGGCGGGCGTGGCCGGGACACGGTCAACGGCGATGACGGCGCAGACTTCATCACCGGCGGCCTGGCGACCCTGACTTTCGCCGACAGCTTCCTGTCGGGGACGGCGGTTCGCATCCCCAACTTCACGAATTACGTCGACGACAACGAGATCGACACCCTGAACGGTGGCGCGGGCGACGACACGATCACGGCCGGCCAGGGCGACATCGCCGATGGCGGCGCCGATAGCGGCGTCGGTGTCAGGGATCGACTGCGCATCGATCTGACGGCCCGGACGGCCGGGGTCAGCATCGACATGACGGGCGACGCCGTCGCAGGCCAGGCGGCCTATGCTGCAATCACCGGCGGGACCTTCACCAATTTCGAGTCCTTCCAGGCCGTCCTGACCGGCTTCAACGACCAGTTCTTCGGCGGCGCGACCGGCGAAGGCATCTCTGCCGGCGCGGGCAACGACCTGATCGAGGGTCGGCTGGGCGACGACAGCCTGAGCGGCGACGACGGCGACGACACCATCCTGGGCGGCGTCGGTAACGACAGCCTCGACGGTGGCAATGGGCGCGATAGTCTGGACGGCGGCGACGGCAACGACAGCCTGACGACCGGCTTCAATTTCGGCTCCATCCTCCAGAACGCCGCAGGTCGGTTCGTCTCAGGTGCCGAGCTCGACGACGGCGTAGCCGAGACCGCAACCGGCGGCGCGGGCGACGACACGGCCTTCATCGGCTTCGGCGACAGCTTCGACGGTGGAGACGGAACGGACGTCATCAACGTCAGCCTGGTCGCACGGACATCGGGTGTGAACCTCGATCTGACCACCGACGGCGTCGCACGTCTGGGTGCCGTGATCGGCGGGACCCTGACGTCCGTCGAGACCCTGGGCAACAACATCCGGCTGACCAATTTCGACGACAGCTTCAATGTCGCTCGCAGCGGGAACTTCTACGGCCTCGGCGGTAACGACACGATGACGGGCGACGTCGCCACCCAGTTCTTCGGCGGCAACGCCGGTGACGACACGATCGATGCCGGCGGTGGCGACGACCGGATCTGGAGCGGCCAGGGCGACGACACCGCCTTCGGCGGCCTCGGCAACGACTTCCTGTACGGCGACGAGGATAACGATAACGGACTCAACGGGTATCTCGCGGCAGGTCGGGACTACCTCGACAGTGGTGCCGGCAATGACACCGTTTACGGCAACGGCGGCGACGACACGATCCTGGGCGGCGACGGCAACGACTTCCTGTACGGCGACCAGAGCAGCTTCGGCCTGGCCGGTCCCCGGGGCGGCGGTGTGCTGGTTTCGGGCAACGACACCATCGACGGCGGCGCGGGCAACGACACCCTGGTCGGCGACGCCGGCGACGATCGCCTGACCGGCGGCCTCGGCAGCGACATCCTCGACGGCGGCGACGGCGCGGACACGGCCGTCTTCAACGGCGCCTACGCCAGCTACACGATCTCGACCCTGAACGGCGTGACCACCGTCAGCGGCGCGGACGGTGTCGATCGACTGACCAATGTCGAACGGCTGCAGTTCTCGGACGTGGCCTTTACCCTGGGCGGGCCGCAGCCCGTGATCCAGCAGGGCAACGCCGCGCCTGACACTTTGGCGGGCGGAGCCGGCGACGACCTGATCGTGGGTGGCGGCGGAGCCGACACCCTGACCGGCGGCGCGGGCGCGGACGTGTTCCGCTACACCGCAGCCGCGGATTCGACGGCCGGCTCCCAGGACACGATCACCGACTTCCAGTCGGGCGTGGACCAGATCGATCTGGCTGCTCTGAACGCCACCTCGGTCAGCGTCGGACGACTGGCCGACGGCAGTTCGGTGGTGTTCGCCGAAACCCCCGGCGGCCCGGTGCAGATCTTCGTCCGGGGCTCCAACGTCAATGCCGACGACTTTATCTACAACGGCAATTTCGGTGTCTATGTGATCGGTTCGGCGGGCGCTGACACCATCTTCGGTTCCAGCACAGCCGATCCCATCTTCGGCGGCGCAGGTGCCGATATTCTGATCGGCGGCGGTGGCGCGGATGCCATTGGCGGCGGGGCCGGGGCGGACGTGTTCCGCTATGACGGACGCGGCGATTCCAACCAGACCTCGGGCTTCGACAACCTGTACGACTTCACCACGGGCGAGGACCGGATCGACATCACGGCCCTGCGGGCGACCTCGGTCACCATCTACCGCGAAGCCAACGGCTGGAGCTATGTCTATGCCGAGACGGCGCAGGGGCTGTTCCTGACCACGGCGGTCGGTCGCACGGTCAACGGCAGCGACATCGACTACGGCGGCGGGTTCGGCGTCTACATGGAAGGCTCGGCCTCGGCTGACATCCTGGTCGGGTCGTCCCTGGCCGATCCGATCGTCGGCAACGCGGGCAACGACGTCATCGCCGGTGGCGGTGGTGCCGACCAGCTGTTCGGCGGAGCCGGCGCGGATACGTTCCGCTACGACCGGGTCACGGATTCGACCTCGGGCGCGGCGGACATCATCTATGACTTCGTCTCAGGAACAGACCGGATCGACCTGACCGCCGTCCGCACAGGGGCCAGCGACACCTTCGGCATCGCCTATCTGAACGGCGCGTCCTTCCTGTTCGTCGATCTGGGCGGCAACGGAACCAACGACATGGTCATCGGCCTGACCAACACCACCCTGCGGACAGCGGACGTGATCTGGACGGCCGGCGGAATCGGCGAGGAAGCGGGCGTCAAGGACGCGGGCCCGTCCGTCCTGCCGACCATGGACGATTTCGATGCGGGTTCCGACATGGGCGGCCTATCGGGCCGGTTCATGCTGGACCTCGACCCGACCGCGAGCCACGGCGCCTATCACGGCCAGGACTGGTACCTGTAAGCCAGACGGCCTGACGATCGTGTGAGACATAGCCGGGTCGGACGAACGTCCGGCCCGGCTATTCCGGTTTCGGCCGCGCCTGCATGGCGCCGGTCATGGGGATGAAGAAGACGCCGACGTCGCGGCGGGAGTGGACGCGGCCCTCAGCGTCCTTGGTGTAGACATACAGGACCTGGCCCCGGCGGAAGGGCTGGCCGATCGGGATGATCAGCTTGCCGCCGGGCTTGAGCTGGCGGAACAGTTCGGGCGGGGCGTACTGGGCCACGCAGGTCAGCATGATGGTGTCGAAACCCTCGGTGACCTCGGGCCAGCCGAAATAGCCGTCGCCGACCCGGCCGTGGACGTTCGTGTATCCCAGCGGCGCGAAGATCCGGCCCACCGCCCGTCCGATCGGCTCGATGATCTCGATCGTATAGGCGTCGCGGACGATGCGGCCGAGCAGGGACGACTGGAAGCCCGAGCCGGTGCCGATCTCCAGCGTCACGTCGGTGGGCTTGGGCGCAGCCAGCTGGGTCATATAGGCCTGACCCAGATAGTCGGACAGGACGGAGCCGTGGCCGATGGCCCAGGGCTTGGGGTTGGCCTCATAGGCCTGGTAGGCGGTCGAGGCCTGACTGGCGTAGGCGTAGTGGAAATATTCGCGCGGCACGCTTTCGAAGGCGGCGATGACGGCCGGGTCGGCGACACCGTTGAAGCGCCCGGCCAGATAGGCACGGATGCGTTCGATGGCCGCGGGCTTACGGGCGTTGATCTCGCTCCACTGGGCCTCGGTGACGGCGTGGGGACGACCGGAAGCCTGCATCGCGGCGTTGAAGGCCGCATAGGTCCAGGGCGAGGCGGGCGCGCGGACCGTGGTCGAGACAGCCGAGGCGGCGGGGGCACTGGCGGTCGCCGCCGTCTCGAACGTGTTCGACCCGGTCGCACCGACCAT
>NZ_JAEMRD010000059.1 GCF_016463485.1 Brevundimonas sp.
GGGAAGAACAGAGCCGGGAAAACCAGCACCGCCGCTGTCGCATAGATGTAGAAGTCGAAGAACTCGATCGTCGTCCCGATCAGACTGGCGAACAACACCCGCCGCGTCGATGCCGGGCTGGGAGCCGTCAGGAGATGGGTGTCGGTCAATGGCGTCGTGTCCTCAAAGAAGGCTAGCGATTGAGCCGGAGAGGCGCGAAAGGTCAAGCTCGCCTCACGTCCCCCTCGGTTTCACCCGGTTCGTTGGATCAGCGTCAGCGGGGTTCTCGGGCCAGGGGTGGCGGGGGTAGCGGCCGCGCATCTCGGCGCGAACGGCGCTCCAGCTGCCGGACCAGAAGCCGGGCAAATCCTTGGTCATCTGCACGGGGCGGCGTGCGGGCGATAGCAGGGCCAGGGTCAGGGGGACGCGGCCGTTACCGACGGTCGGGTGAGTCTTCACGCCGAACAGTTCCTGGACCCGGATATCCACGCGGGGTCCGCCCTCGGCCGCATAGTCGATGGCGACGGATCCCAACGGCGTCGTCAAGCGCGCAGGAGCCAGTTGATCCAGCGCGCGCTGGCGATCCCAGGGGATCAGGCTTCGGATCGCCTGTTCCAGATCGCTGTCGGAGATCGCCTCCAGTGCCTTCGCCGTCTCCAGGAGGGGAAAGAGCCAATCTTCTCGCGCCGCAACCAGGCCGGCATCCGAGACGTCGGGCCAGCCGTCCTCCAGCCCCGCGACGAAGACCAGCCGCTTGCGCAATCCCTTCGATCGCTCCCCCCAGTTCAGGTCCGCGAACCCGTCCCGTTCGACCTGGGCCCTGAGGGCGGCGGTGAGGGTCTCGCGGTCCGGCGGTCCCATGAGCCGCTCATCGACCACCAAGGCCCCGACCCGGCGGATACGGCGGACAACCATCCGCCCCGACGACTCCTTCGTCAGCCGGTCCTCGACGGTAATCCGGTGTTCCAGCGCGGCCGTGTCCAACGGCGCGCATAGACGGATGCGGTCACGCGCCTCACCACCGCCCAGGTCCGCGACGGCCAGCCACGGCTCGCGGGCCAGGGCGTCGGCGGGATCGAGGAAGGCCCCACGCCCCGAGGCCAGCAACACCTCGCCCGACTTGCCCCGCGCCCGCGCCACGCGCTCCGGGAAGGCCTCGGCCAGCAGGGCTCCGACCTCGACATCTCCGCCCTTGCCGCCCCCCGCCGCCTTTGCCCAGCGTTCGGCCAGACGGCGTGCGTCGTTGGCGCGGGGCGAACGATCGCGGTCGAACCCCTTCAGCCGATCCCGCAGGTCGACGTCGTTTCCGCCAAGCCCCGGCTCGCTAAGCACCGCCGCGATCCTCGCGCCCGTCATGGCATCGCCCCCGTCCGAGGCGACGGCGACCAGATGCCCGAGCCGCGGGCCCAGCGGCAGGGTCGCCAGCCGACGCCCGTGCGCCGTCAACGTCCCGTCCCCGTCTAGCGCGCCCAGCCGGGTAAGCACCGCGCGTGCCTCGGCGAAGGCTCCGGCGGGCGGCGGGTCCAGCAGCGCCAGCCCTTGCGCCGACCGCGCGCCCCATCGCGCCAGATCCAGCGCCAGCCCGGTCAGGTCCGCCTCCAGGATTTCCGGTCGCTGATGCGGGACCAGCCCCCGCGTCGCCTCCTCGTCCCACAGCCGGTAGCAGACCCCCGGCTCGGTCCGCCCTGCCCGGCCTCGCCGCTGTTCGGCCGAGGACCGGCTGACACGCACCGTCGCCAGGCGCGTCAGGCCATTGGCGGGCTCGAACCGGGGCACGCGCGAAAGGCCGCCGTCGATCACCACGCGAACGCCCTCGATGGTCAGGCTGGTCTCGGCGACCGATGTGGCCAGCACCACCTTGCGACGACCCGGTGGTGCCGGCTTCAGCGCCCGGTCCTGCGCCGCCTTGTCCAGCGCCCCGTACAGCGGCGCGACCTCGACGTCGGGCGGCAGTCGATCGGCCAGGGCCTGAGCCGTGCGGTGGATTTCCCCCTGCCCCGGAAGGAAGGCCAGGATCGATCCCGTCTGCTCCGACAACGCCAGCCGACAGGCCCGCGCCACCGCAGCCTCGATCCGTTCCGCGACGTCGCGGCCCAGATACAGGGTCTCGACCGGGAACATCCGCCCCCTGGCCTCGACGACGGGAGCCCCATTCAGCAGCCGCGCGATCCCGGCGATGTCCAGCGTCGCCGACATCACCACCAGCTTGAGGTCCGGCCGAAGTACCGACTGGCTGTCCCGCGCCAGGGCCAGGCCCAGATCGGCATCCAGCGACCGCTCGTGGAACTCGTCGAACAGCACCGCCCCGACGCCATCCAGGCCGGGATCGTCCAGGATCATCCGGGTGAAGACGCCCTCGGTGATGACCTCGATTCGCGTCGTCGACCCGATGCGGCTCTGCAACCGGGTACGATAGCCGACGGTCTGGCCGGCCGTCTGGCCCAGCATCGCCGCCATCCGCTCGGCGGCGGCGCGTGCCGCCAGCCTGCGCGGCTCCAGCACCAGAATCTTGCCGCGCGCCAGCCAAGGTGCGTCCAGCAGGGCCAGAGGCACGACCGTGGTCTTGCCAGCCCCCGGCGGGGCGGCGAGCACGACGGCGTCGTGTCCGGATAGCGCGGCCATCAGCGCTTCCAGCACGTCGTGGATCGGAAGCCGGGGCTGGCTGGTGGGGAGCGGAATCACAGGCTCACCTAGCGCGAACGGCCTCCTCCCACCAAGAATCCCGCATCACGAAAGCGTCGCGCGGCCGTCACGGTTCGTAAACCGCGTTGCGCGCCGCACAATCCCTCGCTAGCGTCCGGCCAGGAAGGCGGCCCGGGGAGGGTCTGCCGTGCAATTTTTCGGGGGCGCGACTTCATGTCGGCAAACGGCGTCAAGCCTGGGGGGAACCAGCTGTTCCTCAAGAAATCGGTGGCCCAGATCCAGAAGGAAGCGGCCAAGAGCGAGCTGAAACGCTCTCTCGGTCCGATCAATCTGATGAGCCTGGGCATCGGGGCCATCATCGGTGCCGGTATCTTCGTTCTGACCGGTCAGGTCGCGGCCGCCAATGCGGGCCCGGCCATCATGCTGTCCTTCATCGTCGCCGGCATCGCCTGCGGCCTGGCGGGCCTTTGCTACGCCGAACTGGCCTCGACCATGCCGGTATCCGGCTCGGCCTACACCTATGCCTACGGAACCCTGGGCGAGGTCTTCGCCTGGATCATGGGCTGGTTGCTGGTGCTTGAGTACGGCGTCGCCGCCTCGACCGTGGCGGTCGGCTGGTCCGGTTATGTCGTCTCGATCCTGAAAGATTTCGGCCTGTCGGAAACCCTGTTCCCGATGATCCAGTACGCAGGCGGCGAAGGCCCCTCGTGGGCGACGCCGCTGGTGAACGCCGTGGTGTCCGAAACCGGCAGCACCTTCCCCCTGACCGGCACCTTCAACCTGGTGGCTGCCGTCGGTATCGCCGCCGTGTGCGGCCTGCTGGTCCTGGGCGTCAGCGAGTCCGCCCGGATCAACAACATCATCGTGCTGATCAAGATCATCGTGCTGCTGACCTTCATCGCGGTGGGGATCGGCTATGTGAACCCGGCCAACTGGGTGCCCTTCATCCCCGAGAACACGTCGGGCAATTTCGGTGAGTTCGGGGCGACGGGCATTCTGCGCGGTGCATCGATCATCTTCTTCGCCTACGTCGGGTTCGAGGCCGTCTCGACCGCTGCCGCCGAGGCCAAGAACCCGTCCAAGGACGTCCCTGTCGGCATCCTCGGCGCCCTGTTCGTCTGCACCCTGATCTATATGGCCGTCGCGGCCGTCATGACCGGCGTCGTTCCCTATCTGGAACTGGCCAGCCCGGCACCCGTCGCCGTCGCCATCGACCGCATGGGTCTCGAGTGGGCCAACGTCTCGCTGGCCTCGGCCGAGGGTGGGCAGCTGAACCTGATCAGCTTCCTGATCAAGATCGGCGCCATCACGGGTCTGACCTCGGTCATGCTGGTACTCTGCTACGGCCAGACGCGGATCTTCTACACCATGGCGCGTGACGGCCTGCTGCCGCGCGTCTTCGCCGTGATCCATCCCAAGTTCCGTACGCCCTGGATCGGCACCATTCTGCTGGGCGTGCTGATCGCCATCGCGGCCTCCTTCCTGCCGATCTCGATCCTCGGCGACCTGGTGTCGCTGGGCACGGCGGTGGCCTTCTCGATCGTGTGCCTGAGCGTGATCTTCCTGCGCATCAAGCACCCCGAAATGGAGCGTCCGTTCAAGGTGCCGGGCGGCGTCTGGACGGCCGGCGCGGGCATTTTCGCCTGTCTGGCGCTGGCTGGCTTCAACTTCTGGCCGATGATCCAGCACGCGATGAACGGCAATCCGCTGCCGCTCACCATCCTGGGCATCTATGCCGTGGTCGGTGCGGTGATCTACGCCGCCTACGGCTTCGCCAACTCCAAACTGGCCAAGGGCATCGACATCACCGAAGAGACCACGATGTCTTCCCCTGCCGAAGCCATGGGCACGGGCGTCGACAACCAGAAGGACTGATCTTTCGATCACTCCAACACGAGAAAGGCCCCGGAGTGATCCGGGGCCTTTTTTGTTGAGGCAGAGCCCTCGCGCTCAAGCATCGAGCCGCCGCGCGACGAGCGATAGCGCCCCACGACGCCTGCGCCCAAGTCGCGAGCGACCGGGTCACGAGCGGTAGCGCCCTGAACTCTGGCGCTCAAGCAGCGAGGCTCCGCGAGCCGAGCGGTAGCGCCCTGAAAAATATGGTGCGGATGAGAGGACTCGAACCTCCACACCTTGCGATGCCAGAACCTAAATCTGGTGCGTCTACCAGTTCCGCCACATCCGCATTCGGTAGGCCGCAGCCCTTACAACACGGGCCTCGCTCACGTCCACAGGCGGATGGCGTCGCGCGAGATCGGGCCGTCGCTCTGCGCCGTGTTGGCGGTGTAGGACAGGGTCGCCTCGCGCGAGCCACAGCGACAGCGGAAGCGGCTGGTCCGCCCTGCCTGGGGCCAGGCACGGCGACCGCCGAACAGGGGCCGGGGATCCATCAGGACGGCGTGGTCGCATCCCTTCGCCTCGCAGACCACGATCAGGCGGACACCGACACGGGGCACCAAGTCCTCGCGCGCAGGCTTGCGCTCGGCGGGATCCTTCCAGTGCCAGTCGGTGCGGATGTCGCGCAACAGATGATCTCCTCGGCCGATCCGGTCTAACGCCAGCCGGGGCGACCGGGTCGCGACAAGGCTTCGAGTTCATCGATGAACTCCGCGTGAGGAACGATGCCGTCGAGGGCACCCGGCGTGTCGGTCATGCCGGCGGCTTCAGCCGACAGGGCGCGGACCTCGTCGGACCGACCCAGGCCCTGGCGACACAGCAGACGGGCGCGGGCGCGAATCAGGCTGAGGGCCGCATTGGGATAGCGCCCGGCCAGACGCCCCGACCACAGCGCGGTCTGCTCGGCGTCGAGTCGCAGGTCGACCGCCCGGGTCAAGACCATGGCGGCGGCTTCTCGCAGCGCCGGCCAATTCATGAGGAAGGCCAGCCCCCTGGCGGCGTCCGGCCAGGCGGCGGCGACGGCCTGGGCACGGTCGAGCGCCTCGACGTCGTCGAAGTCCGGCAAGCGGCCGATGAACGCGCGCAAGGTCTCCGCAGACAGCGTGCGCTCGAACAGGGCCCAGCGCTGGGTTTGGGCCTCATCCGCCGCGCCTTCTGCCTCCAGCACAACGATTTCGGCGGCGTCCCAGACATCGGACGGCTCGACCTGGGGCACCGAACCCGTTCGCAGGGCCCATTTCGACGCGGTCGGCGGGCGGGGCCGAGAGGCCTCCAGCGCGACGCGGGCATCGGCGACACGGCCGGAGGCGGCCAGACGGCGCGCAATCTCGGCCCCGACATCCGGTTTGGACTTCTCGATGTCGGGGATGGCGTCGGCCCAGGCCTGGACGTCGCCGGTGCGGTCGGCGAGCTTTCGCACCACGAGGGCCAGCCGTCCCGTCGGGCGCGGCCTTCCATCGGTCAGACGCGCCAGAAGATCACCGGCGACAGGCTCATTCAGGTCTGGCGCGGCCCGGCCGATCCAGCCGCCCCAGTCCGACAGCCGGGTCTGCAGGGCCTCGAACAACACAGGTCCGACGACCTCGGGATCGGCGGCGGAGGCGACGCGCGCCAAATCCGGCGCGGCGTCGAAGAACAGGGCCGACAGTTCCCCCTTGGGATCCTTCACCCGCGAGGCCAGCCCCGGATAGAGGTCGAACCAGGCGACGATGCGGCCCAGTGCCAGGCCTGCGTCCAGCCCCGCCAATCGATCGGCGATGAAGTCCAGATGGATCGACAGGTCGTCGATCAGTTCCGGCCGCTTGCGCCACGACACTCGTGTGCGGCTGGCCGCCAGCGCCGTCATCCGCTTGTCGATCTCCAGCGCCAGATCGGCGGCCCCGACTTCGGCGGCGAGTTCAAGCTTGAGCCGGCGTTTCAGGTTGGCGTTGCCCGTCGCGGCCTCGAGCAGCAGGACGGCCAGCCGATCCGCGCCCAGTTCGATCAGGTTGGCGCTCGACACCGTCTTGCGCGCCGCTGCGGATTTCTTGGCCATGACCTTCCTGTGGGACATGGCCGCCCGGGCTTCAACCACCGATGCAAGTGGCCAACCCATCGGACAAAAAAACGCCGACCCGTTTTGCGGGCCGGCGCGAAGTGCGGAGACTCTGGGAGGAGCGTCCGTTCGGGAGAGAGGGTGTGAAATCAGAAGGTGTAGCGAATGCCCGCGAAGAACTGACGCCCGGTGTGGCTGTAGACGTTCAGGCGGTTGGACGCGTCGACGTACTGGTCGTTGAACTCGTCGGTCAGGTTGATGCCCTCGACGCTGACCTTTAGATTCTCGGTGATGTTGTAGGAAGCCTGGGCATCGAAGTTCAGGGTCTCGTTGGTGCCGTGGACCGAGTTGCCGTCGTTGCCCGGAACCTGGGTCAGATACCCCTGGCGATAGGCGGCCGAGCCCCGGACCGAGAACTTTTCGGTCTCATAATACAGGGTGAAGTTGGCGGCGTTCTTGGACAGACCGACAAGGGTCTCGTTGATCGTCGGTGCCCCGGCGGTCGTCGAGGTCAGGTACTCGATACTGGAATCCACAAAGGTGTAGTTGGCCTGGACGCCGAAGTTGGACATCCAGCCGGGCAGGAAGTCGAGGCGCTTCTGGGCGTTGACCTCGAAGCCTTGCAGCGTGCCGCCCGGCGAGTTGACCGGCTGGGTGACGACGAACAGATCGGTCGGCAGCGCCGTGGTGCCGGTCAGCAGCGAGGTCGGCAGACCCAGCTGGTTGAACGGGATGTCCTGGCGCAGGGTCTGAACGAACGTATTGATCTTCTTGTAGAAAACACCGAGCGCGAACAGGCTGTCCGCGTCCGGATACCATTCCAGCGAGAAGTCCACATTGTCCGACTTGGTCGGCATGATGTTGGGGTTGCCCGACGAGAAGCTGCGGTTCGCCCCCTGGATACCGACGTCGCCACCGGGGGTCAGGACCGAGATCGACGGCCGCGCAATCGTCTGGGCGGCCGACAGGCGGACCACGACGTCGTCGGTCAGATCGACGGCCAGGTTGGCCGACGGCAGCCACATGTCATAGTCGCGGCGCGCCCGAACCAGCTGGATCGTGCCGCCGGTGGCGGCGAAGCCGTCCGAATACTGTTCGGTCAGGACATAGCGCACACCGGCGTCACCTCGCCACGGCATGCCGAAGGCGTCAAAGCGAAAATCGGCCTGGGCATAGGCACCCAGATCCTTTTCGTCGACCGTGATGTACTGGCCGCGGGCCGACGAGTTGTTCAGCCCGGTCAGGGCGTAGATGCCCGTGTTGGAATAGATGTTGTAGGTGGCGATGAACTTGTCGAGGTCAGGCGCCAGCCAGCTGGTCGGCGAACCGGTCGGCAAGCCCTGATTCTGGCCAAATCCGGAGAAGACTCGTGACACCGCCGCCAGCTCCGACGCCGTCAGGGTCTGCACGACGGTTTCGGTGGTGCGGTACTGGCCTTCGGAGTCGAAGCTGAACCGGCGATAATCAAGGCCGCCCTTGAGGGTGACGTTCTCGTTTGCGTCGAACTCGAAATAGCCCTTGGCCGTGGTGAAGGTGTTGGTCACCGCGTTCGGGCGGATGCGGACTTCCGACGTACCGTTGATCATCGACCAGTTGGCGGGGTTGGTCAGATCGAAGCCGAAGTCGAACTTGGGCATCCGCGACGTGAAGTCGTAGGAGAAGCCGTTCGTATTGGCCCGGTCGAAGGTCACGATCGTCGAGACGGGGTTTGAGAACTCCGAACGCGAATAACCGCCGACGAAGCCGGTGCGGAACCGGTCGGTCCAGTTGCGAGTGGCCGTCAGGGTGTACTGCTGGAACTGGGTCTGAAGCTCGTCGTGCGCCGACTGGGTGCGGACATCGACGGCGTCGAACACGCCCGAGACGATGTTGTTGCCGACCACCGTGCCGGACCGGATGATGGTCTGGGGCTTGCCGGTGCCTGCGCGGCTGAAGCCGATGGCCTGAAGCTGAGCTTCGTCGCGGGTCGATTTTACATCGGAATACAGGACGTCCAGCGAGATGGTCGTCTGGTCGTCGGGACGGAACTGGAACGAGCCTGTCAGGCCCAGACGCTCGGTGTTGTGGTCGTACTGGACATAGGCCGGGATGCGCGGGTGATACAGCGCCGTCGCGGTGTTCGTACTGTTGATCTGGGCCGTGGTGTAGCCCGCCAGGGTCGAGGCGGTGTTGAAGCCGCCGTTGGCGCCGCCGAAGGTCCAGCGCGTGATGTTCGCGCCCTCCTCCAGGATATGGCGCTGCTCGTAGGCGGCCGAGATCAGGGCACCGAACTTGCCGTCCATCCAGGTGTCGGAGGCCAGCAGGGTGAAGCGCGGCTTGGCGTCCTGGGCCAGGTCGTTGTAGCTGACCTGGGCCCCCATCACGAGGGTGGGTTCACGATAGTCGAAGGGACGCGCGGTCTGGAGATCGACCGTGGCCCCCAGAGAGCCCTCCTCGACATCGGCCGAGGCCGACTTGCGCACCGTCAGGCTGTTGAACAGTTCGGACGCGAACATGTTGAAGTCAAAGCCGCGCGAGCGGTTGGTGCCGCCGGAGTTCACCGTGCCACCGGTGGTGGCGATGGCCTCCATGCCGTTGACGCGAACGCGGGTGTATTCCGAACCCAGGCCGCGCACCGAGATCTGGCGGCCCTCGCCATTGGCACGGCTGATGGTGACGCCGGGCACGCGTTGCAGCGACTCGGCCAGGTTCAGGTCGGGGAAGTCGGCGATGTCCTCGGCCTTGATGACGTCGACGACGCCGCTTTCGCGACGCTTGGCGCTGACGGCGCTCTGGAGCGAAGCGCGGAAGCCGGTAACGACGACTTCGTCCACCTGGGTCTCTTCCTGCGCGTCCGCGGACGGTGCGGCCTGGGCGTGAGCGGCACCGGCGAGCGCCAGCGTCATCGCGAGGGCCGAAACCCCGGTCGTCAGTGCGAACTGGAATGTCTGCGAGTTGCGCATTGTAGTCGTCCTTCCCCATGGTGCCCGCATGCTGCGGATCGTTCTTGGCGGCGCGGATCAGCGCCAGATGTGGGCCGGTCGGGTTTCCCCTCTGGCTTCGAGCGGACCATAGGAGCGCCACATTGGGCGATGCCAATCCTAATCGGGCATCGACCCATGCAGGACACGCACTGATGCGGCCCTCAGGCAACGTTTCGCGTCATCGATGAAGCGATGGGTCGTTGCATCAATCACACGCTGCGACAATCTGGCACCCGATCGATACCCAATCTGGATCGGTCGATAGTCGTATTGGCTTGGACCCGATGCGAACCCGTCCCTATCGTCCGTCGGGATCAGTCGCCCGCGAGAGGCGACGGTCGGCGCCACCGGCGCCCCTGGGAAACGAACAGGTCGAGGATGCGGTCTTCCCGCGCTTCGTGTCGCTCGTGATCCTGCGACGCTTTAGGAGCCGACCGATGACCGACGCCGCACCCCCCCAGCCCCCCGTCAGCAAACGCACCAAGGTGCGGTTCATGATCCTGCTGCTGATCTTCCTGATCACCACGATCAACTACGCCGACCGGTCGACCTTCTCGATCGCGGGCAAGAGCGCGGCGGACGATCTGGGGCTGGATGCGATCGAGATGGGTTACATCCTGTCCGCCTTCGCCTGGGCCTATGTGCTGGGCCAGATCCCGGGCGGTGCCCTGCTGGACCGGTTCGGGACCAAGCTGATCTACGCCATCGCCATCGCGACCTGGTCCTTCTTCACCATGATCCAGGGCTTCTCGGGCTTCCTGGTCGGCGGAGCGATCTTCGCGGGCCTGTTCGCCATGCGGTTCGCGGTCGGCCTGGCCGAGAGCCCCTCCTTCCCCGGCAACGCCCGGCTGGTCGCCGCCTGGTTCCCCGGATCGGAGCGAGGCTTCGCCTCGGCCGTATTCAACTCGGCCCAGTATTTCTCACTGGTGGTGTTCGCGCCCCTGATGAGCTGGCTGGTACATACCTTTGACTGGCATTCGGTGTTCTTCGTCATGGGCGGGCTTGGGCTCATCGGTGCCCTCGTCTTCTGGTGGATCATCCGCAGCCCCAGCGACCATCCCGGCGTCAACCAGGCCGAGCTCGACTACATCGAGGCCGGCGGCGGGCTGATCAACATGGAGACCAAGCAGGCGACCAAGTCCGCGGCCTTCAACTGGGCCAACGTCTCGCAGGTGCTCAGCAGCCGGATGCTGATGGGCGTCTTCATCGGCCAGTACGGGATCAACGTCCTGACCTATTTCTTCGTCACCTGGTTCCCGATCTATCTGGTACGCGAGCGCGGCCTGTCGATCATGGACGCGGGATGGGCGACGGCAGCACCGGCCCTGTGCGGCTTCGTCGGCGGGGTTCTGGGCGGGGTCATCTCGGACCAGTTGCTGAAGCGGACCGGCAGCCTGACGATCGCACGCAAGACGCCGCTGCTCATCGGAATGCTGTTGTCCTGCCTGATCATCGCCTGCGCCTACGTCGAGCAGGGCTGGCTGGTGATCGTGCTGATGGCCGTGGCCTTCTTCGGCAAAGGGATCGCCTCGCTGGGCTGGGCGGTGATCTCCGACACCTCGCCGCGTGAGTTTGTCGGCGTGACCGGGGGCATCTTCAACACCTTCGGCAACACCGCGGGCATCGTGACCCCCATCGTGATCGGCTACATCGTCCAGGCGACCGGCTCCTTCGACCTGGCCCTGTGGTTCGTCGGCCTGCACTGCGCCCTGGTGATCGCCGCCTATTTCCTGATCACCGGCAAGATCGAACGCCTGACCCTGAAGGCCGCCGGATGAGACGACTCCTGCCACAGGCGCGCCGCCGCGACGTACTGGGCGGGGCAGCGCTCGCCCCGCTCGTCGCCGCCCTGCCCTGCGCGGCATCGACGGCGACGGCGATAGAGGTCTCGGCCCCGATGCCGGCCCCGACCTGGGCCCTGTTGCAGCGCGAGTTGCTCGACGCCAACGCCGAGGCCTGCAAGGTCTTCTACAACCGCTATTTCGACGAGCGCGGGTACCTGCTGTGCTTCGAGCGGTGGGGGGCGAACGACGGCCCGGACGACGCCATCGAGAACGTCAACGACTGGCCCCTGCTCCATGCCCTGGGCGGGGCCGAAGTGGTCAAGACGATGTACACCCAGGCCTGGGAAGGGCATCTGCGGCAGTACACGGCCGCAAGGACCGTCGAGGTCGAGATCGCCCGCGACGGGATGTTCCACAAGGAGTTCTGCGTCCAGCTGGACTGGCAGCACCATGCGGAAGAGATGACGCTGTTCAACGTTCAGGGCCTGTCGGACCCGAACAACCCGCGCTTCATCGACCGCGCCCGCCGCTTCGCCGGTCTCTACATGGGCGAGGACCCGGCCGCGCCAAACTACGATCCTCAGCACAGGATCATCCGCAGCCTGATGAACGGCTCAAAGGGGCCGATGCTGCGGAAGGCCACCGCCCTGGACTGGGTCGGCGATCCCTTCGACCCCTCGGCTTTCTTCATCGAGCATGGCGAGGAGACCTACGAGGAGTTTCTGGCCCACTATGAGGAATACACCGACGTCGTCGGCGACCACCCGCTGAACCTGTTCGCCACCACCCTGGCGCTCAACGCCTTCCTGATTACGGGCGAGGCCAAATATCGCGGCTGGCTGCTCGGATATGTCGATGCCTGGGCCGAGCGGGCGAAGGCAAACGACGACCTGCTGCCGTCCAACGTCGGGCTGGACGGGGTGATCGGGTCGTCGGCCGAAGGCAAGTGGTGGGGCGGTGCCTATGGCTGGGGCTTTTCGCCGGTCAATCCGGTGACCGGCGAGCGCGAGGATCGCAGCCGGGTATTGCGGACCATCCTTGGTTTCTTCAACGCCTATCTGCTGACCGGCGACGACAAGTATCTGGAGACCTGGCGCAAACAGACCGACCGCATCAATGCGGCGCGACGCACCCAGGACGGCAAGGTCCAGACGCCGACCATGTATGGCGCGGACGGCTGGTATGGCTGGAAGGACGGAATGAACCAGACCAACAGTCTGGATCTGTGGTGGTTTTCGATGAAGCCGTCGGACCGGGCGCGGGCTCCGGATCATCCGTGGATCGCATACCTGGAAGGCCGCAACGCCGCCTGGCCGGAGACCGCCCTGCGCGCCGACCTGGCCCGGGTCGCCGAAATGGCCAGAGCCGAGCGCGAGGACACATCGACGCCCGACACCCGGCTGGCCGACGCCCGGATCGAGTTCAATCCGGCCAGCGTGACCTCCCTGATGCACGCCATGATGGGCGCCCTGCACATCGCGCGTCCATCCTGGGCGCCGACAGCGCCGAATGCCGGAGGATCGCCACTGTATGCCCGCTTGCGCTACTTCGATCCGGTCTCCCGGCGGGCGGGCGTGCCCGAGGACGTCGCCGCCCTGATCGACGACATGACCGCCGACGAGACCGCCGTGACCCTGGTCAACCTGTCACCGACACAGAACCGCACGGTGTTGGTGCAAGGCGGCGGCTACGGCGAGCACCGGATCAGGACCGTCTCGATCGACGGCAAGAGCGAGCCGGTGGATGCGGCAACGTTCACGGTCCGGCTTGCACCCGGCAGCGGCGCGCGTCTGGTGCTCGCCATGGATCGCTATGCGAATACGCCGACCCTGAAGTTTCCCTGGGACCGGTAAGGCCGGTGGTTTATCGCCGCCGCGCCGCGCTGGCCTCGCGGACCGCCTCGAACTCGTTGCCGGGCGTCCATTTAGGCCAGTTGCGACCTTTGGCCAGCCAGCGGCCGACGCCGTAGAGCAGTTGCACGTCCTCAGCCGCGCCATTCATCGTCCAGTCGGCGTCCCAGTCGTCCGTAGGCTGATGATAGCGATCGCGCACATAGACCCGGCTGCGTTCCGACGCCCCAGTGAAGCCCGCCGCCGCGAACAGGGCCGGCACCCCCATCCTGGCCAGAGGGAAGTGGTCCGAGCGATAGAAGGCTCCGACCTGGGGTGCGGGGTCGGCGATCAGGGTGCGGCCAACGGCGACGGCGTCGCGCTCGAGCCGGTCCTGCAGATCGGTCTTGCCATAGCCGATGACCACGATCTGGGGCTCGGCAGGGCCGGGCAGTAGCGAATCCATGTTGATGTTGGCCACCGTCGTCTCCAGCGGCACCAGCGGATAGGCCGCATAATGATAGGCACCTAGAAGGCCCGCCTCCTCCGCCGCCCACGACATGAACAGGGTCGAGCGTTCGGTGCGGGGAGCCTCTGCGAACAGCCGCGCCAGTTCCAGCAAACCTGCGACGCCCGAAGCGTTGTCGACGGCGCCGTTGTAGATGTCGTCGCCCGCCGCGTTGGCCGTGGCGTGGCCGAAGGCGTCCCAGTGGGCCCCGAACATCACGGTCTCGTCCGGATGGGTCGTGCCGGTCAGGCGGGCGGCGACGTTGCGGGTCGTCAGCCGCTGATAGGTCTGGCCGAAGTTCAGCGACATCGTCACCCCGGTCAGCTCGACGGGACGGAAATCCACTCTCTGGGCCGAGGCCTTCAGGGTCGCATAATCGAGCCCGGCCGCCTGCATCAGGCGCGCGGCGATCGGCTGCTGGATCCAGCCCTGCGCCTGGACCCTCTCGGCCTCGACGTCGGCGCGGACGATGTCGAGCAGGGCCGCCGTAGACGAGTTCTGCAGCGTGTTCCACGGATAGCCCGCCCCGGCCGTCTCGTGGATCACCAGGACGCCCGCCGCCCCACGCCTGGCCGCCTCCTCGAACTTGTAGACCCAGCGGCCGTAGTAGGTCATGCCGCGCCCGTCGAACTTGCCCGCCACGGGGCTGTCGGCAGCGACCTCGAAGTCCGGGTCGTTGACCAGCATCAGCACGATCTTGCCGCGCACATCGACGCCCTTGAAGTCGTCCCAGCCGCGTTCCCGTGCCGTGACGCCATATCCGACGAAGACGACGGGCGTGTCGGTCAGGGTGATCCGGGGCACGGGCCGGTGGCTGCCGACGATGATCTCGGTCCCCCGCTGGAATGTCAGGGTCTCGCCGCCGGCCTGGGCGGTGATCACGGCAGGCCCGTCCTGAGTGAAGCGGTTGATCGGCACGGTCTGGAACCATGTGCCGTCATCGCCAGCGGGCTCGAGCCCCAGCGCCTGAAACTGGTCGGCGATCCAGGTGACCGCCTTTTCCTCGCCCGGCGTCGTGGGCCCCCTGCCCTCGAAGTCGTCACCGGCAAGGATGCGAACCGTCTCGTTCAGCCGGGCCGGATCGACCAGACCGCCGGCCCGGTCCTGTCCCGCCGTGGCGCACCCCGCGAGCAGGGCCAGGGTCGAGACGGCAGCGAGAAACAGGCGAGACGACATGACGGAACTCCACGGACGCAGGCGACCGTGCGAACCTGCCCGTCCGGGCACCGTATGTCGACCGGGCTCAGACCGGCGCGGTCATCCAGCCGATAGCGCCTGCCAGCACGACGCCGATCGCCATCGCCGCCATGGCGACGGTCCGGGCGTTCCTGTGCGCGAAATGGATCAGATGGGTCATGATGACGTCCCCCTGCAAACAGGGCGCCACAGAAACAGCGTTCCATCAAGCGCACGCATCGCTTTGCGCAAAGAATTCCGCAACTTGTCACGTAGCGAGCGCATTCGGTCGCGCCTGTTTCGCCTGACCGGCGAATGGATCAGTCCGCGAGCGCCGTGAGCTGATGCAGGGCCACCGCGCTGGTCACCGCGACGTTGAGCGAATCGAAGCCGCCGGACATCGGTATGCGCACGGCACGGCAGCGTTCGATGACGGCCCGGGGCAGACCCGGCCCTTCCGATCCCAACAGGATCGCACGCCGACCGCCGGGCCTGAGCGACGACAGGGTCTCCCCTGCCCCCGGCGTCAGGGCGATGACCTCGAACCCTGATGCGATCAGGGTGTCGACCAGGCCATCGAGCGGCAAGGGCTCGATCCGCGCCGTCCTCAACACCGCCCCGACCGACACCCGGATCGCCTTGCGATAGAAGGGGTCGCCACACAGATCATCCAGCAGCACCGCGCCCGCCCCGAAGGCCGCGCCATTGCGGTACAGGCCGCCGATATTGTCGTGATTGCCGATCGCGGAGGCGGCGACGACGACGGTTTCCTCCGGCAGCCCTGACAATGCCTCTGCGATTGTCAGGGCCAGCGGCTTTTCGCCCAGCGCCAGAATGCCCCGGTGCAGCGGAAATCCCGCCACGACATCCAGCACAGCCTGTCCCGCGACATAGACCGGCGTCTCGACCGACAGGCCCGTGATCAGGTCCGAAAGGCCAAGGGCCCGCTTCTCGGCCAGCAGCATCGATCGCATTCGACAGCGCGATGCCGACGACGCCAGGGTGCGGACCACCACCTCACCCTCGGCGATGAACAGACCCTCGCGGCCGGTCAGGTCGCGCTCCTTGATATCGCGATAGGCGGCGATGCGGGGGTCGTCGGGGTCGTCGATCCTAATCGGGTTCATGACCGACATTAGCCGTTGCACAGCCGCGCGCGCCACTGCTATAGGCCCGCCTCCCGAGCCTCTGTTCCGCGGTAGCTCAGTGGTAGAGCAGCCGACTGTTAATCGGCTGGTCGTAGGTTCGAATCCTACCCGCGGAGCCACTCTCGGACTTAAGGCGCTGTTTTTGCAGCGCCTTTTGTTTTTTCCTTACGCGACCCCAAAAGCTACCCCACAATCAAACCGCGCTAGAAGACTGTTTTCCACAGCTTTCCGCCTGGTTTCAGGTGTCGCCAGGCTGAGGCCTCCATTTTTGAGGCCGCACCGGGGCAACGCGAATCACGCGTCGATACGTCGTGCGTCGCCCGTTGCAGTCGTGTTCACATGACGCGGGGACAGCCGGGCCAGTGAACCGATCTGCAAAGTGCAGAATGCCTTGCCGCGTAGCTCTGCGACGGCCCCAGGACCGACTCGTCACCGGACGGAATCGCTACATTCGGGATAGGCATATTCCAAAAGACCATCATCGGAGACCAGTCGAGCGCGCGCCGCCTCGGGGCGCGATTCGAGAGCCTGCCGGCACCAGTCGCGCAGGGACTCAATCGGCGCGTCGACCACGACCCGTTCGATCGCGTCGCCCGCCGCGTTGGTCAGAACGATTCCCCACATGGTAAGATGCTGTTTCGCCAACACCGTTCCGTCAACAGGGTCAGCTAGCGAAGCCCATCCCGCCCGAGACGGTAAAGAGGACACAAGAGCGATGACCGACGAGACGGCGACAGACGGCAGGGACCTCGAACGCCTCGCCTTGTCGATCGTCGAAACCTGTATGCGCAACACCGGCCTGGAGGACCTTCACTCCGAGATTTTTCCGTCCTCCATGATCGGCGACTACAGCGACGTGAAGGTCGTCTCCCCCTTCGGGGAAATCCCATGGACGGGGCTGAGCCGGATTTCGAACGAAGAAATGAAGGTGCTGATGATCGAAGTCGTCGATCGGGTCTTCACATATCTCAGCTATCCCGAAGAGGTGGCGCGACCACTTGGAGGCGCCGCCCGGTGGAACCGGCCGCGTTTGAACGCCGACCTGATGAAGACCGTCCAACGCCCGCTGCAACTCGCCGCCCCGGTTCCGGAGCCGGCGCCTCAAAACCCGAAATCAATCTGATCTACCGAGGCCTGACGCTTGCGGCCGGTGCGGCGGGCGACAGCCGCTGGCGGCGGCGCGTCCAGCGGCAGAGCGCCCTGGGCCGTCTCGGTGGGTTCGGACCGCGCTCTCTCGGGCGATCGATCGCCTGATGCTGCTGACGACGCAGAGGCGGTCGGCGGCTTGCGTGGCGATCGCGCGGTTTCGATCAGCTTGGGTTTGCGAGGGGGCGCCAGCGACCGGGCCTTCCCGCCAGCCTTGCGCGTCGCTTTCCAGGCCGTGAGCTCGCTCTCCCACCATCCTACCCGCTTGGGCGAGATGGCCACGGGCTCCGGGAAGTCACCGGCCTTCTGCATCCGCCAGGCCGTGGTTCGGCTGATGCCGGTGATGTCCTTGACCCGAGCCCAGGTCAGCAAGCGATCCTCAGGTCCCCCGGCAGGCACAGGCGCGCCGTCTACATCGAACGTCATGGCTTTCCCCCCTCCAGCCGGGCGAGAACCGCGGCCTGACAAACGAGCTGAAGCACCGCCGCGTCGTTCGCGGCGTCGACGACATCGCGGTCAGACCATGCGCGAAGCACCTGCTTCAGGGCAAAGCTCGCCGAAGGGTCGTTCAGGACCTCACCCGCCGTCAGGACGGGGCGCGGATGCACGGCCTCAACCACGACGACGCGCCTGCGCGGCCGCCGGTGCGGCCGTCCGCAAATCCGAGATCTGGGCAGCAGCCCAGGCCTCCAGCAGCTCGCGCGGATAGAAGGGCTTTGATCGGATATGCCGACAGGGCGGACCGCCTCCCCCGGTGGACCACAGCCGCGCCAGGGTCGCGGTCTTCATACGGATTCCGAGCGTGCCCAGGTGGGCAGCCGCCTCCGCGCGCGTCAACAGGATTTCGGTCTTCGCCCTCGGGCCGTACGCCTCTAAATCCGGCGTCATGGGAGGGCCTCCGCCGGACCGCACTGGTTCGAACGGCGCACGCCCCGTCCCGCGGTCAGGGCCAGGTAACACTCCACGACCGAAGAAACATAGGAACGGGTCTCGGCTATGTCGGGAATACGCCCAAGTCTGGCGACGCGGTTCGGTCCGGAATTGTACGAGACACAGACGACAAGACCCGAACGCTTCCAGACTGTCGGTCGCGCACAGTTTCGGGATCGTTGCGCCCATCAAAGCCGCCGCCCGCATCAAGGACGTACCCTCGGGCACGCTGACGGTCTGGCCGTCGATGGTAATGTCCACCAGCGGTGCCGATGACGGAGCCGGCTTGGTCCCGAGGTCGATTTCGCGCGCATAGGCCATCGGGCTACTCCGCCGCCGTGGCGAACGCAGACACGCCGCCGAAATCTTCAGGGAAATGCTCGAGCGCGCTTAGCACCGGGTACGGCGTGAAGCCGCCCAGCGCGCACAGCGACCCGA
>NZ_JAEMRD010000060.1 GCF_016463485.1 Brevundimonas sp.
CTGTTCAACACCGCCGCCGACGCCATGATCGCCCCCGAACTGATCCAGAAAGACGCCACGCCCGAAAAACTCGCCGCCGCCGTCGCCCGCCTCCTGTCCGACCCCGCCGCCCGCGCCGACCAGTCCGCCCGCCAGACGGCGGCGCTCGACCTCATGGGCCGGGAAGGGCGGGACCCTTCAGAGATCGCGGCGGAGGCGGTGTTGAAGGTGATTGCTGGAAAGTCTGAATTACGGGCCTGAAACGACTTCCGCTCTCGACCCCTTGCGGACCTAAGCTATCAGACGTCCGCGCCTCGGGGGTGCCGTGGTTAAGGCCGACGTATCGACCCTTCTGCTCGGCCTGCCGTATGTGGCTGTCTGTCGCCGGCAGTCTGGGACCTATCTGGTCGCCTTTGATGTGCCGTCTCGCTTGCGTCCGCTTGGCTGGCCACCATCGCGCCCTCTGCCATCGCTTGGCCGCACAAGCTTCGCCATAAGTGAGAATTGCCTTGCGGAAACAACCCAGAGATCTAGGGTCCTCAAGCACCGTTCGTAGAAAAGTCGGCTAGGAAACACATGCTTATTCAGTTCGGCGGTTCGGCCGCAGCCATCCTCAATCCCACGACTTTTGGCATCTTCGACGAGGGTGAGGCATACGATCTTTTCCAGCGATATTTCACTGGCAGCGAACGCACCGCAGGGTCAGGAATCGACTACACGCTCACCGATGGGCGCAGGCTGAGCCTGACGGATGTCAGCTCCTATTCTTCATCGACGGTCAACGGCGTGACGTCGGTTTCGAAACAGATCGAGTCCATCCTGGGCTATTTCCAAGGTGGTGCATCGTCATTCACCATCTCTTCCGCCGCCTATTCGACGTCTCGGTTTCTTTCTACGACGCGGACCAACTTCATTGAAGACCTGCTGTCGGGGTCTGACACCCTGGTCGGGACGTCGTTCAATGACCAACTGTTTGCGTTCGGTGGAGACGACACCCTCACGGGAGCAGCGGGTGCAGACTTGCTCGATGGCGGGGAAGGCAATGATATCCTGTCGGGCGGGGCGGGCAATGACATCATCCAGGGCGGAGCCGGGGTAGATACCGTCAACTTTGAAGATGCGACGTCTTCTGGCGTTTCAGTCGATCTTTCCAACGGGACCGCGACCGGATCATCCAGCGGATCTGACAGCATCGTCGGAGTCGAAAACATTCGCGGCTCGAACTTGAACGACGTTCTGCGTGGCGATGCGTTCGCCAATGTGATCGACGGCTTGCAGGGCAATGACATCCTCTTCGGCGGCGGCGGCAACGACACGATCATTGGGGGCGCTGGAGCGGACATCGCCGAGTTCTCCAGCGAATTCGCGGCTCACAGCATCAGCTTTGCCAACGGCACCCTGACCATCACGAGCGCGACTTCCGGAGTTGACACCCTTACCGGTGTGGAGGAACTGCGGTTCTCTGATCGGTCGGTTGCCGTGATCGCTGGCGGTGGACTCTCCCTGATCGGATCATCGTCGAGCGACGCGATCACAGGCACCAATGGCGCTGACGTCCTGATCGGCGGAGGTGCCGCCGACAATCTCACCGGAGGAGCCGGTGCCGACATTTTCCGGTACCAGTCCGCATCGGAGTCGGGGCCGACCACGTCAGACACGATTACGGACTTCGTGGTCGGCGAGGATCGCATTGATCTGACCGGCACGCTCCCGACGTCCATATCGGTTGCGCGGATCGCCGGCGGTGGATCGGTCGTCTTTGCCGAAACCCGGACTGGAGCTTTCCAGGCCTTCGTTCAGAACGCCAACCTCAACGGCACCGATTTCATCTACACCGGAAGCTTCGGCGTCTTCGTAATCGGGTCGACCGAAGCGGATGTCATCCAGGGCACCAACGCGCCCGATCCTATTCTCGGGAACGGTGGAGACGATGTCATCACCGGCGGCGGCGGCGCTGATGCGATTGAAGGCGGGGCAGGACGAGATACCTTCCGCTACACGGCGCTGGGCGATTCCAACCAGACCAACGGTTTCGACAACCTTTATGATTTCACCACGGGTCAGGATCGCATTGACCTGTCGCTCTTGAACGCCCGCTCGATCAGCATCCTTCGATCCGACAACGGTTCGAGCTTCATCTACGCCGAAACCGCCCAAGGCGTGTTTCTGACCACGGCGGCGCAGCGGACTGTGCAGGCGACCGACATCACCTACGGCAACGGCTTCGGCATCTACATGGTCGGGTCCGGCGTGGCGGATACCCTGGTCGGCACTTCGCTGGCCGATCCGATCGCGGGCGGTGGCGGCAACGACACCATCACCGGCGGTGGTGGCGCTGACGCCATGTTCGGCGATGCGGGCGCGGATACCTTCGTCTATGTGGCGGCCTCGGATTCGACGGCGGTCGCGACCGACGGGATATTCGGCTTCGTGTCCGGGACCGACAGGCTGGATCTGCGTCAGGTGCGGACGGGTGCGGCTGACACCTTCGGCATCGCCTATCTGGAAGGTGGGTCGTTCCTGTTCGTGGACCTGGGCGGCAACGGCTCGACAGATGTGGTCATCGGCTTGGCCGCGACGACGTTGGTTGCGTCAGACATCCTGTGGGCGACCGGCGCGATCGGCGAGGAACCGGCGGTAAAGGACACGGGCCCCCAGACCCTGCCGGGCGTGGATGAGGCCGATCTGTTCGGCGAGGACCTCATGTCCAATCTGTCTTCGCTCGACGGGCGGTTCATGCTGGACCTGAACCCCGACGCCGCGCGCGGCTTCTATCACGGCCAGGACTGGTATCTCTGACGATCGGCGAGGTCCGCTACGCCCCATCTCAGACGTCGAGTGGGACCGTTTTCTACCTCCAGCGGGCTCTCCCGCCGTCCAGAGTCCGCTACTTCTTCATCCACGGCTTCGACCGCCCGCTCGCGACCCGTGCCGCCTGCTCCCTCTGGAACTTCCCACCGCGCGGCGGCTTGGGTCGCGCCTCGATCCGAGCGGTCTTGAGGCGCAGGGCGCGCTGGACGGGGCTCTCTTCGGGCGTGGCCGTCGGGCGCGTGGGGTCGTCTTCGGGATCGCTCATGCACCCATCCTAGCACACCTCGCGCGTCCGATCCCGGCTGTCTCGAGGGCGTCAGGTTGCAAACTTCGCGCAACCAATCCCTTGCTGCGCAACGCATTGGTCCGCTGAAGGGGGCGTTCGACCAGCCCTGGTCCGGCGCTGATCTATAATGGGGGCATGACCCATCCCGATCCTCATACCCCTTCCAACCCGCAGACGCCCGACAAGCCGGCCGTCGATCCCTGGCCCCTGGCGCGGCGGGACTATCTGTCCGGCGTGTCCGCCGCCATCGTTGCAGAGCGTTACGGCCTGTCGGTCCGAACTCTGCAGCGTCGCGCGGCGGCCGAGGGATGGCGACACGCCGATGTCCGGCCGGCCACCCGGATACGCTCGGACTGGAACGGGCCGATCGGCAGCTTCATGCGCGAAATGATCGCGCGCGACGAGACGCTGGCCAACCGGCCCGAGTTCGCCCAGGTCTCTGCCGTGGCCGAGGAACAGCGATACGACCTGCTGTTTGCGCCGACCGCCCGAAACCTGCGCATCCATGCCTTTCATCAGGCGGCGGAGGCGGCTGCGATGGGCGAGTTCGCCGAGGCGACGGCCTGGATGCGGCTTCTGGCCCTGGTCGATCGCCATGCGGGGGTCGTGGATCACGACATCCGTCTGTACACCCCGGCCGATCATATGCGCGCCGACTATCTCGGTCAGTACGGGGCGCTGCGCGCCGACCACGAAGACACCCCGCCGGAATGGCCCGGCGGGGCGTGATCGCGCGCCTCATCGTGGCGCTTTGGCGGTTTGGCGGCGTGTTTTCAGACCGCCACCGCCATCTCAACCGCGCTGGGCGATCGGCACGTAATCGCGCTGGGTCGGGCCGGTATAGAGCTGACGCGGGCGACCGATCTTCTGCGCGGGATCGGCCAGCATCTCTTCCCACTGGGCGATCCAGCCCACGGTGCGGGCCAGGGCGAACAGGACGGTGAACATCGAGGTCGGGAAGCCCATCGCCGACAGGGTGATGCCGGAATAGAAGTCGACGTTCGGGAACAGCTTGCGCTCGATGAAATATTCGTCGTTCAGCGCGATCCGCTCCAGTTCCTTGGCGACCTGGAACAGCGGGTCGTTGGGGTCGCCGACGGCGGCCAGCACCTCGTCGGCGCTTTCCTTCATCACCGTCGCCCGGGGGTCGTAGTTCTTGTAGACCCGGTGGCCGAAGCCCATCAGCTTGTACTTCTTGGCCTTCACGCCCTCGATAAAGGCTGGAATCTTGTCGGGGGTGCCGATCTCTTTCAGCATGTTCAGCGCCTCTTCGTTGGCACCGCCGTGCGACGGGCCCCACAGGCAGGCGATGCCGGCGGCGATACAGGCGAAGGGATTGGCCCCCGACGACCCGGCCAGACGCACGGTCGAGGTCGAGGCGTTCTGCTCGTGGTCGGCATGCAGGGTGAAGATCCGGTCCATGGCCTTGGCCATCTTGGGATCGACCACATAGTCCTCGGCCGGCACCGCGAAGCACATCCGCAGGAAGTTCTCGGCATAGGACAGGTCGTTGCGCGGCGAAACAAACGGCTGACCGATGTGATATTTATAGGCCCGCGCGGCCAGGGTCGGCATCTTGGCGATCAGGCGGATGGCCGAAATGTTGCGCTGCACCGGATCATGGATGTCCAGGCTGTCGTGATAGAAGGCCGACAGGGCACCGACCGTCCCGACCATGATCGCCATCGGGTGGGCGTCGCGACGGAAGCCTTCGAAGAACCGGTCGAACTGCGAGTGCAGCATGGTGTGACGGGTGACGACCTTCTCGAACTCTTCGTATTCGGCCGCCGTGGGCAGTTCACCGTGCAGCAGCAGGTGACAGACCTCGATAAAGTTGGACTGCGACGCCAGCTGACCGATCGGATAACCCCGGTGCAGCAGGATCCCCTCGTCACCGTCGATATAGGTGATAGCGCTTTCGCAGGCCGCTGTGGAGGTGAAGCCGGGGTCGAAGGTGAAGTCCCCGGTCGCGCCGTACAGCTTTCGGATGTCGATGACGTCCGGCCCGATCGAGCCCGTCAGGACCGGAAGTTCGACGCTCTTGTCGCCGACGGTCAGGGTCGCGGTCTTGGCCGGTTCACTCATCAGATGCCCTCTCGATCCAGGGGCCGGGCAGTCATTGCCGCCGGTCCAGTTGTTTGTGGAAAATCACTTAGTCTGTTGCAGCGCATCATCCAAGCGCCCGATGGATTCTTCGCGCCCCAGCGCCGCCAGGGTCTTGGCGATATCGGGCGACACCCCGTCTCCGCTGAGCGCCGCACGCACCGCAGGGCCGATCTTGCCGAAGCCCACGGCCTCTTCCTCGGCAAAGACCTTGAGTTCGGCCTCCAGGGCAAAGACATCCCAGCTGGCGAACAGTTTCAGCCGGTCACGCAGCCGCCCGATCCGCTCGCCGGCCTCGCCGCTGAGCAGGGGCAGCGCCTTCTCATAGATTGCCAGAGGCCGCCGGCGCAGGACGAAGCCCGTCTGGTCAGCCAACTCCAGCACCGTCTTGGCCCGGTCCTTCACGAACGGCATGGCCTGCAACAGCCGCGCCTCGTCCTCTTCGTGCAGGACATGGCCGCGCTCCAGATGAACATCCAGCGTCTGTTTGGCCAGCCGGTCGTCATCGGCCAGCCGCATCCAGTGGGCGTTCACGTGGGCCAGTTTATCGAAGTCCAGCCTGGCCGGGGCCTTGCCGACGCCGTCGAGGTCGAACCATCCCTGCGCCTGTTCGTCACTGAACAGCTCGTCGTCCCCATGCGCCCAGCCCAGTCGGGCCAGATAGTTGCGCATGGCTTCGGGCAGATAGCCCATCTCGGCATACTCATGCACCGCCTGGGCCCCATGCCGCTTGGACAGTTTGGCTCCGTCCGGCCCGTGGATCAGGGGGATGTGCGCGAACGACGGCCGGGCCCAGCCCAGCGCATCGTAGATCAGGCTCTGCCGGGCCGCATTATTCAGGTGGTCGTCCCCCCGGATCACATGGGTCACTCCCATGTCGTGATCGTCGACGACCACGGCCAGATTGTAGGTCGGGGCCCCGTCCGTCCTCAGCAGCACCAGGTCGTCCAGGTCGCTGTTGGCCCATGTCACCTCGCCCTGAACCTCGTCTGCGACGACGACCGAGCCGGGCAGGGGACGGCGGAAACGGACCACGTGCGGCTGGGTGGGATCGCCCTCGGCCGGATCGCGGTCTCGCCACGGCGATTCGAATGGCCGCCGCTCGGCCTTGGCCGTGTCACGCAGCCGCCCGGTCTCCTCGGCGGAGGTGTAGTCGCGGTAGGCGTGGCCGGTCTCGACCAGGACCTGGACCACCTCGCGGTGCCTGTCGGCACGGGCGAACTGGAACACCGGCTCCTCGTCGGCGAAGAGCTCCAGCCAGGCCAGGCCGTCGAAGATGGCCTTGACTGCCTCATCGGTCGATCGCTCGCGATCCGTGTCCTCGACCCGCAACAGGAACTTGCCGTTGCGGCCCTTCGCGTAGAGATAGTTGAACAACGCCGTTCTCGCCCCGCCGATGTGCAGCGAGCCGGTCGGGGAGGGGGCGAAGCGGGTGACGACGGTCGAGGCTGAAGGGGGCAAGGAGGAAGAGGTCATATCGGGGGGGTCCGTTCGGGCCGCCCTTATACCGTCCGACGCGCCAAAGCCCAGCCTCGGCCGCCGTCTTCTGGCCGCCGCTTGGGACGAGGTTCTGGACCAGGGCCTGCGCTGGCGGCTCTGGGCCCCGGTCGCCTTCGGCGGCGGCTGTGCCGTCTATTTCAGCCTGCGGTTCGAACCACCACTCTGGCCGCTGGCCCTCGCGGCCCTGTCGGCCTGCGGTGTCTGGCTCGGAGCCCGGCATCGGGGTGCCCGACGTGCCGTGACCCTGCCGCTCATGCTGCTCGCCTGTCTGGCCCTGGGGCTGGCAGCGGCGAAATGGCGAACCGAGCGAGTCGCGGCACCGATTGCTCCGGCGCTCGCCGAGCCGACCGTGGTCGAGGGCTGGGTCGTCGATGTCGACAGCCCCGGTCAGAGCGGCGCCCGCGTTGTCCTTGCCACCACCCGAATACGCGGATTGGCGCCGGAGCTGACACCCATCCGGCTACGCGCCACGGTCAAGGGATTGCCGCCCCCACCCGGATCGCCGATCCGCCTGTTCGCTCTGGTCAATCCTCCGCCGGCTCCAGCCGCACCTGGAGCCTACGATTTCGGCCGCAATGCCTTCTTCCAGGGCCTGGGGGGTGTCGCCTTTTCGCTGTCGGAGACGCGAGAGGCCCGGCTTTCCCGCCCGCCTTGGGGTCTGCGCCTGGCCATGGCCGTCAACGGCGCACGCTTCGCCCTGGCCCAGCGGATCGTGGACCGGCTGAGCGAGCGGACGGGCGGAATCGCGGCGGCCATGGTCACCGGCCACGAGACCTGGATCGGACGCGAGGACCTCGACGCCATGCGCGATTCGGGTCTGGCCCACATCCTGTCGATCTCGGGCCTGCACATGGCCGTCGTCGGGGGCTTCGTCTTCTTCACCCTCCGGCTGGCCGTCGCCGCCTGGCCGTGGCTGGCACTCCGGGCCTCGGGCAAGAAGATCGCCGCGGTCGGAGGGCTCATCGCGGTCTGGACCTACCTGGTGGTGTCTGGCGCACCGCCGCCGGCCGAGCGGGCCGCCATCACCGCCTCGATCGCCTTCATCGCCATCCTTCTGGACCGACAGGCGATCACCATGCACGCCCTGGCCGTCGCGGCCCTCGTCGTGCTGGCGCTCCAGCCCGAGGCCATCGTCACGCCAGGGTTCCAGATGTCGTTCGCCGCCACTGCGGCCCTAGTCGCCTTGGTCGAAAGCTGGCCGCCGCGCGTGCGCGAGATCTCGGCACCCTGGCCGATCCTGGCCGTCCAAAGAATGGGCGGCTGGCTGGTCGCCGCCTGTGCCGCCAGCTTGGTCGCAGGCCTCGCCACCGGCCCGTTCGCCATGCAGCATTTCAACCGGACGGCCGTCTATGGGCTGTTCGCCAATCTCGCCACATCGCCGGTCGCCGACTTCATCATGATGCCGGCGCTCGCACTGGGGGCCCTGCTGGAGCCGATCGGACTGGGCGCGCCATTCCTGTGGCTCGCGGGCAAGGGCATCGACCTGATGCTGTGGATCGGTCACTGGACAGCGGGTCTGCCAGGCGCAGTCAGGACGGTGGCCAGCGCGCCGGACTATGTCCTGTCCATCGCCTTCCTGGGGGTTCTGTTCGTCTGTCTGTGGCGAGGGCGGCTGCGTTGGCTGGGCCTGCCGCTGGCCGCCGCCGTCCTGATCTGGCCCAGGGCCCCGACGCCCGACCTGTGGATCGGTGACGGTGGGACCAATGCCGCTTTCCATCGTGGGACCGACGCTGTCGTGGTGCGGCCCGGGGTGCGGGAATTCGCCGCCGATCTGTGGTCGCGACGGCGGGGCCTTACAATGACCGACCGTCCGGACGAGGGCTGGGTCTGCGGCCGCTTCGCTTGTGCGCCCCTTACCGCCGACGCCGGGCCGGTCGCTCTGTGGTGGGGCAGGAGGGTGCCGGCAGACGACGCCCTGTCGGCCCTGTGCGCCTCATCTCCCGTGGTCAGCGTCCGGGCGGTCGTGCCGAGCCTGCCCGACGCCTGCGCAGACACCCTGGTCCTGGACGGTACCGACTACGCTCGGGGAGGGGCCGTCGAACTCTGGCGCTCAGGTACCGGCTGGCGAGCGACCTGGACGACCGAAGTCCGTGGCGACCGACCCTGGAGCCGGATCGGCGACGCGGACGTCGCCGAATAGACGTCAGTGATAGCGGCGGAACAGACCCACCAGCTTGCCGCGCACATCGACCTGATCGGGGCCGAAGATGCGGGTCTCGTATGCGCGGTTGGCGGGCTCAAGCGCGATCGAGCCGCCCTTCTTGCGCAGGCGTTTCAGGGTGGCCTCTTCGCCCTCGACCACGGCGACGACGATCTCGCCGGACGAAGCGGTATCGACCTTCTTGATGACCACATAGTCGCCGTCGAGGATGCCGGCCTCGATCATCGAGTCGCCCTCGATCTCGAGCATATAGTGCTCCCCGGCGCTGAGCATCGATTCCGGCACCGGGTAGCGGCTGGTTTCATGCTCAATGGCCGCGATGGGCGTGCCGGCCGCGATCTTGCCCAGCATCGGCAGGTCACGCGTATCGTTGGCCGCCTCGACAGACGACAGTCGGCCGCCGCCCTCGATCACGCCGGGCTTGAAGGGTGTGCGGCCGCCGCGCGGTGCGGCGGTCGTGGCCTGTTCCGGCATCTTGGTGACTTCCAGGGCGCGCGCCCGGTGCGCCAGCCTGCGGATGAACCCGCGTTCCTCCAGGGCCGTGATCAGCCGGTGGATGCCCGACTTGGAGGCCAGATCCAGCGCTTCCTTCATCTCGTCGAACGAGGGGGACACGCCGGTTTCCTTGATCCGCTCATGAATGAACATGAGGAGCTCGTGCTGTTTCTTGGTGAGCATGGCGTCGAATCGTCCAGAACAAGGCGTGAACCGTTGCCGGTGTTCTGTAAGTGTTCTTCACTAATGTCAACTTAACGGCGCGTGGCCGCTATGCCAGCAGCGCCCGCGTCGCCGCTTCCACGTCCGCCTGACGCATCAGGCTTTCGCCGACAAGGATCGCGCGGGCCCCGTCGCGCGTCACATGGGCGACGTCAGCGGGGGTGAAGACGCCGCTTTCGGCGACCAGAAGGGCACCCCGCGGACTCATGGGGGCCAGACGGGCCGTCGTGTCCATGTCGACCTCGAAGCTGCGCAGCGACCGGTTGTTGACGCCGATCAGGTCGCCGCCCAGCGCCACGGCGCGGGCCATTTCGGCCTCGTCGTGGGTCTCGATCAGGGCGTCCATGCCGAAACGCCCGGCCTCGGCCAGCAGGTCGGCGGCGAGGGCGTCGTCGATCATGGCCAAGATGATCAGAATGCAGTCGGCGCCGAGCGACCGGCTCTCGGCGACCTGCCACGGATCGACGAGGAAGTCCTTGCGCAGGCAGGGCAGGGCGACGGCGGCGCGTGCTGCGACCAGATAATCGTCGGCACCCTGGAAACTGGGCCCATCGGTCAGGACGGACAGGCAGGCGGCACCTCCGGCCTCATAGGCGCGGGCAAGGGCGGGCGGGTCGAAATCAGCGCGGATCAGGCCCTTGGACGGACTGGCCTTCTTGATCTCGGCGATCAGGGCGGGGCGGCCTGCTGTGGCCTTGCGTTCGAGGGCGGCACGGAAGCCGCGCGGCATTCCCGCGATGGCGGCGAGACCCTCGATCTCGGCCTGGGTGGTCGCGGCCTTGCGGACGGCGACCTCGTCGCGCTTGTAGGCGGCAATCCGGGCGAGGACGTCATCAACGGGAGTGGTCATGTGGGCTCCTCGACCGGCAGGGGCGTCGAGGTGATTCGGGCGAGGGCTTCCAGAGCAGCGGCCGCCTTGCCGTCGTCGATTGCGGCGGCGGCCAAGGCCACGCCGGACTTCAGATCATCGGCCCGGTCGGCGACGACAAGGGCGGCGGCGGCGTTCAGCAGCACCACGTCGCGGTAGGGTCCGGTCGCGCCGGCCACCAGGGCGCGGATGGCAGCGGCGTTGACCTCTGCGTCGCCGCCGCGAAGGCTCTCGATGTCGGTCAGGCGCAGACCGGCGTCCTCGGGTGTGACGGTGAACCGGTGCACCCGACCGTCCTTCCATTCGGCGACCTCGGTCGGGCCGGTGGTAGTCAGTTCGTCCAGACCCATGCCGTGGACGGTCCAGGCACGGACCGCGCCAAGGCGACCCAGCACCTCGACGAGAGGCTCCAGCAGTCTGGGATCATAGACCCCCATGACCTGGCGTTTCGCAGACGCCGGATTGGAAAGCGGGCCCAACAGGTTGAATACCGTCCGAAACCCGATCTCGGCCCGGATCGGCGTGACGTGACGCATGGCACCGTGGAAGCTGGGCGCGAACAGGAAGCAGATGCCGGCCTCGTCCAGGGCCTGACGTTGTTGGGCCATTCCGGCGGTGAGGTCCACGCCCAGCGCCGCCAGAACGTCGGACGACCCGGATTTGGAGCTCAGGGCGCGGTTGCCATGCTTGGCGACCTTCAGGCCCGCGCCGGCCAGAACCAGGGCCGCCGCCGTCGAGATGTTGAAGGTGTGCTGGCCGTCGCCGCCGGTGCCGCAGGTGTCGATGACGTCGTAGGGGTGATCCAGCGTCACCGCCGCGTCGCGCATGGCCCCGGCGAAGGCGGCGATTTCCTCGACCGTCTCGCCCCGGATACGCAGGGCGGTGACGGCGGCGGCGACCTGAGCCGGAGTCGGTTCGCCGCGCAGGCAGGCGGCGAAGAAGTCGCCGGCCTCGGCCGCGCTCAGGGTCTGGCCGTCGACCAGCTTGGCCAACAGGGGCTTGATCTCGGCGGACATGGCTTCAGACCATGGCCAGGCGCTTGACGCCCGCCTGATCCAGGAAGTTGGCCAGCATGGCGTGGCCGTGTTCGGTGGCGATCGATTCAGGGTGGAACTGGACGCCGTGGATGGGCCGGTCGTGGTGCTGGAAGCCCATGATCTCGCCGTCCTCGGTCCAGGCGGTGACGTTCAGGGTGTTGGGCAGGGTCTCGCGCGACACAGCCAGGGAATGATACCGCGTCGCCGTAAACGGCGAGGGAAGACCTGTGAACATCCCCTTGTTTTCATGCAGGATCGGCGAGGTCTTTCCGTGCATGACGGTCTTGGCGCGCACGACGTGTCCGCCCATGGCCTGGCCGATCGCCTGATGGCCAAGGCAGACGCCCAGGATCGGCATGGTCAGGGGCGCGGTGTCGATCAGGGCCAGGCAGATGCCCGCCTGATCCGGCGCGCACGGGCCGGGCGACAGCAGCACCGCCTCGGGTTTCAACGTCCAGGCCTCGGCGGCCGTCAGGTCGTCGTTGCGCACGACCTTCGTCTCCGCGCCCAGCTCCGCCAGGTAGTGGACGAGGTTGTAGGTAAAGCTGTCGTAGTTATCGACGACGAGGATCATGCGGGACTTCTAGGGCGTGTCACCGCCCCCGCCAAGCTCAAGGTTGGCCGGAAACCGTCCGTTAACGACATCCGCGCTTTGCTCCTCTATCCGCCGGAGCCCGCCATGAGCCGCATCCTCGCCAGTATCGACAGGTCCAGCATCGACCGGGCTCGTGCGCTTCTGATCGAGGCCGAACAGGCCGGCGGCCATCCGCTGGGTGCGCTCGGCGCAGCGGCCCTCGCCGCGACGGCGGCCATCGCCATGGCCGGGGTCATGATCCTGGGTACCGGGATCGCACTGGACCAGCCGAACGCGCCGACTGAAGTGTCCGAGACTTTCTGAATTTCAATCACCTGATCCGCCCACGCCAGAACGCCCCGTCGGGGCGATGCCCGCGAGGTGGAGAGGTGACGGAGCGCGGACCGACGTCCGGAACCGATGATGTCCCCCCGCCTGAGAAGGGACGCTTGAATTTTCGACGTCAGCCTGCGCTCCGTCCGGTCGATTTAGCGCAAGCGCGTCGGGTTCCGGGCTCTTCTGCCGGGACCGCAGGGGGCTTCCCCCACGGTTTCGATCTGACCCGGTTCGCCCCTGACCGACTACACTCAGCCTGCGACGGGTGAGAGGCTACCAGACCCCTCGGACCCCGTGTGTTGGCACAGGGCTGTATCCCGCTCGACCGATCCCCGCCGCCGCTTCAGGCCTGGTACCAAGAGGCGCCTCCCCATGCGACGGGAACGGCTGGACCTTACCACGGTGTGGAGGGGTGGTTGGTCGACGGTGTCTGCCTGACGTCAGAATCGGTCGTATCGGCAGGCGGGGCAAGGGATTGGGTGTGGCGAGGTTCGTTAGTTGAGCGCGCTGCTATACCCCTTCTTTCGTCATCCTCCGGCAAGCCGCGCCTTCGCGGCGCTGACCGGGGGACCCAGCGGCGCCGATAGGCGATCTGTTCCAGGCACAATATTCGACGCCAGAGTCCGCGACAGATTCGCGCTCTCGCGCGCCGCTGGGTCCCCCGGTCTCGCTACGCTCGCCGGAGGATGACGAAAGTAGGCGGGCGATCCTAGACCGTGCCACCCTCATTCAGCACAGCTCCAAGTTCAAACCGCCAGGCGTCCTCGGCGGCGCGCATCGGAGCGCGGGCCTTGGCGATCGTTTCGGCGTATTCGGCGGCGGGGTCACTGTCGGCGACGACGCCAGCACCCGCCTGGACGAAGACCTTGCCGTCGGCGAACATGGCGGTGCGCAGGACGATGCAGATGTCGGCCTCGCCGCCGGCCGAGATGTATCCGACACCGCCGCCGTAGCCGACGCCGCGCTTCTCGCCCTCCAGCTCGTCGATGATCTCCATGGCCCGGACCTTGGGCGCGCCGGACAGGGTGCCGGCGGGCAGGGCGGCCAGCAGGGTATCGACGGCGTCCAGGTCCGGGTGGGAGCGCCCCTCGACGTTGGAGACGATGTGCATGACCTGGCTGTAGCGTTCGACCTTGAAGCTCTCGGTCACCTTGACCGTGCCCGGGGCCGAGACGCGGCCGACGTCGTTGCGGCCCAGGTCGAGCAGCATCAGATGCTCGGCGCATTCCTTGGGATCGGCCAGGAGTTCGGCCTCCAGACGGCGGTCCTCTTCCGGGGTCGCGCCGCGCGCACGCGTACCGGCCAGCGGGCGGATGGTGACGCCGCCGTCCTTGAGCCGCACCAGGATCTCCGGGCTGGACCCGGCCAGCTGGAAGTCGCCGAAATTGAGGAAGAACAGATAGGGCGAGGGGTTCTGGCGGCGCAGGGAGCGGTAGAAGGCGAACGGGTCGCCGGACCACGGCGCGCTGAACCGGTGGCTGAGCACCACCTGGAAGATGTCGCCGGCGGCGATATACTCCTTGGCGCGGGCGATCATGCCGCCATAGGCCGCGCCGTCCACGGGCGAGGCGAAGGCGGGAACCGGCGTCTGTTCGGCACCCATCCGGCCCAGCAGCGGGCGGCGCAGGCGGGCTTCGAAATCGTCGAGCCGGGCGTTTGCGGCGGTCCAGGCGGCGGCTTCGTTCAGGCCGGCGTCGGTATAGACGGTCGCGACCATGACGATCTCGCGCCGGACCGAATCGAACATGGCCACCAGCGACGGCCGGGTCAGGACCGCATCGGGCAGGTCCAGCGGGTCTGGATTGGGCGCGCCGAGCGGCTCCAGCAACCGCACCATGTCATAGCCGAACACCCCGAACAGGCCGGCCGCCATCGGAGGCAGCTCACCGTAGGGCGTGGACTTCAGATCGAAGGCGGTGGCGGCGATCAGGGCGCGCAGGGATTGCAGGGCGGGCAGGGTCTCAGGGCTGAACCGGTCGGCCTCGACGGCCTCGGCCCCGCGCGCGATCTCGGCCACCCCGCCGCGACAGCGCCAGACCACGTCGGGCTCAAGCGTGATGATCGAATAGCGGCCGTTCAGCGCGCCGCCCTCGACCGATTCCAGCAGGAAGGCGTGCCGACGGCCCAGCCCGACCTTCAGATAGGCCGATACCGGCGTTTCCAGGTCGTCGATCAGTCGCCGCACCACGACGGCGGGACGACCGGCCGTCAGGCTGGCCGCGAACGCTGCCCGGTCGTCTGGCCCCCCAGCCTGTGTCACTGCGCCGGAGTCTGGGCCGGAGCGGGGGCCGGGGTGGTCGCCGTGGCCGGATCGACGCCCAGGGCCTGGAGCGCGAAATCCGTGTCGCTCTTGGCCTTGGAGCGCAGGGCACCGGCGGCCAAAGCGTTCTCGACCATGGCATTGCCCATCTGTTCGGCCATGCGGGCGCGGACCTGTTCGGCGACGGGGGCGGCCAGGGCCGGGACCGCCGGACGGATCGCATCGACGCGGCCGACGACATAGGCGCTTTCGGAAGCAGGGCCAGAGAAGACCTGGCCCTTGCCCTGTCCGAACAGACCTTCCATCACGCCCTGACCGATCTCGGTCTGGACCTGCGGGTTCTGTTGCAGCGACGCGCGGGTGATCAGGGTGCCCCCCGCCGAGGCGGCGACGGCGGCAATGTCCTGGCCCTGACGGACGCGGCTGGCCAGTTCCTCGGCCTTGGCGGCCAGGCGTTTGGCGCTCTCACGCAGCACCCATTGCTGGGCCAGGGGCTCGCGGATGTCGGCCAGGGCGGGCAGGGCCGCGGGACGGATATCAGTCAGACGCAGCACGAAATACTGGCCCTGACCCGCATCGATCACGTCCGACTCGCCGCCCTTGGACAGGGCATAGGCCGATTGCAGGATCTGGGGCGGGGCGTTCATCGGCTGGCCGTCCGGCAGTTTGCCGTCCTGGGTGAAGGGCGGCAGGGGGATGATGCGTCCGCCGATCTCGGCGGCGGCCTGATCCAGGGTCTTGCCCTCCGAACGGGCCTTTTCGTACTTCTCGACGCGGGCGAAGACGGCACCCTTGGCGTCTTCGGTGCGCAGCTCGTTGATGATGGCCTCACGGGCGCTTTCCAGCGTGGCGGCGGCGCCCGGCGTAACGGCCGAGACCTGAGCAACCGTGAAGCCGACCCGGCCCTGGACCGCATTGGTCACCTGACCGGCCGAGGCACCGAAGACGGCGGCGGCGACGGCGGGATCGGTCACCGCGGCGCGCGGCGTGGCGTTGAAGGTCGCGGGCTGGACCCCGCCGTTGGCCTGACCGGCCTGTGCCGGGGTCTGGCCGGCGCGAAGGGCAGCGGCGATCGCATCGGCTGCGGCCTTGGTCGGGGCGGTCAGGGTGACGAAGGTGCGGGTCTCCGGCGTCGACAGCGCGTCCTTGCGGAAGTTGAAGCGCTCGACGATCCGGGCCTCAGGGATTGCGGCGGCGGTGTCGGACGGGTTGTTGAAGAGCAGCAACGAGGCCATGCGGAACTCGGGACGGCGCAGCTGGGCGGCGTTCTCGCTCAGGAAGGCCTGGAGCTGGGCGTCGGTGGGGGCCGGGGCCGTGCCCGCCATGGCCTGGGTCACCTCGAACCAGCGACCGTCGCGGCTTTCCATGGCACGGGCGGCCAGGACGGCACCATAGACGCGCGGCAGGCGGAGACCGGCGAAGGCGGCCGAGCCATAGTGGTTCACCGCGTACTGGTCGCGGAATTCCTGTTCCAAGCGCTGGGCGGTCAGGCCCTGCTCGGCCAGTTTGGACTGATACTGCGTCTCATCGAACTGGCCGGTGACGCCGTTGAAGAAGGCGGGGATCTCGCGGATCTGCTTGACGACCAGTTCCTTGCCGGGACGGATGCCGGCCTTCCAGGCCCAGTTCAGGAAGCCGAGCTGGCGGGTCTGCTCCTCCAGATAACGGACGTGGAGGTTCTCCTTGACCATGTCGTCGATCGTGACCGGGCGCTGGGCCCGTTCAGTCAGGCTCTCACGCAGGCGATCGAAGTCGGCGCGGAACTGGGCCTGATCGACCTTGCGGTCTCCGGCCGAGATCACGTGCTTGCCGCCCAGGCTGGCGAAGACGTCCAGCTGGGTTCCGCCGGTGACGACGACGGCCAGGCCGACGATGGCGATCAGGATCAGGGCGAACTTGGACCTGGCGAAATTGCGGAACAGAGTGATCATCTTCGAACCTGACGGACGGCGGCCAAGGAACCGGAGACGGGGCGCCGCCCCGGCGTATAGGCAGGGGGCGACGGCACGGCAAGCGGCCCTGCGGGCGTGGACAGCCCGCAACAGCTCCGGTGCATCGCCATTGCGGCGGGAGCTTGGCCGGCTTCTCGCCTCTTGGCTTTCGGCCGGAGGGCGCCTTATGAGGGCGTCATGAAACAATCCGTGAAGTTGATCGCCGGCAATTGGAAGATGAACGGCCTGGGGGCCAGTCTGGCCGAGGCTCGGGCCCTTTCCGAGGCTCTTGCGAGCGAGGCTGCCGCCTGTCGCGTGGCCCTTTGCCCGCCCGCCACACTGGTTCACCGCCTGGGCGAGGCCGTCGCGGGCGGTGTCGTCGAGGTCGGGGGGCAGGACTGCCATGCCGAGGCGTCGGGCGCCTTCACCGGCTCGACCTCGGCCGCCATGCTGGCCGATGCGGGGGCGACCCTGGTCATCCTGGGCCACTCGGAGCGCCGCGCGGGCTTTGGCGAGACCGACGCCGACGTCGCCGCCAAGGTCGAGGCCGCGCTGGCCGCCGGGCTGGAACCCATCATCTGCGTCGGGGAGACCCTGGACCAGCGTCAGGCCGGCGAGGCCGTCTCCGTTGTCAGCGCCCAGATCGCGGGTTCGCTGCCGACATCCCTGTCCGGAAAGGCCTTCGCCGTCGCCTATGAGCCCGTCTGGGCCATCGGCACCGGCCTGACGCCCACGCTGGAGCAGATCGAGGAGGTCCACGCCGCCGTCCGCGCCGCCATGGTCCAACGGCTGCGGGAGGGCGGTCGCACGGCCCCGATCCTTTACGGCGGCTCGGTCAAGCCGTCGAACGCCGCCGAAATCCTGGCCGTGGCCGAGGTCGGTGGTGCCCTGGTCGGCGGCGCCTCGCTGAAGGCCGCCGACTTCCTCGGCATCATCCGCGCGGGCTGATGCTCAAGTTCGTCCTCTTTGTGCTGTTCACAGTGGTGGTCACGGCCGCCCTGGTGTTCTGTCTGCGGTCGGGCCGGTTCAGCTATCGGGGCCTGACCGGCTCCCGGGCCGAGACCCCGGGCCGGTATTGGGCCGTCATCGCCTTTCTGGCGGCATTCGCGGCGGCCGGGGCCTGGTCCACGATACGCCTGGCCCAGGTGGTGCTGGCCGTCTGAGGCCCAACCCTCGCCGTTGCCGCGCGCGTTCAGGGATGTTAGACGCCGCCGCTTGATCGGCGCGACCAGCGCCACATATGTAAGCCGCCATGCTCCAGACCATTCTCCTCGTCGTCATGATCCTGATCTCGATCGCCCTGACCGGGGTGGTCCTGCTGCAACGCTCCGAAGGGGGCGCGCTCGGCATGGGCGGCGGGCCGTCGAATTTCATGACCGCGCGCGGGGCCGGCAACCTGCTCAGCACCGTGACCTGGTGGCTGGGGGGTGCCTTCTTCGTCTGTGCCATCTCGCTGACGATCGTGGGCAACATCGATCGCGGCAATCAGTCGATCATTGATTCGGACGCCGTCGGCTCAATCGCCGTCGATCAGCCGAGCACGCCATCCCAGACCGCGCCGGCCACCGCGACGCCCGCCCAACCGGCCGCCCCGACCCTGCAGGACCTGGAAGCCTCGGTCGTCGCTCCACCAGCCGCGACCCCGGCCCAACCGGCCCCGACGCAGTAGGGTGACGACGGCGGGCCACCCCGCCGCCTTTCCCGCCACCTCCGCCTTCAACGAGCGCGCACCCGTCCGGGCCGCGCTCGTTTCGGTTTTCAACAGGGGATTTGCCGTTCGCCCCGGCGCATCCCCGAATCACCCGCTAAGGTGACCCCCCATGGCTCGTTATGTGTTCATCACCGGCGGCGTGGTTTCCTCGCTTGGAAAAGGCCTCGCCTCCGCCGC
>NZ_JAEMRD010000061.1:0-9719 GCF_016463485.1 Brevundimonas sp.
CGGGGATGACACACCATGAAGCGCGCTTTCCTGACCACGGTCGCCCTGCTGGCGCTCGCCGGCGCCGCCGCAGCCCAGACGCCCGAGCCTGTTTCGCCGCTGGCGGCGCCGCCCGTTCCCGGACCGGTTGATCCGCAGGCCACGCCCGGCCCTGTGGCGGCCCCAGCCGCCGCCGCCCCGGCCGAGACGCCGAAATGGGACGTGCAGAACCCGCCCGGGCCCTCGCGCGACATTTCGATCGACGTGACCCGCGGCACCTGGATGTCGCTGGACGTCAGCCCGGACGGCCAGACCATCGTCTTCGACATGCTGGGCGACCTCTATGTGATGCCGATCGGCGGCGGCGAGGCGAGGGCCATCTCGTCGGGCGTCGCCTGGGACATGCAGCCGAAATGGTCGCCGGACGGCCGCCAGATCGCCTTCACCTCCGACCGCGCGGGCGGCGACAACATCTGGGTCATGGACGCCGACGGCTCGAACGCCACCCAGGTGTCCAAGGAGAGCTTCCGTCTGGTCAACCAGCCCGACTGGAGCCCCGACGGCCAGTTCATCGTGGGGCGGAAACATTTCACCTCGTCGCGCTCGCTCGGCGCCGGAGAGATGTGGATGTGGCACCGTTCGGGCGGCGGCGGGGTGCAGCTGACCACCCGCCGTACGCAACAGAAGGACACCGGCGAACCCGCCTTCTCGCCCGATGGCCGGTACCTGTATTTCTCGGACGACGCGACGCCGGGGCCGACGTTCGAGTACTCCAAGGACGTCAACACCCAGATCTATGTGGTCAATCGGCTGGACCGCGAGACCGGCGAGACGGAAGAGTTCCTGTCGGGCCCCGGCGGCTCGATCCGGCCGACGCCGTCGCCGGACGGCAAGTCGCTCGCCTTCATCCGGCGCGTTCGCTACCAGTCGACCCTCTATGTGATGGACATCGAGAGCGGCCGCGAGACGCCGATCTATTCGGGCCTCGATCGCGACCTTCAGGAGACCTGGGCCATCCACGGCGTCTATCCGGCGATCAGCTGGACGCCCGACAACTCGGCCATCGTCTTCTGGGCCGGCGGCAAGATCCGCCGCATCGACGTGGCCTCGAAGGCGGTCGCCGACATTCCCTTCCGCATCACCGACACCCGCCGGGTCGAGCCGGCCGTACGTCACACCGTCGACGTCGCCCCCGACCAGTTCGACGTGAAGATGCTGCGCTGGGTGCACCCCTCGCCGGACGGGACGAAGGTCGTGTTCGAGGCCCTGGGCAATCTGTGGATTCGCGACCTGCCCACCGGAACGGCGCGCCGCCTGACCAGCCAGTCGGATCATTTCGAGCTCTATCCCAACTGGTCGCGGGACGGTCGGTCGATCGTCTACACCACCTGGTCGGACACCGATTTCGGCACGGTCCGGGTCATCCCGGCCTCGGGCGGGACGGGGCGTGTGGTCACACAGAACCCCGGCCATTACATCGAGCCGACCTTCTCCCCGGACGGCAAGACCATCGTCTATCGCGCCGTCACCGACGGTTTCCTGAGTTCGGGTCTGTGGAGCCGCAATCCCGGGATCTATCGCGTGCCGACGGCGGGGGGCACCCCGACCTTCATCACCGACGACGGCGGCGCACCCCAGTTCGGCGCGTCCAACGACCGCATCTTCTTCGCCGGGCGTGTAGAGACGTCGAGCGCGCTCAAGTCGGTCGACCTGAACGGCAATGAGCCGCGCACCCATCTGACGTCGGAATGGGCCTCGGATTTCGAGGTGTCGCCGGACGAACGCTGGGTCGCATGGACCGAGCGGTTCAACGCCTATGTCGCCCCCTTCGTGGCGACCGGCCGTCCGGTCGTGGTCGGGGCCAAGGGCGACGCCCTGCCGCAATCGCGCTTCACCCGCGACGCCGGCGACTGGCTGCAATGGTCGGGAGATTCGACCCGCCTGACCTGGGCCCTGGGGCCTGAGTATTTCTCGCGCAGCGTGGCCGATGCGTTCAAATTCGTGGAGGGCGCGCCCGAGACCTTGCCCAAGCCGCCGGAGACCGGCATCCAGATCGGCTTCACCGCCACCGCCGACAAGCCGACCGGCCGCCTTGCCCTGACCGGCGCCCGGATCATCACCATGAACGGGGAGCAGGTGATCGAAGACGGCGTCATCGTCGTCAACGAGAACCGCATCGAGGCGATCGGTCCCCGCGCCTCCGTCACCGTTCCCGCCGACGCCCTGGTCATGGACATGGCGGGCAAGACCATCATGCCTGGCCTGGTCGACGCCCACTGGCACGGGTCGATGGGCAATGACGAGATCATTCCCCAGCAGAGCCGCGTGGACTATGCGTCACTGGCCTTCGGGGTGACGACGATTCACGATCCGTCGAACGATACCTCAGAGATCTTCGCCCACTCCGAACTGGGCCGCACCGGCCGGATCGTGGCCCCACGCATCTTCTCGACGGGGACCATTCTGTACGGCGCCGCGACCCCGTTCACGGCCCAGGTCGAGAGCCTGGACGACGCCCTGTCCACCCTGCGGCGGATGAAGGCGGTCGGGGCCTGGAGCGTCAAGAGCTACAACCAGCCGCGCCGCGACCAGCGCCAGCAGATCATCGAGGCGGCGCGCCAGCTGGACATGAGCGTCGTGCCGGAAGGCGGCTCTCTCTACCAGCACAACATGACCATGGTGGTCGATGGTCACACCACGATCGAGCACTCGATCCCGCTGGCCCACCTGTATGACGACGTCCGTCAGCTGTGGAGCCAGACCGACGTGGCCTACAACCCGACGCTCGTGGTGGCCTACGGCGGTGCCTACGGCGAGAACTACTGGTACCAGGAGAGCGAGGTCTGGAACGATCCGATCCTGACCCAGTATGTGCCACGCCGGATTCTCGATGCGCGCGCGCGGCGTCCGGTGACGGCCCCCGACAACGAGTGGAACCACATCGCGATCGCCAGCCAGGCCAAGGCGCTGGCGGATCTGGGTGTCATGGTCGCGATCGGTGCCCACGGTCAGCGCGAGGGCCTGGGGTCCCACTGGGAACTGTGGAACCTGTCGCAGGGCGGCATGACCCCTCTGCAGGCGATCCGCGCCGGCACGATCGGCGGGGCGCGGGCCCTGGGTCTCGACAAGGACGTCGGCTCGCTGGAGGTCGGCAAGCTGGCCGACATGGTCGTGCTGAACGCCAACCCGCTGGAGAACATCCGCAACACGACGTCGATCGCCTATACGGTCGCCAATGGGCGGGTCTACGACAGCCGCATGGACGAGGTCGGTCGTCGCAACCGTCCCCGTCAGCCCTTCTGGTTCGCTGATGCCGCGGGCGAGGCTGTCCCGGCCGTCGCGGATGCCGATGCTGCCGGGCATGGCCACGGCGGGGACTGAGCGATTGGCCTGAAAGGGCTGCTCAAAAGAATGGGCCGCCCGGCTTGCGCCGGGCGGCCCTGACTCCGTCCGGCCCGAGCCCCGCGGGGGTCGGCGGCGGGTCGCGGGGACCAGCCGGGCGGAGTGTTCATTCCAACCCCGAAGGGGGTTGATCTCAGCCTTCCAGATCCTGGCCCTCGTCCGGCTCAGGCACGCCCAGCAGTTCGTCGGCGATCTTGTTCTGGGACTTGCGCACCTTGTCCTCGATGGCATCGGCCATGTCGGGATTGGCCTTCAGGAAGGCGCGGACGTTCTCGCGGCCCTGGCCGATGCGGGTCGAGTCATAGCTGAACCATGATCCCGACTTCTCGATGATCCCGGCCTTGACGCCCAGGTCGATGATCTCTCCCAGCTTGGAGATGCCCTCGCCGTACATGATGTCGAAGATGACCTCGCGGAACGGCGGGGCGACCTTGTTCTTGACGACCTTGACCCGGGTGGTGTTGCCCACGACCTCGTCGCGGTCCTTGATCGCGCCGGTGCGGCGAATGTCGAGCCGGACCGAGGCGTAGAATTTCAGCGCATTGCCGCCCGTCGTCGTCTCGGGCGAGCCGTACATGACGCCGATCTTGTGCCGGATCTGGTTGATGAACAGCACGATGCAGTTGGACTTGGAGATGGACGCGGTCAGCTTGCGCAGGGCCTGGGACATCAGACGCGCCTGAAGACCCGGCAGGCTGTCGCCCATCTCGCCCTCGATCTCGGCACGGGGAGTCAGGGCCGCGACCGAGTCGACCACCACGATGTCCACGGCGCCCGAGCGGACCAGGGTGTCCACGATCTCCAGTGCCTGTTCGCCCGTGTCGGGCTGTGACACCAGCAGGTCGTCCAGGTTGACGCCCAGCTTCTGGGCATAGCCCGGATCCAGCGCGTGTTCGGCGTCGACGAAGGCGGCGGTGCCGCCGGCCTTCTGGATCTCGGCCACGGTGTGCAGGGCCAGGGTCGTCTTGCCCGAGCTTTCCGGCCCGAACACCTCGATCACCCGTCCGCGCGGCAGGCCGCCGATGCCCAGCGCGATGTCGAGCCCGAGCGATCCTGTGGAGACCGAGGGGATCACCGCGACCACCCCGCCCTTGCCCAGTTTCATGACCGAACCCTTGCCGAAGGCGCGATCGATCTGTGCGATCGCGGCCTCCAGGGCCCGCTGCTTGTCGCCGTCTTCCTTGCCAACCAATTTCAATGCCGCCTGCGAAGCCATTTTACCCGTCTCCCTTGCCATGATTCCCATCGATGCTTGGGAGAGACCCGCCACGGACCCGCTCCCTGTGAACAGATGTAGAACACGGCCCGCGGAAGTTGCCAAGACGTTCCATGGAATAAAAGCGGAACATTTGGGCCGGTACGACCGATTCTGACGTGTCTCGACCTCGCCGTCAGGTTCTGTAAGTCCCGGCTCGGTTGTGTTTGCGCAACGGTGTGCGGCGAAGTCCACGGAGCTGATCATGACCCTGACCCGTCGCCATCTCGGCCTGGGGGCGATCGCCCTCGGCGCGACCGCCGCCTTGCCGCCCGCCGCCCACGCCGAGGCTTTCGCTATCCGAATGATGGGACAGCATCGCGGAGTCCTGCGCGGCGCGGGCTTCGCCATCCCGACCTATCACGTCAACTTCGTCACCTCCCAGCAGGCGACCTCGGTGGCCAGCATTTCGGCGCGCACCCGGCTGGCGGTGGTCATGGTCGGGCCGGATCAGGCCCTGATGCGGCGGCTGACCAACGAGGCCTACGCCGACCTGCGCAGCCAGATGACGGCCGCGAACCTGGCCCTGGTCTCGATCGAGGAGACCCGCGCCATGACCCGCGCATCGGGCATGGCCGAACTGCCGGGCAATGTGGAGATCGCCGGCATCGGTCCCGGCATCACCATCGGCTCGAGCCTGAGGAAGGGCTGGGCGACCTTCGGCCCCGATGCTGCGCCGGCTCTCACTCCGCTGCTGAATATGCGCGGCGCGGGCCAGACCGGGTTCGCCGCCATGGGAGCCATCGCCGCTATGAACGCCCTGGGGCCCGTCGCGCGCCAGCCCCAGATGGCCGACAAGGTGGCCTTCGCGCCGTCACTGGTGCTGGATTTCGCGCGACTGGAGGCGCGGCGTCCCGGCCTGTTCGGGGGGGCGGCCTCGGCGGGCGGCAACATCGCCTTTGGTGTCCTGGCAGCGTCCAAGGTCACGGCGCACAAGCCCGCTCCGCGCGGTCCGGGCACGCCGGGCGGTTTCGCCCCGCGCGAGGACGTCTTCTCGCCCACCCCCTTCGCCGAGGTGATCGAGGGCGGCGCGGCCGTGCGCGGCGGGCCCAGCTTCTCCGATACGGTCGACGAGAACTATCAGGCGGTCGCGCGGGCGCGCGGCGACGCGGTGATGATCAACGTTCCGGTCTGGGAAGGCCTCGTCCGCGACGCCTATCGCAGCTACAACTCCGCCATCGTCGAGGCCATCCGGTCGATGCAGGGTTGAGGCCTAAGCCCGTGCGGCGGCGACGATACGGCCGCCACCGGGCTCTTGGACGAGAACGGCGGTCGACAGGCCCGGCCTTGTCGGTGCGGGCAGCGCGAAGCCGACCGTGCGCCCTTCCCAGCGGCCCAGCCTGACCAGCTCGCGCACTACATTGGCGTGGGGCAGGGTACGGCCTCCGTTCTCGCCGCGCCGGACGGGGACCTCGACCACGCGCGGGTCATAGCGAACCAGCCAGATGTCCGTCGGTCCTGTGACCGTTCCGCCGGACAGGCCCACGGCGTCGCGATCTCGGACCTTGCGAAAGGCCAGGGCAGGGCCCGTGAAGGCCCGATGGGCAGCGATCAGGGTCTCGATCTGGCGCAGGTCCTGGCCGACGACGTCGGCACGGCCATCGACGACCACCTGGGGGGTCCAGACGTTGTCGTTGTCCAGACCCGTCTGATAGGCCCGCTGACGGGCGGTGAAGGCCGGGTCTGCGAAGGTGTCTGGCCACCCCAATTGGTCCCAGTAGGTGACGCCGAAGCTGAGAGCCAGGACATCGGGGCGCCCCGCCAGCCGGGTCAGATTGGCGTTGGCCGGCGGACAGGACGAACACCCCTGGCTGGTGAACAGTTCGACGACGGTGAGACCGGGCCGGGCTGTGGCCTCCACGGCGGGGCGTGCGGACACATGGCCGGCGACCAGGGCGGCTCCGACGCCGGCGATCGCGGCGAACATCGATAACCGACGTGCGACGTCGGGATGGGTGGCAAGGCTGCGGATCGACATGACGGGCTCCGGTTGGGTCGACTGGAGTTCGCCCAAACCCGCCTGCGGGTTACGTCAGCCTGTCCGAGCCGATGTTTCTGGCGGCTCCATCGGTTCGGCGAACCGCGCGGTCAACGACACCCCGCAGGCCAGGATCACACAGGCCGCCGCTGCGCCGGCCAGTCGACGCGCGCCCTCGTGGGGGGCCAGAGGTCGGGCGAATATCAGCATCAGCAGGGTCAGGGGTGCCAGCACGCCGGGCAGGTCCATGCCGATGCCGAGGAAGACGGGGTGGGCCAGATAGACGATCCAGGCCCCGCCCAACACGGTGATGACCGCCGGGGCGACCAGCGAGACCATGCTTTTCAACCGCGCACCAACCACGGCGGACACGGCGGCGGCGAAGGCTGCCAGCAGGCCCGGCCAGATCAGCAGGAACGCCGCGGTCGGTGCCACGACCTGGACGGCCAGGCCCAAAACCAGCACCAGTGCGATCAGCCCCAGCCACCCGCCCCACGGCGACCGCGTCGCACCCGGTCCCCACAGGCTGAGCCCGATGGCGACCACCGCAGCCCCGACCACCACGGGGTTGAATCCGCCCAGCAGGGTCGCGGCGAAGGCGGCCAGCAGGACGGCACCCGCGACCACCCTTCGCCCGACCCGGTCCCGCCCCGCGAGCACGGTCAGGCCCACCGCCAGCACGGTCAGACCGACCCCGGCCTCGATCCACGGCAACCGTGCCAGCAAAACGTAATAGGCGTCGGCCGACCCCGCCCGGCTCGACATCGGCCCGGCCAGCAAACGCACCGCATGGGTCAGGACCAACGCCGCCGTGATTACCCAGACCCCGCCCAGCATCCCGCGTCCGACTTCCACTGCCGTCACCCCCGTCGCATGCCGCCCGCCCCAGAAGGCGAACAGGCCGAGCGCGCCCGCCAGCGCCAGCAGCACCCATCCGGTCGCGGGCGCATGGGCGACGATCGTGTGCCCGAGGATGTCGGCATAGACGCGGGGCTCGGTCGCGCGGGGCAGGGTGGAGCTGCGCAGAAACGCGTCGGTGGCCTCCAGCGCCTGGGACCCGATATGCTGGACGCTGCCCTGGTCCAGGGCATCGGGCGTCGAGGTCGGCGAATGGTACTGGGCCGGCCGGCCGATGAAGGCCAGGTTGATCCCGGCGATGCCGCGCTCCCTCGACACGGTAAAGTCCGTGCCGTTGGGCATCAGCTCATAGACCAGCACGGCCAGGGAGTTGGACGTCGCGCCCCCGTCGGCGCGGGCAGAGGTCCTGGCGAACAGGTCGATGGTCTGGCGGTTGCCGGGCCCGGTCTCAAACATCATCGCCCGCCCGCCGCCGCCGCGCGCCTCCAGATTGACCACCACGCCGACGTGGGCCGGCAGGGACGAGGCCTTGAAGAAGCTGACCGCCCCGTCCAGCCCCAGTTCCTCGGCGTCGGTCAGCAGCACGATCAGGTCGCGCTCGGCCGGTCCCCGTGCCTTGATCGCCCGCACGGCCTCCAGGATGGCGGCGACCCCGGTGGCATCGTCGGCGGCCCCGGGCGAGTCGGCGACACTGTCGTAGTGGGCCATGACCAGCACGGCGGGGGCGTTCGGATTGCGGCCGGGCAGGATGCCGACGATGTTGACGGGCAAGGCGGTGGGGTCGAGGCCCCAGCGCGTCAGCCGCCGCTGGCCCTGCGCCGACATCTCCCCGACCTGCAGCGCCGGCGTCAGACCCAGGGCCGTCATCCTCCGCACCAGATAGGCCTGCACCCGCGCATGATCCGGCGACGACACCGGATGCGGCCTTTGCGCCATCTCGCGCACATCGACCATGGCCCGTGCGGCGGAAAAGGTCGTTGGCGATGCGGTCGCCGGTCGCGGCTGAGGCGTCTGCAGGCTGAAGACGCCCAGGATCAGCGCCAGGACCAGTGAACCGATAAGCAGGCCAAGCCGCATGTGACATCTCCCCCGATCTGCCGATGCTAGGCGAGAGAGGTGATCGCGTCGATCACCAGAATGCGTGGCGTGGATCACCCTTGACGGACTATGCGACATATGTAGAGTTTGTGCATGACCATATCTGCCCGCAAGCTCTCGCCCCAGACGCTCAGCGTTCTGTCCGCGCTCGCCGAGGCGGGCTCCGCCTGGCGCTACGGCCTGCAGATTTCCCAATCGACGGCGCTGAAGTCGGGCAGCCTGTATCCGATCCTCGCGCGGCTGAACGAGCGGGGCCTTATCGAAGGCGAATGGCTTGAGCCCGAGCGACCGGGCCGACCTCCGCGCCACGCCTATCGCCTTACCGCAGAGGGCCGCCGCTTCGTCTCCGAACAGCCGGCATCCGCCGCCGACGCCCTGTCCGCCGATCTCGCCGGAGCCGCTGCATGACCCCGTTTGACGCTGTCGCGCGTGGCCTGATGCTCCTGGTGGTCCGTGATGTGCCTCCCACCAAACGCCTCTGGGCCGCGGCCATGAGCGGTGAGTTCGAGGCCCTCGAGCACAGCCGCCTCGCCTGGGCTGCGGGGTGCTGGATGACGATGACGCGTTGGAATCTGGGTCGTGACCTGCTGGTTTTCGGTTTGGCGATCCTGGCCGCGCTGGCCGTCACCGAGTTCGCCCCACGTCTATTCTTTCTGATGCCTGACAGCGTCGTCCACGCCTGGTTCTATGTGTTGAACTTGGTGCCTATGATGCTATGCGCGGCCATTCTGGCCTTCCTATACCCGCGCCACGCGGGGAAGATGGCGATCATCCTGTTCCTGACCGGCTTCGCCTACTCGGCGATAGTCGTGCGCCTGGCCTTCGACGACAACATCCTGAATCCCGGCTGGGAGGTCATGGATGCACCCAAGCTGGTCGGCTATTTGGCCATCTTCGGCGGCTACTATCTGGCCGCAGACATCGGCCGGCGATTGTCCGTGTTGCGTTCCAGCGTCCCTGTCGCCTGACGGTCAGGCCTGGCCGAAATCGGCAGCCGTCAGGGATTTTCGTCCGCCTGCCGGCATGTGGAGCGCCAGCGCCCGGTCGCCGAGACGGATCACGCACGGTTCGCCCAGGTCGCTGGTCAGTTCGGCCTCTAACAGCGCGCCCTCCGCCCAGCGCAGTGACAGCCCGAACCCACCCCGGCAG
>NZ_JAEMRD010000061.1:9729-18331 GCF_016463485.1 Brevundimonas sp.
GTGATCGACCCGGACGGCCAGGCGGCGGGCAGGGCGGGCAGCAGGGCAATCTCGCCGGAATGGTCCTGCATCAGCATCTCGGTCATGCCGGAGACGCCGCCGAAATTGCCGTCGATCTGGAACGGGGGGTGGGCGTCGAACAGGTTCGGATAGGTCCGGTCGGGGCTCATCAGATGCGTCAGGATGCGGTGCGCCCGGTCCCCGTCACCCAGGCGGGCCCACAGGTTCAGCCGCCAGGCGATGGCCCAGCCGGTCGAGATGTCGCCCCGCACCGCCAGGCTGGCCTTGGCCGCCAAGGCCAGTGCCGGCGTGCCGCGCGTCGTGATCTGGTCTGACGGGTAGACGCCGTACAGATGGCTGACGTGACGATGGGTCTGCTCCGGAGCCGTGGCGTCCCAGTCCTCGCGCCATTCCTTGAGCAGGCCGGTCGGTCCGACCTCGTTCGGTGCCAGCCGCGCGCGCGCCTCTGCGATCTCGGCGCGCAGGGCGGGGTCGAGCCCCAGCCTCTCGGCCGCCCTGATCGTATTGCCGAACAGATCACGCAGGATCTGCTGATCCATGGTCGGCCCGGCGCACAGGGACGTCCCGCCGGGATGAATGTTTTCGGGCGAGATCGACGGCGAGACGATCAGGAAGTTGGTGCCCTTTTCGACCTGAAGCGTGTCGAGGAAGAACAGGCACGCCCCCCTCAGCACCGGATAGACGGCGGCCAGATAGGCGTCGTCGCGGCCATAGTCCCACCGGTCCCACAGGTGTTTGCACAACCAGGCCCCGCCCGTCGGCCAGACGCCGTATTGCGACCCGTCGATCGGCGCCGTGGCCCGCCACAGGTCGGTGTTGTGGTGACAGACCCAGCCCCGCGCGCCGTACATCACCCGCGCGGTTCGGGCACCTGTGATGGCCAGATCCTTCACCATGGCCACGAGCGGCTCGACGCATTCGCTCAGTCCCGTCGGCTCGGCGGGCCAGTAGTTCATCTCGGTGTTGATGTTGATGGTGTACTTCCCGCCCCACGGCGGAGAATTGTTCTCGTTCCAGACGCCTTGCAGATTGGCAGGCTGGGTGCCGACGCGCGAGCTCGAGATCAGCAGGTAGCGTCCGTACTGGAAATACAGCGAGGCCAGGGCCGGGTCGTCCGAGGTCTGGGACGTGGCGACGCGTTCGTCGGTCGGACGGTCGGCGGCGGGCGTTGTTCCAATGTCGAAGGCCACCTTGCGGAACAGTCGCCTGTGCTCGCGCTGATGGTCGGCCAGGAGGGCGTCCCAACCCCTGGCGGCGGCATCGGTGACGGCCTTGCGCGTCCGGGCCGCCGGGTCGCCCGAGACGTCGCGGAAGCTGCGATAGCTGGTCGCGGCGGCGATCAGCAGAACCACACGGTCGGCCCCGATGACCGTCAATCGCCCATCCTGCACCGCCGTCCGTCCGCCGGTCGGTATGATCTTCAGGCGTGTCTCGTAACGCAGGGCACCCTCCACGCCGTGCTGCGAGATGTTGCGGCCGGCGAACACCAGGGTGTCCGCCCCCTCGGTGCGCGAAACCGCCGTTGCGCCCGGCGGGTTCTCGAAGCCTGCGGAAAAGGAAACGCCGCCCGTGCCCGCCGTCAGCCGCACCGCGATGACCTGGTCGATGGCCGTGACGAAGGCCTGGCGAACGTGGGCCACGCCCCCGGCCTCGAACCGCACCGACGACAAGGCCGCGTCGAGGTCCAGTTCCCGCCGATAGATTGATGCGCCGTCGGTCGCCTCGAAATCCAGATAGAGGTCGCCCAGGGCGTTGTACGACATCTGGCGGATCGGTGTGGCCATGATCGAGGCGGTGGAAAAGTCCCTCGCCTCGACCCACCGCGCCTCCTCGATCAGGGCGCGGACCCGCGGAATGCCCTCGCGCGCCTTCGGGTTGGCCGGGTCGTAGGGACCGCCGCCCCACAGGGTGTCTTCGTTGAGCTGCAGCCGTTCGCGTGCCACCCCGCCGAAAACCATGGCCGCCAGCCGGCCGTTGCCGATGGGCAGGGCCTCGGTCCAGGCCGACGCAGGTTGCCGATACCAGAGGGTCGGAGGGCTCGGCGAGGTCGCCGCCGACGAGGGAACCGGCTCCATCCCCGTCAGGCCCGCTGCCGCACCGACCGCCATGGCTCCACGCCGTGTGAACATGATGAGCCTGCCAATCCAGTCGCTACTGAATTGTCGTACTAATGTGGGCCAGGCCGTCCGCCTAGCGCGAAGTGCGAGAGATCAGGCCGCCCGGCTCAACGCCGAAGGAGCCTTCACGAACAGGCCGCGGCGCCCCGACACCGGCCGGAACGCCACCGTCTCGCCGTCCAGACGCTCGTCGACGCCCAGGAACAGACAGCCGTCGTCGACCAGCTTGCGCTCCAGCGCCTCGATCACCCCGCCGCGCCGGGCCGGCTCCATGTCGCTGAGCACATGGCGGCAGAAGATGACGTCGAAACGCGGCCCTGCGGCCGGTTCGTCCAGCAGGTTGGCGCGGGAAAAGGCGATGCGGTCGCGCAGCTCGGGCTTGACCGCCCACTGCTCGTCGGCGGGCTCGAACCAGCGCAGCATGGTGTGGGCCGACAGGCCGCGCTGGATCTCGAAGGTGGTATAGGCGCCGGCCTCGGCCCGTTCGATGGCCCGCTGCGACAGGTCGGTGGCCATGATCTCGACGTGGGCCCCGGCGTCTCCGGCCGCCATGGCCAGGGACCAGGCTTCCTGACCCGTCCCGCAACCCGCCGACCAGACCCGCACCAGCCCGCCCTCACGCACCCGTCCGATGGCGGGCAACAGCTCGCGCGCAAAGGTATCGAACGGTGCCCGGTCCCGCCGGAACCAGGTCTCGGGGTTCAGCAGGGTCTCGATGATCGCCCAGCCCAGGGACGCGACCGGCCGGGCCCACAGCGAGGCCAGCATGGCGTCCACACTGTCGAACCCCTCGCGCCGGGCGACGGGCCCCAGCCGGTGGGTGGCCAGATGAATCCGGTCGCGGGTCAGCCGAAAGCCGGCCCGGGAGGCCATGAGCTGCTGAAGGCGGTCGAAATCCTCTTCGGTCATGCGGCGTTCTGGCGGCTCAGACGGCCCCCACCTCCGCAAGCTTGGAATGCAGGATCTCGCCGTCGAATGGCTTCATCACATAGTCATCGGCGCCGGCCGCCAGGCCCTCGGCGATCCGGTCGGGCCGGGTCTCGATCGTGCAGAACAGGACCTTGGGCGTGTCGCCGCCCGCTTGCGAGCGCAGCCGCCGCAGGAAGGTCAGGCCGTCCATGACCGGCATGTTCCAGTCCAGCAGGATGACGTCGGGCATGACCGAGGCGCAATAGGCCAGGGCCTCTGCGCCGTCCGCCGCCTCGTCGACCTCGAAGCCGAGGCCTTCCACGATGCGGCGCGCGACCTTCCGGATGATCCGGCTGTCGTCGACGATGAGGCAGGTCCTGGCGTCCAAAGCGGTCTCCGGCGCGGCGAATCCGGCGCGCGCGTGGCCGCTATCATCGCGTCCGTGCGGTTAACGAGGGGTTGGGAAAGCGAAATTTCCCAACCTCAGCCCGGCATTCGCGCCTCGATGGCCACGCGGCCCTCCTCGGTGGCGACGGTCAGCCGTCCCCCCGCCTCCTGTACGGTCAACCACAGCCAGTAGGGCTGGATCCACTGGCCCGTCAGACCCTCGCTGAGCCGCTGACCTGCCAGCCCCGTCGCCGCCTCGGGTTTCAGCCGCGCGCGGGCCCCCTCGGCCAGGCCGGTCAGGATCAGCCGATCCCCCTCGCGCCGGCTCGCCACCACGGCCTGTCCCCCGGTCGGAAGCGCCGCCGCCGTCAGATAGGCCAGGTTGACCAGGGCCCGCGCCGCCGGCTTGTCGAACGTCGGCTCGGTGATCCGCCAGTCCAGGGTCGCCCGCCCGCCCTTGATCATGCCGTCGACCAGCCCCTGCAACTCCTCGCCGGTAAACCGCTCGCTGGTCGTCGCCGCCCCGAAGGCGACGCGACAGAACTGCACCAGCGCCACCAGCTTTGTCGCGCTGTCGGTGATCAGGCCCAGAGCGTCGTCGCGCATGTCCTGCGCCGTCGGGTCGTTCAGCAGGTCCAGCCCCGACATGATCGCCCCGGCCGGGCTGATGAAGTCGTGGCACAGCTTGGCCGCCAGATAGGTCGCCAGCTCGGCGCTGCCCGCCTCTGCGGTGGCGGGGACGGTCGGGGAAATGTCGGTCATCGGGTCTCTTGGGGATCGTTGGGGCGCGGTCTGCACGCTGGGCTGATTTGGCGGTTCGCGAAACCGCACGGATCGTCTATCCACCGCCTCATGCCCAAGACTGTGACCAAAGACCCCGTCGCGCGCGACCTCGCGACCGGTGCCCTCCACGACGCCATCGCCGCCATCGCCGAGGACGCCGCCCGTCTGATCCTGCCTTACTGGCGCAGTGGCGCGGCCGTTCAGGTCAAGTCCGACGACAGTCCCGTCACCCTGGCGGACCAGCAGGCCGAGGCCCTGATCCTTTCGCGCCTCGCGGCCCTCTATCCCGGCGTCCAGACGGTGGCCGAGGAACAGGCCGCCGCCGACGGCGTGCCCGATGCGGCGGAAGGTCGCTTCTGGCTGATCGACCCTCTGGACGGCACCAAGGGCTTCATCGCGGGCAAGGAAAGCTTCACCGTCAACATCGCCCTGATCCAGGATGGCGTCGGCGTGGCCGCCGTCGTTTCCGCACCCGCGACCGAGACGACCTGGTCCACCGGCCCCGACGGCGCGAGGAAGCGCCGGTTCGGCGAGCCTTGGCGCCCCATCAAGGTCCGCGACCGCCCCGACCGGCCCGCCGCCCTGCTCAGCTACACGATGACCGACGACGAGGCTGAGCGGCTGTCGGCGCGACACGGCTGCAAGGCCTGGCAGGGCATGGATTCGTCGATCAAATTCTGCCTGATCGCCGAGGGCTCCTTCGACGTCTACCCCCGCACCGGCCCGACCTCGGAATGGGACACGGCGGCCGGCCAGACGGTGCTGGAGGCCGCCGGCGGCCGCGTCGTCGTCGATGACGGCTCACCCCTGATGTACGGCAAGCCCGGCTTCAAGAATGGGGCCTTCGTGGCGATGGGGGGGTAGGGCCTCAGGCCCGGACCGACCGCGCCTTCATCATCGCATCGGCCCGCGCCGCCAGCGCGGGCAATCCGCGCTCACGCGCCACCTCGGCGGCCTCGACCAGTGCCAGGCCCGTCAGGCTGGCGTCGCCGCCGGTCAGCAGGGCGCGGGCCTGGGCGATACGGGCCATGGCGATCTGATCGACCGCCCAGTCGAGATCCGACGCAGGCGTATCCGACAGGCGACGCCGCACCGCGCCCTCGGCCGTGGTCAGGCGTGGCAGGTCGCCGATGGAGGCGGCGGCGGCGACCTCGCCCTCAATCAGCATGTCGCGGGCCATGGCGCCGAGCACCAGCCCCTGACCGGCCGTCAGGGCGTCGGCCTGCCTCAGCGCGGCCAGCGACACAGCTCCGGTCTGGCCCCCACGCACGATCTGGACCGTGGCCCAGTCGAGCGGGCTGTGATCGGGGGTGAACTGGTCGGCTGCGGCCTCGAACATGATCCGGCCCTGCTCGCGCGCGGCCTCGTCCCCGGCCAGAGCCGCCAGGGCCGACAGCCCCGCCCCACACAGGGTCAGGGCGCGAGCCCGGGTCAGGGGCCGGTAATCGGGCGAGGCACCCTCGACCAGCCGCAACAGCTCCCGCCCCGCCTGATCCAGCAGATGCGGATCGCGTCGGGTCACCCCGGCCTCGAGCGCCAGGGCGGCGCGGTCCATGCGGATGTCGTCGGTGTTGCCGGCGCGGGTCCGCTCCATCTGGTGGATGGCGGCGTCCAGCAGGGCGGCGGCCTGCATCAAGGCGGTCGCGTCGCTGTCGAACCGGGCCAGTCGTGACCGGATCCGGGCGTGGACGGCCGAAATCAGCGCCGTGGTCGCCGGCTTGACCGCCGAGGCCCCCGGCACGGCTTCCGCCGCCTGGTCCAGCACATCGCGGCCGCCCGACAGGTCGAAACGCAGCAACAGGACATTGGCCCGCTCGACCCCCGCGCGCGCGATCTCGTCGATAGACTTGGCTGAGCGAGCCGCGTCGATTGCGGCACCCAGGGCGCGCGTGACACTGTCGGCCGCGCCGCTGCGCCTTGCGTGCTCGCGCCACAGGGCCGCCCCGCGCAGCCAGGCCAGGTGAGGCTTGGCGCAGGACACCCGTCCCGCGTCGGTGCATTGTCCGCGCGCTTCAGAGGCCAGCAGGTCGACGCCGATCAGCTCCAGCCAGCTCAGGTCCTCGCTTTCGCGCGCCTGGGCGAACAGTTTTCTCAGATCGCGGCTGAATTCGAACATGCGTCTTGCCAAGCTCGTCCCGGTTCGGGACCGCGATCGCGATCCCGAGCCCTTCCACGCAAACGCAGGGCCGGAAGAAAGGTTGGGAGCAGACGGCAGGGTCGCGCCGCGCCGTCCGGCGGGTCGCGAGGCGTCGGGTGATGTCGGCTCAGCCGAGATCGGGGGTCCTCGCGCGGCAGCGTTCCAGCTCGGCGCGCGCCTGGGCATTGGCGGCGTTCAACTGCTGGACGGCCAGGATGCGGGCGCGGGTCTGGTCCGTATCGGCCGCCGCAGCCGGCTTTCCGGCCGCCGATGCCGCCTGGGTGGCGGCCAGCGACCAGTACAGGGCCGCATCGAACAGGGCCTGGCCGTTCGCGCTCTCGCCGCCTTCGAGTTCCGACGCGGCCTGGGCCAGACCGGCGCAGCGCACCGTCTCCTCATAGGAAAACAGCGCCGGCCGGGGTGCGTCCTGGCCGGCAATCGGGGTGGTCAAGGCAAACAGGATGGCGAGCATTCAGCCTCCACGACGCCTCATGCGCCGCAAGTCCTCAGACAATCACGTCGTGGCGGCGGAAGGAAGACACGCCGTCGCGAGGTGGCTTTCGGATCAGGTCCGGGGCGTGAACCGGGCCGTCGACGGCACCGTCTCGGGGCGGCAGAAATGCCAGACGTCGGACTCGGTGCTGCCGTCGATGTCCAGCACGGTGTCCCGCTTGAGGGTGTCGGTCCCCACGATCTCGTATGTGACCGTATAGGAGCCGGCGTCATTGCCCAGCTCGGTCAGGCATTTCTGCTCCTCGCGCCAGATGTTGGGCCCCGTCAGCTGGAACTCCCCCGGATCGCAGCCGCCGAAATCGAGGGTGAAGGCCGTCGGGGTGAACCAGGCGATCTGTCCCTGTCCGGCGACCACCTGTCCGCAGTCTAGGTCGCCCTTCACATAATAGCCCAGGGACATGGAGATGGGCGGCGGTGCGGTCTCGCCGGGGGCCAGGGTCACGCCGTTCTCGGCGGCCAGGATTTCGGGTTCCGGATCGGCGGGGCGCCGGTTCGGGGTCGAGGTCGCGGGCCGGGTGCTCGCATTCGCCCGCGTCTGGGCCGTCGTCCCGGCGGAAGGCGGGGCGGAGGAGCCGCGCGTCGCGGGCGCGGTCGCCGCCGGCGCCTGCGCCCGCGCCTGGGGCGGCGCGGGCCGGGCCGGGGTCCGGGTCGCCGTCGTGCGTGGCGGGGTCGCGGTCGAGGCCGGCGGCGTGCGCACTGTCGCCTGGCTCATCGGCGGCGTGACCGGCCGCACCGGCCGGGGCAGTTCCTGGTCCGACAGCGGCGGCTGGGCATTGACGCGCGGCCTCAAGGTACTCTCCGCCGGCCCCCCGTTCAGCGCCGAGGTCGCCGCGCGCGCCCGGATCTGGGCCTCCGTCTGGGGGGGCGTCTGGGAAATGGCCGAGGATGCGCCAGCCAGGCTCGTGGTCAGAGCCAGGGCCGCGATCCACACGCGGGAAGACGGCATGATCATGTCGTTGGGCAGGGTCATGAGGACCAGCGAAACAGGGTTATGGGTCAGAAGAATGTCAGGATATGCATGTGCGTTCCCGTCATACCTGGACATTGCCCCAGTTTTTGCTGCGCCGCAGCAAAGATGTCGCTGCCTTTAGCCCCGTTCCTTCGTCTTGGTGAAGGCCACCTTGGGGAACCGTTCCATGACGTATCCAGTCTCCCAGCTCGACTTGGCCAGAAACACGGGGGCCTGGTCCAGGTCGCGGGCGATCTGGGGGCGGTATTTGGACATGAAGTCCTCGACGTCGGCGGTCGTGCCGTCGATCCAGCGCGCTTCCGCATAGGGGCTGTGTTCGAAGATGACCTCCAGCCCGTACTCCTCGCCCAGCCGGTCGGCCATGACCTCGAACTGCAGCTGGCCCACGGCGCCGACGATGAAGTCCGCGCCGATCTCGGGGCGGAACAGCTGGGTGACGCCTTCCTCGGCCAGGCCGTCGAGCGCCTTCTTCAGATGCTTGGCCTTGAGCGGATCCTTGACCCGGACACGCTGGAGGATTTCCGGGGCGAAGTTGGGCAGGCCGGCGAAGCGGATCAGGCCGCTCTCGGACAGGCTGTCGCCGACGCGCAGGACGCCGTGGTTGGGGATGCCGATGACGTCGCCGGCATAGGCGTCCTCGGCCAGTTCGCGGTCCGAGGCGAAGAACATGATGGGGGCGTTGACGCTCAGCGACTTGCCGGTGTTCTGCACCTTCAGCTTCATGCCGCGCTTGAACGATCCCGACGCCATGCGGAACATGGCGAT
>NZ_JAEMRD010000062.1 GCF_016463485.1 Brevundimonas sp.
GACCCAATGGCAAGGTGTCGCTGTCGCCGACCGTGGCCGGATCGACGATCACCCGTTTGAACGTGGCCTGGACCACGACCCTGGGTCAGCCCGGCAACGTCAACTTCGCCTTCCGCTCGACGGCGCCGGGCACGATGCCGGACGACACCACGGGCTTCACCCGATTTACCGAGACCCAGATCGCCGCCACCCTGCTGGCCATGGCGGCCTGGTCGGACGTGGCCAACATCACCTTCACCCGCGTGAACGACGGCGACGGCTTCTCCGACGCCGCCACCATGCTGTTCGGCAACTATGGCGCGGGTTCGGAAGGCGGGGCCGCCTTCGCCTTTCTGCCCGCCAACCGCTCGAACACGGCCAACAGCGGCGACGTCTGGATCAACTCCAGCCTGACCTACAACGCGACGCCGGTGCTCTTGGGTTACGGCCAGCAGGTTCTGCTGCACGAGATCGGCCACGCCATCGGCCTGTCCCACCCGGCTGCCTATAACGCCTCTCCCGGTCAGAGCCTGACCTATGCCGCCAACGCCGGCTATTTCGAGGACAGCCGACAGTATTCGGTCATGAGCTACTTCAGCGAGACCAACACGGGCGCCAGCTTCGGCTCCGGCCGATACTCCTCCGCCCCCCTCATGGACGACATCGCCGCGGCGCAGCGCCTGTACGGCGCGAACATGACGACCCGCACGGGCGCCACGACCTATGGCTTCAACTCCAATGCGGGCCAGCCGTGGTTCAGCGCGACCTCGGCCACTTCGATCCTGATCTTCGCGGTGTGGGATGCCGGCGGGATCGACACCTTCGACTTTTCGGGCTTCAACAACGCCCAGGTCATCGACCTGCGCCAGGGCAGTTTCTCCAATGTGGGCGCCCAGATCGGCAATGTCTCCATCGCCCTCGGCGCGGTGATCGAGAACGCCATCGGCGGCTCGGGCGCCGACGCGATCTTCGGCAGCGCGGGTGACAACGTCCTGACGGGCGGCGGCGGCAATGACCGCATCGACGGCGGTCTGGGATCCGACACCGTCGTGTTCAGCGGCAACCGCGCGGCCTACACCATCACCTGGAACGGCCAGACCGCCACCGTCGTCGGGCCGGACGGCACCGACATCATCTCGAACGTCGAGTCCCTGCGCTTCGCCGATCAGACGATCATGGCGGCCTTCACCGGCGGGCTGAACGTCAGCGGGGACATCACCGCCAACGCCATGACCGGCACAGCGCTCGCCGACACCCTGAACGGGCTGGGCGGCAACGACACCTTGTCCGGCCTGGCGGGCAACGACACCCTCGACGGCGGTTCGGGCGACGACAACATCTCGGGCGGGGACGGCGACGACATCCTGATCGGTGGTCTTGGCAATGACACCCTGAACGGCGGCGCCGGCACGGATACGGCCAGCTATGCAGGCGCGACGGCGGCGGTCACCGTGAACCTGGCGACCGGTGTAGCCAGCGGCGGAGCGGGTTCTGACACCCTGTCCGGCATCGAAAACATTCGCGGCTCGACATACGACGACACTCTCACCGGCGACGCCAACGCCAACATCATTCGCGGCGAAGGCGGGATCGATGTTCTCAACGGCGGCGGAGGCAACGATCAGCTATTCGCCGGCGCGCCCGGCCTGACCGGCGGGGCGCCCGACATCGTCAAGGCTCAGGGGATGGCGAACTCCACGATCGAGACAGCCGTCTCCGTCGACAGCGGGTTCGACCTGCTGCCCTCGCTCAACATCGCCAATGCGGCCACGATTCCGCACGCGACGGTCGTGGCGGCCACCCACGGCGGCGTGGAATACTATGCGGTGACGGTGGCCGCCGGGACCAGTGTCGTCTTCGACATCGACGGCGCGAGCTTCGACAGCACGCTGAGAATCTTCAACGGCGCGGGCACGGAGCTGACCCAGAACGACGACGGCGCGACCGACGGGTTCAACTCGACGGATTCCGGGCTGACCTACACCTTCGCCACGGCCGGGACCTATTATGTCCAGGTCGCGCAATGGACGGCGAACGTGGACACGACCTTCACCAGTCAGGCGCCGGCGGCGGGCCAGACCTATACGTTGAACATCTCGGTCCCGAACCATTCGGTGACGCCGTTGACCCTTCTGGGTTCGACCCTGAACGGCGGCGACGGGGATGACAGTATGACCGGCGGCGACGGCAGTGACAGGCTCGACGGCGGGGCGGGTACGGACACGGCCGTCTACTCGGGCGCCCGATCAGCTTACACCATCACCACCGTCAACGGCGTCACCACAGTCGCGCTTGGCCAGGCGGTCGATACGCTTTCCAATGTGGAGTTCGTTCAGTTCTCCGACCAACGGGTGCCCTTGGGCGTTGCGCCGCCCACGGGCGTGACCTTGGTCGGCACCGCCGGTGCGGACACTCTCAACGGGACAGAGTTCGCCGATTCCCTGTCCGGCGGGGCCGGCGACGACATCCTCAACGGTCTGGGCGGAGACGACATTCTGGAGGGCGGCTCCGGGTCGGACGCGATCGACGGCGGCGCGGGTGTCGACACCTTGCGTTTGGCCGGGCCCCCGGCAGCCTACTATTTTGAACGGACCCAGACGGGCTGGCGCATCCATGATGGCCAGAACGATGTCGACACGATCACCAACATCGAACGGGTGAGCTTTGGCGGCGGCGCCTCGGTCGCCATCTCCGCGGCCTACGACCAGAGTTTCGACGCCTTCCGCTATATGGCGGCCTATCCGGACCTGCGCGCCGCCTTCTCGAACAATCCGCTCGGCGCCTATAAACACTATATCAGCAACGGAATCGCAGAAGCGCGGTCGCCGACCGTCTTTAACACGCCGCTCTATTTGGCCAGTAATCCGGATCTGATCATCGCCTTCGGCGGCGATACCCATGCCGGTTCCGAGCACTATATCCGCTTCGGCTTGGGGGAGGGGCGCTCCACGACCTCTTTCAACGCCAATCTGTATGCGGCCAGCAACCCCGACGTCGCGCGCCTGGCCGGGCTGAATACGGAGATTTCGGCGCGTCACTATGTCGAGGTCGGCTTCGCCACAGGACGTCCGGTGAACACGTTCAACGGGCTGATCTACGCGGCGTCTAACCCGGATCTGGCAAAGGCGTTCGGGACCAACGCGCAAGCCGCCCTGACGCATTATCTCCAGTTCGGCGCCAACGAGGGACGGTTCACGGCCACCTTCGACCCGCTGGCCTATGCTGCTTCCAACATCGATCTGGCCCAGGTCTTCGGGGCGAACGCTTCGGCCGCCCTGACCCACTATCTGACCACAGGCGTAAACGAGAACCGCATCACCTCGGGCTTCGACGCGGTGGCGTATCTTCTGAGCAACCCCGATCTGGCCGGCCGCGACGCCGCCGGCGCCCTGGCGCACTGGTTCTCCAATGGAGCCGACGAGAATCGGTCGGGCGACGCCGCCTTCGGTCGAGAGCAAGGCGTCTATCATAACCTGTCCGCGCCCTACGCCATCTCGGCCATCGATCAGCCGGGCGATCGGGACTGGTTCCAGACGACCCTGGTCGCCGGACGTCAGGCAACCCTGGATCTGGTCGGCGTGGGCGGCAATATCGGCACCCTCGGAGACGGAGCGCTGGCGGTCTACGATTCACTCGGCCGCCTGATCCAGACCGATAACGATACTGGTCCGGGACTTGACGCTCAGATCAGATTCACGCCGACCACAAGCGGCATCTACTATGTGGTGACGACCGGCCAGAACGGTTCGGTTGGCACCTATCGCCTGACGATCAACACCGCCGCGAGTGCTGCTGAGAGTGATGCAGCGGGGCAGGCGGCTATGGACGTCGGGGCCCCGGGCGACCACCTGGTCGTCACGCCGATCACTGGCGCGATAGGTCAGGACGATTTCATCGTCGTCGCGTTCGACGAAGGGTTGGCGGCTACTCGCCCGTCGAACGACGATCCGATCACGGACATCTACGCCAACGATCCCACCGATCTTTCTTGCTGGTTCACTGATGCCAAGGCGCCCTCCACTGGTGCGGAGCACGGACTGGATATTCAGTTCACGCATGACCTCTTCTTCGACGGTTTCCGCGTCGATCCGATCCAGGAGCACGCCTGGGCGCAGTAGTCGTCGTCCCGCACGTCAGCGTGTGTCCGGCGGGCGTGCGCCGAGATCGATCGACCACGGATCGCCTCGGCCTGCCTGGTCGATCCAGTCGAGCACCCGGCGAGTTCCGGCCTCGCGATAGCCGTCGAACACCCAAGTCTTCTCGCAGACCCACTGCGGGTTGATGCTGGGATCGAAGAACAGCCAGTCGCCCCATCGATCGTGGAATCGCTGCAACTCGTGGTCATCCCATGCGATCCGTTCGCCGCCGTCATTCAGGCCCCGGGTCTTGGACTCGTGGTGAATGAGCTCAAGTTCGCCGTCCATCACGACGCGGCGCCCGCCCGCGCGCACGCGGTAGCAAAGATCCAGATCACTGTAGCCGATCGCCAGTTCCTCATCGAAGCCGCCCACCTCGTCGAACAGGCGGCGCCGGATGGCAAGGAAGGCGCCGGTCACCGCTGCGGCCGATCGCAGCCGCTTCCAGCGATCCAGCGGCCCGGCGACCGCCCCGGCAGACATCCGCCCCTCGTGCAGGGGGCGGCCCTCGTTTACACCCATGGCGACGCCCCCATGCTGAAGCGTCCCGTCCGGATAGAGCAGCCGCGCCCCGACGACGCCGCGACGCGCGTCGGCCATCAGGACGTCGAGCCGGCTGTCCCAACCATGGGTCAACATCTCCATGTCGTTGTTGGCGAACAGGAGGATGTCTTCGGCGCCGTCAACCGCCGCGAGATTGTTGATGCGCGACCAGTTGAAAGGCTCGTCGATCACTTTGATCTCGACGCCCAGCCCCCCCAGCCGCGCGAAGGCGGCTTCGCTCCCGAACTCCGTGCTGCGGTTGTCAATTACGACCACATGGACCCGACCCGGCCGGGCGGCCTTGTCGAGAAGGCCCGACACGAACCGTTCCAGAAGGTCCGTATGATCCCGCGTCGGGACGATCACGCGAATGCGTGCGCCGGTGTGCGATCCATCGATCTCGTTCGCTGCAACGCCGGATGCTGACTGACCGTTCAGTTTCCCCCGGGGCTCACTCGCCAGGACGAGCGGCACATGCACGACCGGGCCAGCGTCGAACCCCGCCAGGAGCAGACGTCTGACCGAATCGCCGTCGACGGCTCTTCCCAGTTCCTGGAGCAGGACGGGTCTCAGGCGGGGATCGATCAAGGCGGCGGTCGGCGGTCTCGGGCTGGTGGCGAGGTCGTCGGGACAGGGCTGACCGTGCAATGCAGGCTCCGACCGTCGGGAGCCCTGCAACCAGTCTCCTGACGACAAGTCATGATCCGAATACGCGACTGAAGCTCTCGCCCGGCGCGACGCGTAGATCATCCAGGCCAACCACGCGCCGTCCAGCACCGCCCCGGCGGTCACCCATGCGATCAGGGGGTCTGGTGCGCTCGCCAATGCTTCGACGGCTTCTTCCGGTCCGGGACCGGTGATCCGGACTCTGACGTCGAGACGGCCTGCGTCCGCGACGGCGTGGCCGAGAAGATCGTCCGAGGCCACGACCAGCGCGGTCCACTCAACGTGCCTCTGGTCCTCCAGCGATCGGAGCGTGGCGGCGATACCAGAGGGTGTCGCGTCGCGGCCATCGACGACGACGAGCACGGGTTCCGACGTCGTCGGCGGCGGCAGGGGCGGCGGATAGGCGCGCCGCCACGAACCGTAGTCACCGACGGGAAACCGCGAGGACATCGCCCAGTCCTGCATCGACCGGTCCAGGCTCTCCACCGTGCGCGCGACAGCCTCGTCAACGCCCCGCACCGTTCGGGAGCCGTAAGAGCCGGCGGGAAGCCGTCGTCGTTCACCCATGGCCACGAGCGCCGCACGCGCGGGCGCAAAGCCGGGGTCCACCTCGAGCGCTTCGACGAAGACTCCGACCGCTGCCTCGCGATCCCCGCTCGCTTTCAGCAGTTCGGCCAAGTGCAGATAGGTCTCGCCGATGTCAGACCGTATCTGGATCGCGGCCCGATAGGTTCCGACGGCCTCGGCGGTTCTGCCCGCCTCCTTGAGCGCGTGGGCATGCTGAAGCAGCGTACTCACATCGTCGGGCGTCAGCGACAGCGCGGTTCCGTAATGCAACGCGGCTCCGGCCCAGTCGCCCGCGTCTCGCGCCGTATCGCCGAGCCGCACCTGGGCTTTCGCCAGCGCCTGGCTGGTCGGCCGCCGCGTCCATCGTCGCCACCCCGCGACGATGCGATTGCGGATACGGACCAGACCGCTCATGGCGCTGGATCGGCGTGCGGATACTGGATGGGCGGCGGCACCTTCCGCAGCCTCCCGGCTTGGAACGGTCGCAAAACCGGCCTGACGGCCCTCACTCTGACGGGAGCGAAGACGTTGTCCAGGTGCGCCATGGCGTGATCGGTGTGGGAGGACAGCAGGGGACTGTAGAAGGGGTCTCCCTCCGCAAGCAGCCTCGCCCAGCGCCGCACAAAGAGCTTGCCATCCCGCGGGTGGTCGACCTGATCGGTCAGCGAGCGGGTCATGGACTCGTGGTGGTACAGAGGCTCTTCCGCGTCATTCAGTACGCGATAGCCCAGAGACCCGATGCGAAGGCAGAGATCGGTGTCATTATAGCCGATGGCTAAATCTTCGTCATAGCCGCCGACGCCGAGGAAGACGTCTCGCCGCACCATCATACAGGCGGCTGTGACTGCGGAATATTCCCGCGTGCTGACCAGGCTGCAATTGTATCCGACGCGACGTTCCTGACCCGCTTCCAGCGCTGCGAACTTGTGCGCGTGGTCCGCAGCCCCCCCGATTCCCAGCACGACGCCCGAGTGCTGCACCAGTCGATTGTCATAGAGCAGGGTCGCCCCGACCGCGCCCACCTCGGGCCTCGCCGCCAGACTGCGCATCCGCTCCAGCCAGCCCGGCCGGATGGCCTCCACATCGTTGTTCATGAAAACGATGTATTTATAGTCCGTGCCGCCGTTCTGAACGGCGTAGTTATTGATCGCCGAGAAATTGAAAGCGCCCTCATAGGGCAGGGTTTTCACCACATCGGCGATGCGCGCGAAGTATTTCTTCGTCTTCGCCTGTCGTGATTGATGGTCGACGATCAGGATGTCGCAATCCGCTCGCGACGTCGTCTTCAGCAACGCCTCAATGCAGGGTTTCAGGACATTCAGGCCATCCTTGGTGGGGATGACGATCAATGTCTTCGCAGGGTCGTCCGGATACTCTGTCCTGTAGATATTGAACCCCAGCCCGGGTCTGGACTCCCCGGCGCTGCCCATTCGAACGAGGTGCCGGTTGTGCGCGGAGGTCGTCGCCTCCGTCACCCGTTCCATGCTGTTGTGCCCCGCGCTCGTGACATGGGTGCGCCACCGATAGAGCATGGCTGGCACATGTGCTACGCGCTCAGACCGCTCGATGACCCGGAGGATGAAGTCCACATCGGCCGAGATGGACATCGTTTCGTCATAACCTTGGCAGGCAAGGGCCACGTCGCGCCGAACCGCCACCATGTGAACGAAATACGGATGCGAAAGATAGTAGTCGTGGGAAAATGCCGGGCGCGCGACGAAATGCTCAATCTGGTCGATGTTCTCGCCGGTGATGATCTCGTCACTGTAAATCAATTCCGCGCCGGTGCGGGCGGCGTCCAGCATGCGGAAAACCGCCTCGGGCTCCAAGAGATCGTCGTGGTCCATGAAGGCGATGTAGTCGCCCCTGGCCTTGCGGATTCCGAGGTTGGTGGTCTTCGAGATGCCGCCGTTACGGCGCGCGTTGACGATGCGGATCCGGCGGTCCTTGGCGGCGTATTCGGCCAGGGTTTCTCGTACGTGCGGCTCCGGCGAGGCGTCGTTGACGCACAGCAGCTCCCAGCGCACGCACCATTGCGCAAGGACGCTGTCCAGCGCCTCACGAAGCCACGCGTCGGGCGTGTTGTAGACCGGCATCACGATCGAAAGGGTCTGCCCGGCCGTCTCCACGTCCATGCGGGTCCGAATCCGGTCCAGATCTTCCCGGCTCGTTCCGGCATGGCGGGATATCCAGTCCATCGCATCCCTGGACGGCGCCACGACGATGGGTGAGCCGACCAGCTGCTCGCCCGTCCGGGCGACCCGAACGACGACCTCGTAGGCCTCCTGCAGAGCGATGAACTCGGCCAGACGGATGCGGAACCCCGTGGGGCCGGAGGCGATGCCGGAGTTGTTGACGTCCTCCCGAATGATGGTCGTCTGTTCCCGGGCGACGGAGACGCCGTTGATCAGGACCTCCACGTCCGCTGCCTGATCCGGCGCGTCGGGATCGACCGCCCAGCCGATCAGAACCCCGGCCATCACGCCATCGACCGAACCCACCAGGCGGGCTCCGGGCCCCTCGTTCGAGGACGCGGCCCCCGCCAACGCGGCCAGCATGGACGGATCGACCAGTTCCCGGGCCGCGATCGCGTTGCCGTCGAGCCGAAAACTGGCGCGATAGAACTCGGCAGCCCCACTCAGGTCTCCCCGGCGTTTCGCCAGGTGGCCGCGTTGAAGAAGAAGGTCCGTGTCGTCCGGATCAACCGCGGCGGCCGCGGCGTAGGATGTCTCGGCCTGATCCAGACGCCCCAGCTCCTTGGACATGTTTCCGTGCTGGACCAAGATGGCGAAGTCGGTCGGATTGGCCTGAAGGTGTCGCTCATAGGCGGCTGCGGCCGCACTCCAGTCGCCGGCGTCGCGCGCTGCATCGCCTTCATCCCGGAACCGATTGTCCGCAGGGGTCGGGGAGGCGCGGGCAGGCGTCAGGCGCAGGCGTGACAACAGCTTCTTCATGAGCGATCCGATGGCGATGGCCTGATCGCGAATAACGACAAGCGGCGCCGGTGGAAACCCAAACTGGCGGCAGCTGCCGAATGATCGACACACATTGCAACGAGCGCCGAACCGAGCCATGCCTCTGCAGGGGCCGATATCGGAAGGAATTCATGAAGGGGGCGCAGTTTCGGTGCAACATCTGCGGCGCGTCCTCCCGGTTCGAGCCGGAAGGCGACTGGCGGGAAGCGCCGTCGTGCCATGGTTGCGGATCCTCCGTACGGATGCGCAGTCTGATCCACGTCCTGACGCTGGAGCTGTTGGGCAAGTCGATGGTGCTCGAAGATCTGCCCCGAACCGCGATCAGGGGCGGGGGTCTGAGCGACTGGGCCGGCTACGCCGGTCGCCTGACCGGGCGTTTCGATTATTCCAACACCTATTTTCACATGACGCCGCGACTGGATATTTGCCAGCCCGACGAGGAGTGGTTCGCCAAGCTCGATTTTCTGATCGCATCGGATGTTTTCGAACACGTCTTCGCGCCTGTTTCGGATGCCTTCGCGGGCGCTTTCAACGTGCTCCGCCCGGGCGGACTGTTCGTCATGACCGCCCCGTATGATGATCGACCGACGACCACGGAACACTACCCGATTGGCGCCTGGCTGCAGACCATGGAGTTCGATGGGGAGTTCGTGGTCGTCCACCGTGACCCATCAGGCGTCTTCCGTTTGGACGCCGAGCCCGTGTTCCATGGAGGACCGGGTTCAACGCTGGAGATGCGAATGTTCTCCCTGTCCGACCTCGTCGCCCTGATGCACGAAGCGGGCTTTGAAGATGTAAAGGTACACGACCAGGGCTGGGCGCCGTTTGGGGTCTTTCCACCCCACCCATGGGGCCTGCCCATCACGGGGCGGCGACCTGTCCAAAGGACAACCTCCGTGACGCCTTTATCGGGGCGAATTCCACCCAAATCCTCCAGTCGCCAGGAGATATTTTGATGACCGTATCCCGGTTCGTGCTCGCGGGAATGTCCGACATCGGTCTGGACGGTTTCGTCATGTCTTCCGTCGAGAACAGCGACCTCATCGCGCGTATCGTGCGTGAAAATGGATGGTGGACGTTCGAGCGGCCGCTGCCCGCGCTTTTTGTCCGTTGCGCCCAGAAGTGGCCCGGCCTGTTCGTCGATGTCGGCGCGAACACTGGCTTCTACTCCCTGCTTCACGCCGCCGTTGCGCCCGAAGGCCGGTCGATCGCTTTCGAACCCTTCCCGCCGGCCGCAGCGGTCCTGCGCGAGAACATCGCACTCAACCTGCTCGACGACCGGATAAGCCTTCGTCCCGAAGCGGTGTCAGCGGCCGAGGGCGCTGCCCGGCTGTTCGTGCCCCCCCCGCTGCACGGGCTTCTGGAAAGTCGCAGCTCTCTGGAGCGTAGCTTCAGCGATACCCATGATGCTGATCTCAAGGTGGAGGCGACATCGCTCGACGGACTTGGAGATGCACTGGCCGGGCTCTCGATTCTGAAGATCGACGTGGAGGGACATGAGCTGGCGGTCCTCACGGGTGGGCGTGAGACAATCGGAAAATATCGACCGCTCGTGATCATGGGCGTCCTGGGCCAGGATCATCTCGCCCTTGATGCGATCCGGGCGAATGCCGGATACCGAAGCGTGCTTCTGGGCGGCGACGAGGTGATCACCCAGGCCGCGTTGGCCCCGGACCCACGCGGCTGGAATCACATTCTCGTCCCTGAAGAGAAGTGGGGCGCCTTCACCAGTGTCGTTGTGTCGACGGGCGTCCGACTTTCAAAGTCCTGACCCCGACGGGCGACGCGCGCACCACGCGCCGATAGATCTTCTGGAGATCGGCGGCCTGGGCCTGTGCGGGGCGCGGGTTGGGATTGACCGGCGCCGGCTCACGGAACCGATCGGGATCGGCGTTGATGTGGGCCAGGACGGACGTCAGACTGCGGGCGTCCGAGACATCGACGACGAAGCCGTCCACGCCGCGGCGAACATCCTCGCCTATGCCGCCGCGGTCGCTGGCGACCACCCACACGCCGAACGCATTGGCCTCACGCGTGACGAGCCCATAGCTTTCCGTGCAGGCCGAGGGCGCGAGCAGGACGTCGATGTCGCCATAGATGTGGTGGACCTGGTCCTGCGGAACGCGGCCGCCGATGCGCACGCGGGTCGAACCCCATGTCTGCTGGCTCAGCGAACCCGCCGGCTTCGCGTGGGACAGGGCCATGAGCTCGAGATTCGGGAAATCGTTCAGACGTAGGGCGGCTTCCACCAGGTCGAAGCCCTTGTGCGGAGATACGTCGCCGATGTGCGCCAGACGAACTCTGGGCGTTTGCGATGGCGTCCTGGGCTCCAGCTTCAACACCGGGACACCGTTGGACACGGCGGCCGTCGTGTTGAAACCAGCCTGTCGATACAGGGCCGCGAACGTCTCGGACGGGGCGAGGATCGCCTGTGCCCCGTCCAAGCCGCGGCGCAGGCGCGAGAGGCGGCTGAGCGTTTCCTGCATGGTGATGCCGGGACGACCGCCCCGAACCAGCTCGTCGCCGGGGAAGCGTTGAGATGCATTTTCGTCGAACAGGAACTGGTAGTCGGACAGCCACCAACCATCGTGGACGCTGACGATGTAGGGTATTTCCGCGTCCTGGCAGACTTCCAAAGGGGTTGCCGTCAGGCGTTGTATGCAGTGGAAGTGGACGAGGTCGGGTTCGAACTGCGCCAGGACCTCGGCGAACCATTCACCCATTTCCGGATCGGTCGGCTTCCAGTCGAGATCGCTCTCCAGAGGTGGGGCGATCCTAAAGACCGGAACCCCGCGGTAGGAATCCACGCGGCGTCGATAGGCGGGAACGGCGTCGAAATCCGTCGTCGCGACGGCATAGTCGAAGCCCGTCGACGCCGGAGCATCCAACCAGTCGTCGAGGTTGCCCGCGATGACGCGTGTGGCTCCGCCGACCGCTTGCGGGGGGAAGTAGACGTTCACCAGCAGGATACGGGGTTTTCGTTTTCGTTTCACCGGCGCGGGCATGGCCAGAGCGCGTTTCAGGGCGCGAACCCCCGCCTCGACGCTATAGTTTTCCAGCGCTTGGGCACGCGCGGCCTGGCCCATGGACATGCGCAGGGCGGGGGATCCGACAAGCCCGCGCAGGGCATCGGTCCATTCGTCGCTGTTCGCTGCCAGAAGTCCCGTACGGCCAGGCTGGATGACATCCCGATAGGTGGCCGTTGCGCTGACGATGGACGGAACGCCCAGAACCGCTGCCTCCAGCCATTTGATCTCGCTCTTTCCATCCGCCATCAGGCCCGGCGCGACGACTGCCAGGTTGATGTCGGCGGTAGCAAGCAGAGACCAGTAGGCGACAGGGTCGGCGATCAGCGGCACCTGCACGATGCGGTCGAGATAAGGGTCAAACATCCGGTCCATCGCCAGGTGACCGATGATCATCAACTCCACCCCGGGATTCTCGGCGAGAACCGCACAGAGCCCTGGCCCCGCCAGGTCATGGAAGTCCTGATTGTGGGCAAGCGTCGCCGACCCGTAGAGAATCCGCACCGAGTCCGCTGAGCGGGCCGGACGGGAGGGAAGACTTTCCAGGCCGAGGTTACGGGAATCCAGTCCGTTTCGAAGCAGGGCCACTTCGCCCTTGCGAACGACCCGTTCCATGGCCCGGACCAACGTCGGCGTGGAAGCGATGCCGAAATCGCACAGCGCCATAGCCGCCCGATAAAGCGGGGTTCCGTAGAGCAGGCCCTGATAGACGGCCAGATCGATCTGACCCTGAAACGACTCGAAGGGGTCAGGATAGTTCTCGGCATCGAAGACCAGATCATCGATCTCGTAATAGGTCGGAATGTCCTGACTGCGGGCGGCCAGGATCGCACGGATGACCGAGGGCAGCGCCGGAAGGCGGTAGAAGATCGCCGCCGAGGCGCCCGGAAGGGCGGCGAGGAAGGCGTCGACTTCCGTGAACTCGAAAACCTTGCAGGGCCGCCCCAAGGCGTCGAGCAGAATCTCCTTCTGCTCGATCCGGTAGTGGGTGCACTGTTTCAGGGCCTTCGTGGCAAGGATGACGACGGGCCCTTCCGAGGAAGGGCCAACGGGCACGGGCTGATCCAGAAGGTCCAGCCAGGCGGCTCCGATCCAGTCCACGGCCTCCGTCATCAGGCGATCAGCCGTCCGGCGCTGTTCGGGATCGTCGAGTGAATAGAGGGCCCGCGCCGAATTGGTCCTGGCTTCGAAGAAGCTCTCGACGAGTTGGAAAACGGTGGTCAGCCAGGGCTGGGCGCCCCCGAACATGGGCTTGCCGTTGAGGAGGATTTCATGCGCGCGGTCATACAGACCGAGCTTGATCGCGGCATCGGCGTGCAGCACCACGCTCCACAGCGAACGCGTCCCCTGGGCCTCACACTGATCGAAGAGACGGAGTGCGGCCGACCATTGGCCCTGCCCATGGAAGGCGTCCGCCAGCCGGTGCGACAGCGAAGAGGAGTGCGGGAAGCGTTGCGCGCGCTCGTAACATTCGATCGACAGATCGACGCGGTTCTGGCGCTTGCGGCACGTTCCCATGGCCTCCAGAAACTCGCTCGCCCCGTCCTCTATCAGCGGCCAGGCGCTCGCGGGCAGGTCGAGGTTGCCGATCAAATGCTGAAGGGCCTGCCAGCGCGTCGGCCGCGCTTCACCAGCGAGATGTCTGATGGCGTACTCGCGCCATGCGAAGGCGCGGGGAAACTCGGGCAGGTGCAGACCCATGCTGTGCATCCAGCTCGCGCCCGTCGCCGCCTCGTGATGTTCCAGTCGGGTGGACAGCCAGTAGCGGTAGGCGGCCTCGTCGCCCAGGCCATGCAGATGCGGGTGAAGCTCCCGGTAGAATTCGACGTCGAACGCATCGTTGAAACTGATCTGGGCGCCGCGCGCGATCCCCTGCTCGAGGAAGAGAGCAATGGCCTGGGCGCGGGTCAGGTGAGACGGGGCCCAGTCGGCGTTGAGCAGCAGGAAAGCCCGTTCCGAAAAGACCTTCAACCACTGCCCGTTCGGCATGTTGTGTGCCTCGAGCATTGCATCGAGTGAGCGGTAATGGCCGGGCTTCTGACCGTGGATGGCGAAATGCCCCATGACCCGCGTCAGATTGTAGGCCGTGTCCGCGAGATACATGGACCAGTAGAACCGGGGATCGAGCTCCGTGTACGGCCGCTCCTCGATCCGCCCGCGCACCAGATAGTGCCGGTACAGGTCCCAGTGCGAAGACGAATTGGCGGCGACGTCGGGATTCAGCCGAGCATACTCCGCGGGATCGAAATCGGCCGGCAAATCCGCTCCAAACGCGCCCGGATCGGGCCGGTCCGCGTCCGCGCGGGGTCGGCGCCCCTCGGCGAAGCCGTAGTCGCGATAGTGGTTCCGCAGCGCCTCATCCGACATGTCCGCCAGGTCCGGATTGTTGGAGCGGTAGAACTCCAGGTCCAGGCGCGCATCGGGATCTCCGTTTTGCGACGGGTCGTTCAACATAACGAGGTTCCTTGGAGGTTCTTCTTAATGAGCAATAGCTTGGGCTTGTGTCGGTGTGAATAGCGCATGCGTCTGTCGGCCCCTCGACCAAGGCGCCGAATTGTGCGCTAAGAGCCCGCCCGCAAAGGGGTCGGCGCCGGGGGTCGCGCTTGAGACACGCCATCGTCGTTCTGGGCATGCATCGCAGCGGCACCTCTTCCGTCGCAGGCGCCCTGGCGCACCTTGGCGTGGCGCCTCCGTCCACCCTCCTGCCATCGGACTGGGACAATCCACGCGGCTTCTGGGAGAGCCGGCGGATCATCGAGGTGGACGACCGGCTGTTGCGGGCGGGCGGCTCCTACTGGCGCGACTGGCGCCGGTTCGACGCCGACGCGATCGCGCCGGACGCCGCAGATGACCTGACCACCGACATGAGCCGGGTGCTTCAGGCCGAGTTCGGCGACGCGTCGATGATCGTGGTGAAGGAACCCCGCATGTGCCGGCTCTGGCCGCAGTGGGATCCGATCGTCCGCGCCGCCGGCTACGACCCGCGGTTCGTCCTGCCCATCCGTTCCCCGCTCGAGGTCGCGCGCTCGCTGCATCGCCGCAACGGCATCGCCGTGGCGGAGGGGCTCCTGCTGTGGCTGCGCCACGTGCTCGACGCGGAACAGGTCACGCGCGGACGGCCGCGACGGATCCTTCGCTGGGACCGGTTCATGGCCGACTGGCGCGCCGAAGTCGACCGCATCGAATCCACTCTGGGCCTTCGACTGCCCGACCGTGGGTCGGCGGCGTCTGCAGAGGTCGACGCCTTCCTCAGCGGCGACCTGAAGACGGTGGAGGCCTCGGCCCGCGATCTGACTGCAGGTCCTGACACTCACGTCTGGGTGCGCGCCGCCTACGAGGCCCTTACCGTCCTGACGGATCGGGATGACGATGCGAACGCCTTCCTGATCCTGGATGACCTGCGACAGCGATTCGACCAGGCCTCATCGCTGTTCGGTCGATCCGTGGGATCCCTCCTCGCTGATATCGAGACAGTTGAACAGGCTCGCGACCTGGCGCGTCTGGACATGGATCGGGTGGAGCAGGTGGCGCGCCGCCTGGGCCGCAACCTGGTGCTGGCCTCCGAGCGCAGCCAGGCCCTCGTCGCCCGCCTGTCGCAGGCTGACGCCGACCGGCTGCAGGCCGCCGGGGCGAGCGCCGCAGCCGAGGCGCGTCTACGCCAGGCGCTCGATCACGAGACCGGCCTGCGCCGGGGGGCTGAGGCTCGTATCGAGGAGACGCAGGCGGCCCTGGCGGCGTCCGCCGTCGCCGAGGCGGACGCCCGCTCGGCCGCCGACAGCGTTCGACGGGCTCGTGACGTGCTGGTCCGGCGTCTCGACGAAGCGCAGGCGGACGCGGCCCGTCAGGCGGCGACGGCGGCGGACGCCGAGGTCCGGACGGCCCGGGAGTTGGCCCTCGCCGCCGCCCGGATCGGTCAGGCCGAGGCCGAGCTCGCCGAGACCCGGTCGCGGCTAGATGCGGAGACGGCGCGGCTGCAGGATCTCAGACGCGACCTCGCCCGCCGCCCGTTCGCCCTCGCCTGGTCGGCCTGGGCTCCGGCCGCGCGGCGCAGGATGGTCGCCTTCGCTCGACGGGTGGGTCTCAGTCGGCGCTAGCGGGTTGCGGCGCCGGCTCGGCTGCCGTGTCGCCGATGGGCGGCAGGGCGAGTTCAGGCGCCGGCGGCGCGCTCAGAATGGCGAAGCGGACAGCCCCATCGGTAGGGTCCGCCACGAACTGTCCATTCACCCGAATGACCGGGAAGTTCTCCAGACCCAACGCGCCCGCTCGTTCCTGCTGCAGCGCCAACTGATTGTAGGTGGTCTCCGAAACGGAACACTCTTCCATCTCTTCCTCGGTTCGACCCGAGGCGGCGATCGCCGCGGCATACCAGGGCGCGGCCGGTGCGTTCATGACTGCACCCTGGCCATTCATGAAGCTGTCAGCGACGGCGAAGAATCTATCCGGAGCTGCGCACAGGCCGATGGCGGCAGCGCGTGCGGAGTGCTCGGCAGGATGGGTTATCACGTCATGGAAGACGATCTTCACATGGCCGGCGTCCACATAGTCTCTGATCAGCCCCGGCAGGACGGTGGTGTGCCACTGGGCGCAGGGCTCGCAGACGAAGGACGCATATTCGTCGATCTGAACGGGTGCGGCCGGATCGCCAAGCATTCGAACCGGCACGGTCACGGCCTGCGGGGCTGGCGCCGTTTCCGGGCCGGGCGCTGCGGATTCCTGCGCCCGCGCGGACGGGACGATGACGGCGGTGAACAGCCCCGCAGCGACGATGATGCGGGCGAGGTTTTGGATCATGAAAGTCATCCTTCTTCAAAGGCGTCGAACGCCACCCCTGTCAACGTCTTCAGTCGCGCCAGATCGGGCTGGAAGATCGTCCGCAGATAGTCGCGGTCCTCTTCGGACATCGTTCCCAGCCCGTCGTCGTCCGCGACGTTCAGCCTTAACGGCTCGACAGGCGCGAATGGCGCGACCGCGAGGAAACCCGACACACGCTCCAGAACCTGATCCGGCCGCGTCGCCAGGTCGTCCTGGCGCAGGACCAGCATGTTCTCAAGGGGGAACAGGGTCGTCAGCCAGGCCACCTGACGCCCATATAGCCCACGCTCGATATAGCTGGAGTGACGCGCGAGGCCCGACTGCAACGGGTCCTCCAGAACCCGCAGCCGCCCCGCCCGGATCGCCTCGGCAAAGGGCAGGTGGTCCAGCCCGCGCCGGATGTTCATCCGCCAGTGCGACCAGGCCCGCTCGACCGGGTCGCGCAGCATGAAGATGAACCGCATGTCCGAATTGTACCTCAGGATGCGCCAGTGCGCCGGCGTCCAATATAATGTGATCGGCGTCGCCTCGCCCCTCAGTCGCTCCAGACCGCCGCTATAGTGTGAGTGCAGGGGCCCGTAGTCCGGATCGCGCCAGTCGACCGCGACCTCCTCGTCGAAAAAATGGACCTCCTTCATCCCGGCCATCTCCAGCCCCGGATGCGACCGCAGATAGGCGTCCAGCGTCGTGGTGCCGCATTTCTGGGCGCCGGCGATCAGAAAGCCCAGACGGCCGTCGCCGGGATTGAGAGACACGCGATCCTCCACAATACGACCAGAGCCTCCACGCCGTTCGACGAACACGACCAGATTTGCCCCAACCGCGGCGTCGATGAGGCGAAGCGCTGCTATTACAAGGTGATGTGCTTCGGCAACAGCCCTGACCGATGCTTCTGTCAGGTTCCTGACGTTCGCCCGGTTGGCGAACTTAAATCCCCGTTACCGTTGAGCTTTTTGTCACCTTACTGTCGCGGGATATCGCGGTTTATCGCTTGACGGGCAAAACGGGGGTCGGCTAAGAGGAGATTGCCGTGGGCGCAGCCCTGTCTCGGAGACGAGGCATGAACTGTGGCCGAAAGGCGTTCACTCGTTGGCTACGTCCACATCACCGGTTTCTTTGGGGGACCCCATAATGACTACGAAGACCACTCTTCTCGCCGCTACCGCGCTCGCCGCGATGGCTTTCGCTGGCGCCGCTAACGCCGGCCAGTTCACTGGCAGTACGGTTAACGGCGTGCCGGTCATGGC
>NZ_JAEMRD010000063.1 GCF_016463485.1 Brevundimonas sp.
GCTCCACACACCCCCGCCGCAACAAGATCGCAAGGCCTTGCGCCCTTCCCCGCGATGGGACGAAGAGCATCATAAGGGGCTTTGGACCCTGGGCTGGTTAGAGCGGTCGAGAAATCCGCAATCCGTTGTGGGGCAAGGGATTGGTGGCTCGAAGTTCGCAAGTTCGAGGCGCTGGACGAGCCAAATCCTTCCCCCTCTTGCGGGGGAAGGTGGCCGCGAAGCGGACGGATGGGGGGTGAAAGGCGCTATCGAAAACGGGGGGCCGACGGACGCGATCTTTCGCATCGGGGCACCCCCCATCCGTCAGGCTCCGCCTGCCACCTTCCCCCGCAAGGGGGGAAGGAGTGTTCCCGGCGTCCGAAGCCCGGCCCCCCTAGAACCGCATGTTCAACGCCAGGGTGGCCGAGCGGGCAGGGGCGGGGTCGGCGTGGTGAACGCCGTTGGTGCGCAGGATGTATTCCTCGTCCGTCGCGTTCTGGACGTTGAGTTGCAGGGTCGCCCTGTCGGTCAGGTCATAGGAGGCGAACAGGTCCACGCGGGTGTAGTCGGGGGCATAGATGCGGTTGGCCCCGCCGCCGGCGCCGCCCTGGTTGCCGCCGAAGCTCTCGCCCACATAGTAGACCCCACCGCCGGCCGTCAGTTTCGACGTCACACGATAGGTCGAGAACAGGCTGACGTTGTGCTCGGGCGTATTGGCCAGGCTGTCGCCGGTGTTGATGTTGTTATAGGCGCCGCGCACCAGCTCGCTCTGCTGGTAGGTATAGCCGCCGAACACCTGCCACTGGGGCGTGATGTTGCCGGAGATGCCGATCTCCAGCCCCCTGACCTCGACCTCGCCGACCTGGGCCGAGATGCCGACATCGACCAGGACCACGGCGTTCTCACGGCTCGTCTGGAAGAGCGCCGCGCTGAGTTGCAGTTGTTCGCGGAAGAGAGCGGCCTTGGCCCCGATCTCGAAACTGGTGCTCTCTTCCGGATCGAGCAGGACGTTGACCGCCGTGCCGGCCGCGTTCTGGTCCCCGCCCGAAATGGTCGGCGGCGTCGAGGAGGTCGCCCAGGAGGCATAGACGCTGGAGTTGGACGTCGGCTTGTAGACCAGGCCGACCTGATAGTTGACGAAGTCCCAGTCGCCGCGCGGGGCCGGGGTATAGACAGGGGCTGTGGGCGTACCGGTCGCATTGGTCCCCTCGGCGCTGTACTCGTCATAGCGGACGCCGAGGTTGAGCAGCCATTTGTCGCCGATCTCGATCGAGTCGAAGGCGAACAGGCCCAGGGTCTGGGTCGTCGAGTCGCTGACCACGCCCCTGACGATCGTGCCGGTCCAGGGGTCCTTCGGATCGGGATTGTAGACGCGGGTACAGTCAAAGCCGATCAGGGGTGCCGGGCAGGCCGACCCGGACAGGGTCGTGACGGTGTAGGAGGCGTTCTCATTCGTCTCCGACGTCAGTTCCAGGCCCAGATCGAAGCTGTGCTTCAGCGATCCAGTCTGGGCCGTGCCGAACAGTTCGGTGACGTTGGCCAGGGTGGTGGTCGGATTCCAGCGGGACTTCAGACCTCGCTTCATCCAGTACTCGCCGTTGATCAGTCGAACCCCGGCCGTCGCCGACGGCACGGTCGTGATGTTGCCGCCGTCGCCCGGATTGGTGACGACATAGTCGTTCAGGGTCTCGGAATAGCGGGTGACGTTGCGCAGGGTCAGGTTGGGCAGCAGCCGGTGCTCGACCTCGAAGGTGGCGGAGCGGGTCTCGTTGTTCAGATAGTCGCGCGCCTCAAGGCCGTAGAAGCTGTCGTAGGGGACGTCCAGAATGCCGGTCTCGGTCGTGCGGACCCCGATCTTGGTGAACAGCGGAATGCCGTAGTCCGGCATCTGGTCGGCATCCAGATAATAGAGGCTGAGCGTCGCCAAGGTGTCGGTGTCCAGGCCGACAGCCAGGGCCGCAGCGACGCCCAGCTTCTCGTAGTCCACCGAATCGCGACCGGCGATGTCGGCCGAGGCGCTCAGCACATTCAGGCGCAAGGCCGCCGTCTCTCCGATCTGCCAGTTCTGGTCGATCGTGCCGCGGAAATAGTTGTCGGTGCCGCCGCCCAGCGAGACGTTGGTGAAATCAGTCAGGTGCGGCGCCTTGGAGCTGAGGTTGATCGAACCGCCGCCCGAGCCCCGGCCGGAATAGACCGAATCCGGCCCCTTGATGATCTCGACCTGCTCCAGGTTGAAGACCTCGCGCTGCTGGCCGCCTGTGTCGCGAATGCCGTCGACGAAGAAGTTGTTGCCGGAGGCCTGGCCCCGGATGAAGGGGCGGTCGGCGAGGGGCTGGCCGCCTTCGCCCGCGCCGAAGGTGATGCCGGGCGAGGTTCGCAGCAGATCCTGGAGCGAGGTGGCGCCGATCTGTTCGATGACCTGTTGCGAGATCACGGTCACGGAGCGCGGCGTGTCGAGCAGGGGGGCGACGAACTCGGGCGAGGTCGGTTCGCGGCGCAGGCGACGGCCGTTGACGTCGACGGCGTCCAGCTCGGTCGCCTGTTGCAGGTCGATGTCGGCGGTCGTGGACGTCGGGGCCTCCATCGTCGCGGAGTCCGGCGCGCGAACCTCGGCCTGGACCGATCCCGCCGACAGTACGACGCCGCCCAGCATGGCGAAGGCCAGGGTCGAGACGGCGGTGGGGCGGGACGGGGAGGTCGACATCGGGGAGGCCTTGAGCTGCACTTGCGAATAAGTCGCGTTTACGGCTGCTCGATTGCGGCTTTGCAATACGTCTGTCAATGAGAACCATTCACAAAAACGCTGGTGCGACGTTTCAGCGTCACCGCGTCGTCGTCAGGGTCTTTCGTCATGCTGGTCCGCGTTCCCGCTCTATTGAACACCGACGACGTGGCGCGGGTGCGGGGCCTGATCGACGCCGCCGACTGGACCGACGGCAATGCGACCTCGGGCCATCAATCGGCCCTGGCCAAGGTCAACCGCCAGCTGCCGGAGCGTTCGGCGGCCGCGCGTGAGGCCGGCAGCCTGATCCTGGACCGGCTGGGCCAGAGCCCGCTGTTCGTCTCGGCCGCCCTGCCGTTCAAGGTCTATCCGCCCCTGTTCAACCGCTATGAGGGCGGGGAGGCGTTCGGGGTCCATGTGGACAATGCGGTGCGGGCTCAAGGAGGATCGGACTTCCGCATCCGCAGCGACCTGTCGGCGACGGTGTTCCTCAGCGACCCCGACACCTATGACGGCGGCGAACTGGTGATTCAGGACACCTATGGCGAACAGCGGGTCAAGCTGGGGGCCGGGGACATGGTGCTGTATCCGGCGTCCAGCCTGCATGAGGTGACGCCGGTGACGCGGGGGGTGCGGGTCGCCTCCTTCTTCTGGGTCCAGAGCATGGTGCGCGACGACGGCGACCGGCGGCTGCTGTTCGAACTGGACGGGGCGGTTCAGGCCCTGACGGCGCGGCACGGCGGTCGCGATCCCGAGGTCATCCGCCTGACCGGCCTGTACCACAACCTGCTGCGCAAGTGGGGCGAGCTTTAGGGGTCAGCGTCCAGCGATCACGGCGATCGCGGCGGCCAGCTGGGGGTCGCGGCCGAGGCGGATGTCCTCAGGCGTGGTGGCCACCGCGACGTCGGGCAGGACGGCGGCGTCCGGCTGGGGCGTCGCCGGGAAGGTCGCGATCAGGGGCAGGTCGACCTCCAGCCCCGAGGTCGGCAGGCGCAGGAAGCAGAAGGCCCCGCCGTTGATGCCCCTCAGATTGCCGCCGGTCGGCTGGCCGACCAGGGTCGCTGTTCCGCTGGACTGGGCCGTGCGCGCGAACTGGAAGGTCGCCGAGCTGTTGGAGGCGTCGCACAGGATCACGACCGGGCCGTTGAACCGCCGTCCCTGCGGGCGGATGAGCGAGCCTTCGGCGTCGTCGTCATAGCGGTTCAGGCGATAGAAGCCCGGGCGTTCGTCGGAAGCCTGCGCCGCCTCGCCCCAGTCGAGGAAGCTCTTGTCCCAGGTGTCGAGATACGGGTGCAGGGCCTCGGGTGCGCGGCGGTAGCGGGTCCAGCGCTGGTCCTGCGACAGGGGCAGGTCGCGTTCTATCAACCGGCTGAGGATGACGTTGCCGCAGTCCAGCCCGCCTTCGTTGCCGCGCAGATCGACGATCAGACCGCGCGCCCCCTCTTCGGTCAGGGCGTCCATCGTCTGACCCAGCCAGGCCTCCCAGGCGAAGTCGGAGTTGTACAGGGCCCAGCCCGGCATGGTCAGGATGCGGATCCCGTCATCACGCGTGGTCAGGGTCCAGGGATTGGCGTCGCCGGTGGGGCTGGCGGCGGGGGACAGCTTCGTCTGACGTTCGGCCAGGGTCAGCAGGGGCGCGGGGACACGGTGGCCGTCGGACAGGGTGAAGACGGCTTGGTCCTTGAGCGGCAGGATCAGCGGCAGGTGGATGTCGAAGGTCTCGTACCGGTCGTCGCCGCGCACCTCCATCAGGCTGACCCGCTTGGCGTCGTTGCCGCCGTCGGCGCGGGCCAGGGGGACAAGATCGGCCAGCAGGGCGCGGGTATCGCGGCCGTCGATGGCGGTGACGACGCTGCCGCGTGGCAGGAGGTCGCCGGTGCTGTGGTCGTCGGTCACGACCATCCGCCCGTCGATCCATCGGAACCGGAACGGTATCAGGGCGCGGTCAGGATACAGGGCGGCGGCGACCGCATCGGGACTGTTGTAGGGGCTGGGGTAGGTATGGCCGCAGCGGACCGAGGCCGTGACCCACGACAGGGCCAGGAAGCGGTCGCGGAACGAAGCCGGACTGCGCCAGGTCTGGGCCAGACCGTCGAGGCGGGCAGCCATTTCGGCGGGGGTGCTGTAGCGATAGAGACCCGGATGCATCGTCTCCCAGGCCTGTCGCAGGATGGCGACGTCGGGGCTCCAGTCGGCGGACAGGTCCTGCGACCAGACGGGCGTTGCGCCGGCGGCGCAGGCGGCGCCCGAAAGCTGCAACAGGCGGCGGCGGTTCAGCGGCGACATGGGCGGCTCCGGGCGGTGCGGTCTCAAGACGGGTCTACCGGGGCGCAGGGGTCTGGAGGGCTTCGGCGACCACCCCCGCGGTCAGCAACTGAGGGAGGATACGCGGGCCGGGCGTGTCCGGATGATAGACGAGATAAAGCGGCACGCCGGAGCGGCCGTGGCGGGCCAGTTCACGGGCGATGACATCGTCGCGGCGGGTCCAGTCGGCGACCAGATAGACGGCGTTCGAACGCTCCAGGGCGCGGCGGGTCGAGGCCGTGGACAGGGCGGTGCGCTCATTGATCTTGCAACTGACGCACCAGTCTGCGGTGAAGTTGACCAGGACCGGTCGGCCCTGGGCGAGCGCGGCCTCGACCCGCGCCGGTGACCAGGCGTCGGCGGGGATGGGGCGCTCGGCGTCCGGCGCGGGAGCGGCGCGAACGGCGAGGACGGCGAGAGTCAGGGCGACGACGACGCCGAGGCCGCCGACAATGGGGGCCCAACGCTGGCGCGGGGCGATCCGGTCGGCGAGGGGGCCCAGCGCAACGGCGGCCAGGGCGGCGACGACGCAGGCGGCGGCCAGCCAGGCGGTGGCCGCTCCGTCGGTCTGGCGCGCGAAGACCCAGACCAGCCACAGGGTCGTGGCGAACATGGGCAGGGCCAGCAGGCGTTGCAGCCGCACCATCCACGGGCCGGGCCGCGGCAGGCGGCGCAGCAGGCCGGGCGACAGGCTGATCGCCAGATAGGGCAGGGCCAGACCCAGTCCCAGCATCAGGAAGACCGCCAGAGCCGCCGGGGTCGGCATCAACAGGGCCGCCCCGAGCGCAAAGGCCATGAAAGGGGCGGTGCAGGGGGCGGCGACGACAACGGCCAGCATGCCGGTGAAGAAGGCGCCTGCCCCTCCAGACAGCCGGGCGAGCCGGGAACCGCCCAGCCGCTGGAGCCCGATTCCGACCTCGAAGGCCCCCGACAGGTTCAGAGCGACGGCCAGCATCAGCAGGGCCAGGCCCGCGACGACGGCCGGGGACTGGAGCTGGAAGCCCCAGCCGATCGCCTGGCCGCCTGCGCGCAGGGCCAGCAGCAGGGCCGCCAGGGCGAGGAAGGTCGCGAGCACCCCGGCGGTGAAGAGAATGCCGTCGCGGCGGGCCTCGCCCGGGTCGTGCGCCGTGCGGGCCAGGGAGGCCGCCTTCATGGCCAGGACGGGAAACACGCAGGGCATCAGGTTCAGGACCAGCCCGCCGAGGAAGGCGAGCAGGGCCGCGTGCAGCACGGCGGTCCAGGTCGTCGCGGCGGGGCCGGCTGTCTGGCCAAAGGCGTCGGGGATGGCGGTCAGGCCGCCGGTGCCGGTCGCCCCGGCCAAGGGTGCGCCCGGTTCGGCGGTGATCTCCCAGGCTCCGGCGTCGGTGGCGAGGACACCGACGATGGGGCGATCGAGAGGGGTGGTCAGCAAACCCGGATTGGCGGCGAGCGACAGGGTCACGCCCTGTGGGCCGCGCTGGCCGAACTGGGCGGCGGAGTGGTCGATCACGTCGGGGTCGTAGGGGAAGAAGGCCGCCTGGCTCAGGTCGGCACCGGTCAGCGGCCCACCGGTCGAGGTCAGCCGCAGGGTCTGGCCGTCGAGGGTGGCGCGTGCGGTGATCCCGGCGGGACGGGGGGCGGTCTCGACGATCGACTGGACCCTGCGGCCCCAGGCTCCGGCCAGGGGTGCCGCGCCGTCGCGGATCGGCAGGTCGAGGTTCAGGGTCAGGATGTCGGGGACGCACATCTCGTCGCTGCAGACGAAGAAGCCTGCTTCGACGGTCAGGCGAACGATCGAGCCCGGTCGGGCCGATGCCGGGACCTCGATCGGCACGGGCAGGAAGACCTCGCCCTCATAGCCGTAGTTGGTCAGGCCCTGGAGCCGCTGGCGCTGGGGCAGGGGCCAGACGATGTCACCGGCGCGGACGCCCTGCGGCAGACGCCACGCCAGGGTGGTCGGGCCGCCGGAGTCGCCGGGATTGCGCCAGTAGGTGTGCCAGCCGGGCTGGATCTTCTGGCGTATGGCCACGATGGCCGTGGAGCCCGGCGCCGCCCAGGCCGACATGGGCACGATTTCGGCCTCGATCCGCTCGGTCCGTTGGGGGCCGGTCTGGAGCGACTGGGCACCCGCCGGAGCGGCGAGCGTCAGCCAGGCGGTGAGGAACAGCAGAAGCAGACGCAAGGGGCGACGGTCCGGCGCAGGAATGCGGGATCCGACCTATAGCCAGCCGCCCGCGCCTGCGCCATCGCGCCGAAACGCCTCAGGCCCGCCGTGCGGTTTAGCCGCCGGGCCGTGAGGATCAGAGGCGGGGTGCAGCCTCGACCAGAACCTCTGTGCGGCGACGCAGGGGTTCACGAATGCCGTTGGGATCGGCCGCGCCCTCGTCACCGACGGCCGTGACATCGAACACAGGGGCCGGCCAGCCGGCGCCTTCCAGGGCCTCGACCACGGCCGTGGCTCGGCGGGCTGACAGTTGCTGATTGGCCTCGGCACCGCCCCGCGCGTCGGCGAGGCCGATGACCCGCACCGACCTGATGTCGCAACCCTGAAGCTGGGTCGCCGTCATGCCGATCGCCTGACGAGCCGGTTCAGTCAGCCGCGCCTCGGAATCGGCGAAATAGATCTCGAACTTCATGGGGGTGCAGGTGGGAGCCGCCGCCACGACCGGACCCCGGTCGAGCATCCCCCTGGCCGTCCCGCAACCCGCCAGCCCCACGGCCAGCAAGCCCATCGCGATCGCGCCCTTCATCATGCCAGCCCGCCCCATCGTCCGCATCTCCCAAAGGCCATAGCGGCCTGTTCATCTCGCCATAAGGGCGGCGCGCCGTCCCGACGCACCGCCCTCAAGACATCTTCGGATCAGCCGCGAGGCTGACGACGACTACTGGCGGCGCTGGCCGTTTTCCCAGTAGCACTCATTCTGGCGACCGTCGTAGCAGTAGTAGTAGTTGCCCGAATTGTCGCGGTAACGTTGCTGGTTGTTGCGGTCCTGGTTGGAGCCGCGGATGGCACCGATGGCACCGCCGGCGACGCCGCCGATCAGGGCTCCGGTGGCGGCGTTGCCGCTGCCGACGTTGTTACCGATGATGGCACCGGCGACAGCGCCGAGGCCGGCGCCGATGGCGCCCTGGCGGACCGTCTGGTTCGGTGCGCCGTAAGGGTCGCTGGCGCAGGCGGAGGCCAGCAGGCCGGCGGCACCGATGGCGATGATTGCCTTGTTCATGATCTCTGATCCTTCATCCCGGATGAGGCCCGGTTCAGGGCCCTATGTTCGCCCCGAGGGGGAGAACGCTGGATTATGGCACAGGTTCCCGCCCTATGCGCGGTGAGAACGATGCCATAGTCTGTCCTTGGGGGGCCGGCGGGGCGGACACGGTCCCGGGCGCGTTCGACGAGAGGGGTAGATTATGCATTTTCCTGAGCCGGTCCGTATGACCGACAGCGACACCGGACACAGCCCGGTATGGGCCCGCAGCAAACGCCGCCGTAGCAGCGGCGGAGGCGGCGGCGCCTTCTTCGGTTTCCTGGTCTTCCTGCTGGCCCTGTTCGGGGCGGTGGTGATCGGGATGTCGATCAAGGAACGGTCTGTCGCCGGGGGTGGCGCGGCCATCGACGGCTGGATCGCGACCGGCAAGGCCACGGTGATGCAGGCCATCGGCAAGGCACCCGCCGCCGCCGACGTCGCGGTCGAGACGGCCGGGAACGCCGCGGCCGCCACCGGTGACGCGGTCCAGGCCGAGGCGGCCCAGACCGCGGACGCGCTCAAGAAACAATAGTCACGCTTGGCGGCGGAACGGCGGCGGGCGCTGTGCGTTCGTGCGCCATGACCGAGACATTGACCAACGCGCCGGCCGCATCGACGGCCCAATCCTCGACCGACGTCCAGATGGCGGAGGCCGCGGCGATCGAGGTGCGCACCCTGACGACCCACGTCGAGATCAAGCGGGTGGTCGTCCTGGTCAATCCCCTGTCCGGGTCCGTAGGGCCCAGGGCTGCCGGAGAGGTCGAGACCATCCTGGCCGACTATTCGTGCGAGTCCGAGGTGGTATCGCTGGACGGCAGCCGGATCGACGCCCAGATCGACGAGGCCCTGGCGTCCGAGCCCGATGTGCTGTTCGTGCTGGCCGGTGACGGTACAGCTCGCGCGGTCGCCTCCCGGGCCGGACCCAAGGGGCCGCTGGTGGCGCCCCTGCCGGGCGGCACGATGAACATGCTGCCCAAGGCCCTGTACGGCACCACCGACTGGAAGGCGGCCCTGCGCAGTGCGCTGGAAGACGGCGCGCCCCAGTGCGTGTCCGGCGGCATGGTCCAGGGCGAGGCCTTCTATTGTGCGGCGATCCTGGGGTCGCCGGCCCTGTGGGCGCCGGCGCGGGAAGCCATGCGGACGGGCAAGCTGTCCCTGGCCTGGGCCTATGGTCGCCGGGCTCTGCGTCGCGCCTTCAGCGGCCGGCTGAGATTCTCTCTGGACGGCGCGCCGAGGAAGAAGACAGAGGCTCTCGTCCTGATCAGCCCGATGATCTCGCGCGCCCTGGACGAGCCGGTCGGGCTGGAGGCCGCCGCCATGGATCCGTCCGATACGTCACAGGCTTTCCGGCTGGCGGCGACGGCCCTGTTCAGCGACTGGCGCAAGGACGCCTCGGTCACGACCAAGCCCGCACGCAGCATCGAGGTCTGGGGCCGGTCCAAGATCCCGGCCGTGATCGACGGCGAACCCACCCTGTTGCCGCACGAGACGCGCATTACCTTCATTCCTCGCGCCTTCCAGGCCCTGGCCCCCAATCCGCCGGCGGCGGAAGACAGCGTCTGATCGGGTGAGCAGCGGCCGACTTCTCCAGTTTTCCGATGTTCACTTCGGCGTCGAGCACAAGCGTGCCTGTGCGGCGGCGCTCGAGTACGCCCATGCCGACCCGACCGACCTGATCCTGATCACCGGCGACGTGACCCAGAAGGGGCTGCCCGACGAATTCCGGGCGGCCGGCGAATGGATCCGGGCCATGCCCGATCCGAGCTTCGTCGTCGTCGGCAATCACGACGTGCCCTATTACAGCGCCCTGGATCGGCTGTTCTGGCCGTGGCGGGCGTTCGAGGCAGCGACCGGCCATCCGGCGCATGACGGGGAGTTTCGTTCCGACACCCTGATGGTGCGCGGCGTGACCACCGCACGCGGCTGGCAGGCCCGCATGAACTGGTCCAAGGGCGTCATCGACCTGGGTCAGACGCGGCGGGCGGCGACGGCTCTGCGTCAGGCCCCGCCCCGGGCCCTGCGCATTCTGGCTTGCCACCATCCTCTGATCGAGATGATCGGCACCCCGATGACGGGCGACGTCAAGCGCGGCGACGCGGCGGCCCGGATCTTTGCCGAGGCGGGGGTCGATCTGATCATGACGGGCCATACCCACATCCCCTTCGCCCTGCCGATCGCCCTGTCGGACCGGTTTTCCTATGCGGTGGGGTGCGGGACCCTGTCCCACCGCGAACGCGGCGCGCCGCCCAGCTTCAACGAGGTGGTGTGGACCCCCAGGGAGATCGTGGTCACCGTGATCCAGTGGACAGGCTCGGTGCTGGAACGCGGCCAGGCCTGGCGTCTGCCGCGTCGCCAGGACACGCGCCACGCGGAGACGGCCCCCGATCCGCAGGCGGCGGGCGTGCTGGAGACGGCGGCGAGCTGACGCTGCCGTCAGTCCGGATCGCGCTCGAACACCTCGACGTCGGCCGGCAGGACGACCCAGGGGTGGCGACGGATGTCGTAGACGCTGTCCGACGGCGGCGGGAACTGCGGGTCTGCGAAACAGCCCACCGCGATCGACACCGACCGATCCTCATAGCCGTCCTCCGTATGGAAGACGTTGGAGCCGCAGGTCGGGCAGAAACGAAAGCGGAACCGCGCGCCCTGATCGCCCGTGCGGACGTATTCGGTAGCCTGTCCCGTCACGGTCCAGGGCGGGCGGAATCCGGCGAGGGCCGCGAAGACGCTGCCGGTCCGGCGCTGGCAGGACAGGCAGTGGCACAGGCCCACGCCGCGCGGCTCGCCCTCCACGGTGATCGACAGCTGGCCGCAGTCGCAGGCGGCGGTGTGGGTGGTCATGGGGCTGCGCCTGGGTTTGGGCTTGGGGCCTGGGTTTAGCCTTCTGCCGCGAGAACGGGCGCGACTTCTCCTGATCTCAGGCGACAGGCTCGCTCTCGGTGGTGGGCGACGGAGCGTCTTGCAGCGCCGCGTGGTGGGTCTTCTGGCGGCGCTCGATGGCGTAGGAGACCAGCCACAGGGCCATGGCCCAGGCGGCGCCGACGCTCCAGCCCGCAAACACGTCCGAGGCCCAGTGGGCGCCCAGATAGATTCGGGTCAGGCCGACCAGAAGGGTGATCAGGATGGCGACGCCCAGGACATAGGCCTTGAAATGCTTCTCCGGAAAGGCGCGGGTCAGCATGACGCCGAGCGACAGGTAGAAGACCGCCGACAGAAGCGCATGGCCCGAAGGGAAGCTGGCGTTGATGGTCTCCGTCGCCTGATAGACGGCGGGCGGACGGGCGCGCGCGAAGACGGCCTTCAGCCCCTCCGACAGGGCGACCCCGCCGATCAGGCCGAGCACCAGCAGCAGGGCAGACAGGCGTTTCCTCTGGCTGATCAGGAAGACGATCACGATGGCGGCGAACAGGGTCAGGACCGAGATCCCGCCCAGCGACGTCAGGTCGGCCGCCGCCTCCTTGAGCCACCACGGACCCCAGGGGCGACCCGGATCGTCGGCGAAGGGACGAAGAGCCATGAGCACGGCCTGATCGAACCTCTGGCCGTCGGCATCGGTCATGTCGTCGGCGACCTCGATGAAGGCCATGACCCCGAAGGCGATGATGAGCAGGGCACCCAGGGCGGCGAATTCGGTGCGGGCGAGGCGGTATGCGCGGCGCGCGAAGGCCATGAGGTCGGAACTTTGCATCGTCGCCTAACGGCCAAGCTGGCGGGCCGTTCCCCTCACGCCCTCGTGATCGCGGCGTCGTATGTGCGTCACCGTGTTTCCACAGGCTTGTCCCGCCTTCCCTGACTGATTCGCGAACAAAGTGATCGTCAACCCCGTTGACGGGTCGTTAGCCATCTGTGCCCTATATGTGGGCTCAGGGGATGGTTCGGCCACAAGATGCTGTGTCCGGCCAAGAGCGGCTTCACTTGCGATTTTGTTCAGGACGTTGACGAAACATGGCTGGCCTAGAAGCGTACAAGACCACGGATTTCGCTTCGCTTTCGAGCGATCGAGGGACGGCCAGGCCGCAGCTTTCCGTGGTCCGCAGCCTGGACCTGGACCGCTCGCGGGATGACCTGCTGACCGACTTCGGCAAGAAGACGCTGGAGGACCGCTACCTGCTGGCCGGCGAAAGCTATCAGGACATGTTCGCCCGGGTGGCCACGGCCTATGCCGACGACCATGACCACGCCCAGCGGGTCTATGACTATATGTCCAGGCTCTGGTTCATGCCCTCGACGCCGGTGCTGTCGAACGGCGGGGCCGATCGCGGCCTGCCGATCTCCTGCTTCCTGAACGCGGTGTCCGACAGCCTGGACGGCATCCAGCAGGTCTGGAACGAGAATGTGTCCCTGGCGTCCAACGGCGGCGGCATCGGCACCTACTGGGGCGGGGTCCGCTCCATCGGCGAGAAGGTCAAGGGCGCAGGCCAGACCAGCGGCATCATCCCCTTCATCCGCGTGATGGATTCGCTGACGCTGGCGATCAGCCAGGGGTCGCTGCGCCGGGGTTCGGCGGCGGTGTACCTGGATGTCCACCATCCCGAGATCGAGGAGTTCCTCGAGATCCGCAAACCCTCGGGCGACTTCAACCGCAAGTCCCTGAACCTGCACCACGGCCTGAACATCACCGACGAGTTCATGGAGGCGGTCAAGGCCGGTGCCCAGTTCGGCCTGCGCTCGCCCAAGACCAATGAGGTGTTGCGCCGCGTCGACGCCCGCACCCTGTGGCAGAAGATCCTGGAAATCCGCCTCCAGACCGGCGAGCCCTATCTGATCTTCTCCGACACGGTGAACCGGCAGATGCCGCAGCACCAGAAGGACCTGGGGCTGAAGGTCAAACAGTCCAACCTGTGCTCGGAGATCATGCTGCACACCGGCATCGACCACCTGGGTATCGACCGGACGGCGGTCTGCTGCCTGTCGTCGGTGAACGCCGAGAAATTCCTGGAGTGGCGCGAGGAGCCCCGGTTCATCGAGGACCTGATGCGGTTCCTGGACAATGTGCTGGAAGACTTCATCACCCGCGCCCCGCCCGAGATGAAGGCGGCCGTCTATTCGGCCAAGCGCGAGCGGTCGGTGGGCCTGGGCCTGATGGGCTTCCACTCCTTCCTGCAGGCGCAGGGCGTGGCGTTCGAAAGCGCCATGGCCAAGTCGTGGAACATGCGGCTGTTCAAGCATCTGCGTCGCGAGGCCGACAAGGCCAGCCGCGTTCTGGCCGAGGAAAAGGGCCCGTGCGAGGACGCGGCCGAGCGCGGCGTCATGGAGCGGTTCAGCCACAAGCTGGCCATCGCCCCCACCGCCTCGATCAGCATCATCTGCGGCGGGACGTCGGCGGGCATCGAGCCGATCCCGGCCAACATCTATACCCACAAGACCCTGTCGGGCTCGTTCGCGGTCAAGAACCCCTACCTCGAGGAACTGCTGACCCTGAAGGGCCACAACACCGATGCGGTGTGGAACTCGATCCTCGAGCATGAGGGGTCGGTCCAGCATCTGGACATGCTGAACGACGACGAGAAGGGCATCTTCAAGACCGCGTTCGAGCTGGACCAGCGCTGGGTGGTGGAACTGTCGGCCGACCGGTCGCCGGAAATCTGCCAGGCCCAGTCGATCAACCTGTTCATCCCCGGCGACGTCAACAAGTGGGACCTGCACATGCTGCACTGGTCGGCCTGGGAGAAGGGCGTCAAATCGCTGTACTACCTTCGCTCCAAGTCGGTGCAGCGCGCCGCCTTCGCGGGTGCCGAGGACAAGGCCGAGGCCGAGATCGACCCGGATCAGCCCGACCTGTTTTCGGCGGCCCAGACCGATTACGACGAGTGCCTCGCCTGTCAGTAAGCATGGGGCGCTGACGCGCCGCGCGAACGCTCGGCCCGCGGGGCCTCGCTGCTTGAGCGGGGGCAGCCTTCTCCTCCCCATCGGCCAAGTGGCCGACGTGTAGGAGAACTACACCGCCGCGTCGAACAGGGCGTCGCGGGCGATGTCTGGATGGGTCATGGGAAACAGGTGGCCACCGGCGATCGTGTCGACGGTGAGGTGGGGCAGGCGGCGGGGGTCGGGGGCGAGGCTGCAGACCGAGCCCTTTTCGGCCTTCAGCACCCGGACGGGCTTGTCGAAACGGCGCAGGGCGCGCCACGGGTCGTGGCCCTGGGCGGCATAGTTCGAGGCCTCCCATGCCGGCGCACACGCCAGGCGGACGCCGTCCTCGTCCGGGGTGAAGGCGCCGGAGACATAGTCGGCCAGCATCATCTCGGACCAGCCCTTGAAGGCCCCGCGACCGCGCCAGGAATCGAGCGCCTGTTGCGCATTGTCGAAGCGCTCACGGCGTCGGGTCGCCCCCTTGGTGATCGGCCAGGCGCGCGTCCACTGGCGAAGACCCGGGATCGCCATCATCAGGTTGAGGCCGCGCGGCATGACGACGGGGTCGAACATGACCAGGCGCGCGACCTTGTCCGGCCGCTCGGCGGCGGCCAGCAGGGACGAGGTTCCGCCCATCGAATGCCCGGCCAGGGCGACCGGCGGGCCATCCAGACTGTCGAGCAGGGTGACCAGATCCTCGCGGTGGTCGTGCCAGTTCCAGCGGTTGCGGGTCTCGGTCGGCAGGGCGGTCAGGCCGTGGCCGCGCAGGTCGGGGGCCAGGATGCGCAGCGAGGCCGACAGGGGCGCCAGCAGGGACCGATAGGTGGCGGCGTTGAAGCCGTTGGCATGGACGAAGACCAGATCGACGGGACGGCGCTCATCGCCGAAATCCAGCACCGACATCTCGCCGGTGCCCCAGCGGTGGCTGACCGGGATGGTCATGCGGCGGGGCGGGGTCAGGAGGGCGGCGTCCATGGGCTCAATCTAGGCGCGCCGGATCGCGTGCGCCAGCATCGCTCAGCCGTTGCGGCAGTCTGAACACCGGCCGTGGCCCTCGATGGTGATGCGGTCGATCGCATAGCCGGCGGCGTCGGCGGCCAGGGCGAAGGTCTGGCCGACGGGGGTGGTGACTTCCTGCGCCGCGCCACAGCAGTCGCAGATCAGGAAGGCGGCGGCGTGGTCGGCCCCGTCGCTGGACCCCGCGCAGGCCACATAGGCGCTGATCGAGGCGATGCGGTGGGCCATGCCCTTGCGCTCAAGGAACTCCAGCGCCCGATAGACGGTGGGCGGCTTTGCGGCCTGGCCGTCCGTGCCGTAGCGGGCGATCAGGTCATAGGCCTTGACCGGCTCTCCGGCGGCCAGAAGCAGCTCCAGCACCCGGCGGCGCGGCGCGGTCATCCGTTCGCCCTCGGCCGTGCAGCGGGCCTCGGCCGCCCCCAGGGTCCGGCCGATCGCGGCCGCGTCGAGGGTATCGTGGTCGTGGTCGTGGCCGCAGCTCATGGATGGAAGCTAGGGGGTCCGCCGCCCCGCCGCAACCGAAGGCGCTTGACGGCGTGTGATGTTATCTCATAACACTTGGTCGTCTCCCCGACCGAGGTTTCCATGTCCGTGTATCGCCCTGCCGTCTCGAAGGCCCGTCTTCTCCTGCTCACGGCGGCGGCTTCCGCCCTGGCCGGCGCCGCCGCGGCCCAGACGGGGCCGGCTCAGCCCGACGCCGTGCTCGACGACGTGGTGGTGACCGCATCCCCGTTCGGGGTCAGCCAGCGCGCCTCGACCATCGCCACCGACGTCATCGACGAACAGGCCCTGGCCACCGCCCCGGCCCAGTCCCTGGGCGATCTGCTGGCGGGCCAGCCGGGCCTGCGCTCGACCAGTTTCGCGCCGGGGGCCAGCCGGCCTGTGATCCGGGGCCTGTCGGGACCGCGCGTCCAGGTCCTGACCAACGGCATCGGCCTGATCGACGCGTCCTCGGTGTCGCCCGACCACGCCGTGGCCACCGACCCGGCCGAGGCCAGCCGCATCGAAGTGGTGCGCGGGCCGTCGACCCTGATCTATGGCGGCTCGGCCATCGGCGGAGTGGTCAATATCATCGACAACCGCATTCCCACTGAGCAGCCCGAGGGCGGCATCGACGGCGTGATCTCGACCCAGGCCTCCAGCGTGGACGGCGGCCGTTCGATCTTCGGTCGGCTGACGGTGGGCGCAGGTCCGTTCGCCTTCAACATCGACGGCGTCAGCCGATCGACCGACGACTATGACATCCCGTCGCCCGCACGCTCGCAGCGGCTGGCGGACGGGGACGGCGAGCCGCGCGGGCCGGGAGGTACACAGCCCAATTCGTACACGGAGCTTCAGGCCTGGGGGGTGGGCGGCAGCTATATCGGCGACAAGGGATTCTTCGGCGTGTCCTACAAGGACACCGAGAGCGAGTACGGTACGGTCGCCGAGCCCACGGTCTTCATCCAGCTGCATCAGACCCGCGAGGACGTGCGCGGCGAATACAATTTCGACGCGGGTCCGTTCCGCACCCTGCGGGGCAGCTATGGCCATGCCGAATATACCCACACCGAGTTCGAGGGACCCGGTGAGCCGGGCACCCTCTTCAACTCGGACGGCCAGGAGGGTCGGGTCGATCTGATCCAGCGCAAGAGTTCGCTGTTCGGCGGCGAGTGGAACGGTGCGATCGGCTTCCAGGGTCTGTCGCGCACCTTCGAGGCGATCGGCGAGGAGGCCTTCGTGCCCACCTCCACGACCGACGAGGCCGGGATATATACGGTCCAGCGGATCGATCGCGGACCGGTCGGGTTCGAGGGCGGGCTGCGTTACGACCGGCACACGGTGTCGGCGACCCCTCTGGGCGGCGTGACCGGGCTGGAGCGGGAGTTCGACAACGTTTCGGCCTCGATCGCCGGGTTCCTGCGGCCCGCGCCCGGGCTGTTCCTGGGCCTCAGCCTGGCCCACAACGAGCGGGCACCGTCGGAGGTCGAGCTGTTCGCCGACGGCCTGCACATCGCCACGGCCGCCTATGAGACCGGCGACCTCACGCTGGACACCGAGAAGGTCAACACCCTGGAAGGCACGGTCCACTATGACGCCGGACGCCTGTCGGGCGATCTGCATGTCTATGGCTCGAAATACGACGGCTTCATCGACGAACGGCCGACCGGCGCGGTCTTTATCTCCGACGAGGGCGAAGAGTTTCCGATCTTCCAGTTCGTGCAGACCGACGCGACCTTCTACGGCTTCGAGGCCGAGGGCGAGTATGCGCTGTGGGAGGCGGGGGCGTCGAAACTGGCGCTGGAAGGGGCGGTCGACTACGTCCACGCCGAGACCGATCTGGGCCCCGCAGCGCGCATTCCGCCGTGGTCGGCCACCGGGCGACTGGCATGGAGTTCGAAGCCGCTGGACGCGACGCTGGAGGTCCGTCATGTCGCCGAACAGGACCGGGTCGCCGATCTGGAACGACCGACCGATGCCTATACGCTGGTCAATCTGACGGGGGCATGGAGGCCGCTGGCGGATCGCAACGTCACCGTCTTCGCCGAGGCCCGAAACCTGACCGACGAGGAGGCGCGCGAGCATGTGTCCTTCCTGAAGGACATCGCGCCGATGCCGGGACGGAATTTCCGCGTCGGGGTGGCGTACCGGTTCTAAGCGTTGGCTTTCCCTCCCCTGCGGGGGAGGGTGGTCGAAGCGCAGCGAAGACCGGG
>NZ_JAEMRD010000064.1 GCF_016463485.1 Brevundimonas sp.
CAGCCCGATATCGCCGGTGATCGAGGCGCGCAGGCTCAGCTTGTCGCCGATCTTGGTCGTGGTGAAGCCGTCGAAATCCCGCTCGACGATGAAGCCCCGGATCACGCCCTCAAGCTTGGCCCAGACCACGGCCAGGTCGGCGACCGGCGAGTTGGTGATCCAGTATTTGCCGCCGTTCAGCCGATAGCCGCCCTCCACGGCGACCGCGTTCGTCTTCATGGAGGCGGGGTCGGAACCCCCGTCGGCCTCGGTCAGGCCGAAACAGCCGATCAGCTCGCCCGCCGCCATCCGGGGCAGGAACCGCATCCGCTGCTCCTCCGATCCGAAGGCATAGATCGGATACATGGCCAGCGACGACTGCACCGACATGGCCGAGCGATAGCCGGAATCCACCGCCTCGATCTCGCGCGCGATCAGGCCATAGGCGACATGGCTGACGCCCGATCCGCCGTACTGCTCAGGCAGGGTGGCGCCCAGGAACCCCATCTCGCCCATCTCGGTCATGATGGCGCGATCAAAGGTCTCGTCACGGAACGCCGCGACGACGCGGGGCAGCAGTTTCTCGCGCGCATAGGACCGGGCCGCATCCTGGATCGCCCGCTCGTCCTCGGTCAGCCGGCCGGCCAGGTCGAATGGATCGTCCCATTTGAAGGTCTGAGTAGGGGCGGCAGCACCGTCGGCCATGAGGTCTTCCCGAGATTGCGGGGGTCTTTCGCCGTCGTCACGCGATGGTGACGGCCGCCCCCTGTTTCAGCGGTCGGTTTAGGCCAGAATGGACCGATGCGGTAGGGGTCGGCCCTGCCGCGAACGGAGGCGCCCTTGATCCGCACCCTGATCCAGACCTCGTCCCGGCTGTTTGCCGATCACCCGCGTGAAGTCGGCGAAAGCTATGGCGACCATTTCACGACGGCCGCCCGATACGGTCTGCGGCTGATGCGGCTGTCTGGAACCGCCTTCCTGCATGCGGTGGTGCCGGGGGTCTGCAAGACCACCGTGTCGGACGAGATCAAGCGCATGGCCGACGACCTCGGCTACCGCGCCCAGATCGCTCGCGAATGCCGGATGCAGGACACCGGTGCCTTCGATCCCGGCCTCTAGCGAAGAACCGCTATGTGTCCGAACACCAGGACCGCGCCCGTGGCGACAGTGTAGACGGCAAAGGCGTTGATCGTCTGGCGTCGTCCGCGGGCGATCTCCTCGCTCTCCGGAGAATACCAGCGCTGGGCCCACAGCAGATAGCCCGCCTGCAACCCCCAGCACGCCAGAAAGGCCGGCACCGCCCACCGGGTCAGCAGCACCAGGGCCGCGCCGGAAACCAGCACCAGCACCGACCCTAGGGTCAGGATGATGTCGGCGGCCCGTTCGTTCGCAGGCGTGGGGAAAATCTTGCCGAACACGGCCTCCAGCCGCCAGTTGAACACCATCTGGCGCAGGGCGACGAGGCCCGCGACCACATAGAAGACCCCGATCGCACGCGCCGCCCATTCCATGCGGCCACGGTGCAATGCGGCCCGTACGGCGGCTACCTACGGATTCTGATAGGTCGCGACCGCGCTGGAAGCCGGGCCCGTTGATTTGAGAACACACCCGGAACATACTGGCCGTATGCCTGCCGCCGCCGTCCACCTCGAACTCGTCTTCAGCCGTCCCGAGACCACCCTGTCCGTGACCCGGGGCGCAGCGCGGCTGCTGGCCGACATGGGCTATGCGCCCCTGCTCGAGGTCTGTCTGCCGAACGGCCGCCGGGCCGACGTCATGGCCCTGGGGCGCAAGGGGGACATCGTGATCTGCGAGGTGAAATCCGGAATCGAGGACTACCGCGTCGATCGCAAATGGCCCGAATACGCCCCCTTCTGCGATGCCTTCTTCTTCGCTGTGGCCCCGGAGTTTCCGCAAGACGTCCTGCCGCAGGAGCCGGGGCTGATCGTCGCGGACGGTTTCGGCGGGGCGGTGGTCAGGGACGCCCCGGTTCTGACATTGGCCCCGGCGCGCAGGAAGGCGCTGACCGTCGCGTTCGGACGGCTCGGAGCGATGCGGCTGTTGAGAGAGTGATTGGTGATTGGTGGTTGGTGACTGCCAGCCCACAAGCCGGTTATCGCCGGCCATGCCGTGCAGCATCAACCACTAACCACTAGCCACCAATCACCCCTACCGCGGCGCGCGCTTGGCCAATATCCGCTGCAGGGTCCGACGGTGCATGCCCAGCCGCCGCGCGGTCTCGGAGACGTTGTTGTCGCACAGTTCATAGACCCGCTGGATATGCTCCCAGCGAACCCGGTCGGCACTCATCGGGTTTTCGGGAGGTTCGGGCGTAGCGTCGCCGATGGCCAGCAGGGCCTTGACCACATCGTCGGCATCGGCCGGCTTGGACAGATAGTCGACGGCGCCGGCCTTGACCGCTGCCACCGCCGTGGCGATGGCGCCGTATCCTGTCAGCATGACGATGCGGGCGTCCTCGCGGCGCTCGCGCAGGGTCTCGACGATCTTCAGACCGTTGCCGTCGTCCAGCCTCATGTCCAGCACAGCGAAGGCGGGTAGCGCGGTCCTGAGCGCCTCCGTCGCCTCGGCCACCGACCCGGCGGTGGTCACTTGAAAACCCCGCGATTCCAGTGCCCGGCCAAGGCGGGTGCGCAGGGCTTGATCGTCGTCCAGCAGAAGCAGGGTTCGATCCGACAGACCGGCGATGCGGTCTTCGATGCTCGACATTTCAATGGTCTCCATCACGCTCAGGTCGGTCGTCGCACGGCCAAGGTCAAGCGGCGCGGCGATCTGTCGCTTGTCCACCCGCCCGACCCCGGGATCAAGCGGGCTCCAGAGCGCGACGGGGCCAGCGCACCGTGACCCGCGCGCCCCGGTTCGGCCCATGTCCCGCCTCGCCCGTCCCCACCGTGACCACCCCGCCGGTGCGCTCCAGCAGGGTGCGGGCGATGAAGAAGCCCAGGCCCATTCCGCCCTGGCTGGGGATTACGGGCTCCGGCGGGGGAGGCGGCGGTGCCTTCCTGCCCTTGCCGACCGTGATCCGGGGCGGCCGGGTCGCGTCCCGTATCTGGGCGGCCAGGGCCCGGCGCGCCTTGCCTTGCGGCCGACTGGTCACATAGGGCTCGCCCAGACGCGGCAGGATGTCGGCGGCGAAGCCCGGGCCGTCGTCGATCACCTCGACCTCGATCCAGTCGGCCGCGACCGTGGCGTCGATCTTGACCTCCGAGGTAGCGAAGTCGGCGGCGTTCTCGACGATGGCCGACAGTCCGTGGATGATCTCGGGCAGACGCAGCACCCTCAAGTCCGCCGCCCCGGGCTGACCCCCGACATAGACCGACATCTCCAGGTCGAACCCGGCATGCGGCTCGACCACTTCGTTCAACAAGGCCTTCAGCCCCACGTCGGCATAGAGGGCGTCGCCGTCCTCCGGCCGCTGGGACAGGCGTTTCAGGATTTCGCGGCAACGGTCGGCCTGTTGCAGCAGCAGGGTGGCGTCCTCGGCCACCGCCCCGCCGGCCTTGGCGTCCCGCAGCAGTTCCTTGGCCACGACCTGGATGGTGGCCAGGGGCGTGCCCAGTTCGTGGGCCGCCGCCGCCGCCAGACCGCCCAGCGCCGCCAGCCTCTGTTCGCGTTGCAGCACGTCCTGGGTGGTGGCCAGGGCCAGCTCCAGCTTCTCCGCGTCCGCCGCGACCCGCCAGGCATAGGCCGAGGTGAACACCACCCCGGTGATCAGGGCCAGGCCCGTGCCGAACCGGTACAGGATCGGCAGCTCCAGCTCGGTGCCCGACTGCCACGGCAGCGGCATCGACCATTTGAACAGCACCCCGGTCGAGATCAGAACCAGCAGGCCCATGCCGATCGCCTGACGCCCCGGCAGGGAGGCGGCGGCGACCGTCACCGGTGCCACCAGCAGCAGGCAGAACGGGTTCTCCAGCCCTCCGGTCAGGGCCAGCAGCACCGACAGCTGAAGCACGTCGAAGCCCAGGTGGATGGCGGTCTGGCCGCCGTCCGGCAGGCGGCTGTCGGTCTGGCGCAGGCGCGCCACCGAGGTCAGATTGACGATCACGCTGGCGGCGATGACCAACAGGCACTGCCAGATCGGCAGCGGGAAATGCAGCATGCCGGCGGCCACCACGACGGTGGCGCTCTGGCCCAGGATCGCCAGCCAGCGCAGGATGATCAGGGTTCGCAGCGTCAGACCCCGCCCACGCCGGGGCAGGTCGCGCCAGTTGGCGATCGAATAGTCGATCAGGCCCGGCGACTGGCCCTGTTGCGACGATGAAGCGTTTTCCAGGATGCTCACCTGCGTTCTATAGACCGCTCGCGCCGTCGTGTCGGCGGTCCTGTCGAAGAGAAGCCAAGATGCCGCGTCGTTCCATCCTGCTGTTCGCCGCAGCCTGTATCGTCATCGCCGCGACCCTGGCCGTCATCACCGTCGTGGTCGTGACCAGCCGCGAGCGGGCGACGGTCGAGGCCTCGGGCGGCGCGACGGGCACAGCCCAGGTCGGCGGAGCATTCCAGCTGGTCGATCAGGACGGCCGGGCGGTGGATCAGACCCTGCTGGACGGCAAATGGAGCCTGGTCTTCTTCGGCTTCACCTACTGCCCCGACTACTGCCCGACCACGCTGAACGGCCTGGCGGCGACCAAGGCGCAGATGGGAGAGGCGGCGAAGGACCTCCAGATCGTCTTCATCTCGGTTGATCCGGCCCGCGACACGCCTCAGGCGCTCAAGGACTATCTGGCCTCGGACGGGTTCCCCGAGGGGGTCATCGGCCTGACTGGCACGCCCGAACAGGTCGCTGCCGCCGCCAAGGCCTACCGCGCCTACTATGAGAAGGTCGGAGAGGGTGACGCCTACACCATGAACCATTCGCTGACGGTCTATCTGATGGGCCCCGACGGCCGGTTCCGCTCGGCCTTGGCCCACGATCTGGGACCTGAACGGTCGGCGCAGCTGATCGAGCGGGTGATGAAGCGGGGCTGAGGAATAAATCCTTTTGCAGTGCGGCGCGTTCTATGGTGCCCTGCCGCATTCGGTGGGGACCGTCGACAGGATCCTATGCTCTACGCACTTCATGAGATGGCCTACACTTCGGCCCAGCCCTTTCGTCTCGCAGCGCAGCTGGCGCGGGGCTTCTGGAAATCGCCGCTGAACCCGGCCAGCGAGACCGCGATCGGTCGCACGGCCTATGCCTCGGCTGAACTGTTCGAGAGCGTGACGCGCCGCTACGGCAAGCCGGACTGGGGCCTGGAAACCATCACCATCGACGACAAGCCGGTGCGCACGGTCGAACAGGTCGTCTGGTCCACGCCCTGGGTGAGGCTGGTCCGGTTCGCGCGCAATGTCGGTGATCTGAAGCGCGCCAGGAAGCCGGTCGCGGCCCCCAGCGTCCTGATCGTGGCCCCCCTGTCGGGTCATTACGCGACGCTGCTGCGCGGCACGGTCGAGACCTTCCTCCAGGATCACGACGTCTATGTCGCCGACTGGGTCAACGCCCGTACGGTGCCGGTGCTGGAAGGTCGTTTCGACTTCCACGACTATATCGACCACGTGCGGATGATGCTGGCCCAGATCGGTCCGCGCGCCCACGTCGTCGCCGTCTGTCAGCCCGGCCCGCCGGTGCTGGCCGCCGCCGCCGTCATGGCCGCCGAGAACGACCCGAACCGCCCGGCTTCCATGACCTTCATGGGCTCGCCGATCGACGCCCGCCTGTCGCCGACCGTGACCAACCAACTGGCCGAGGAGAAGCCCTTCGCCTGGTTCAAGTCCAACATGATCCACACCGTGCCCTGGCCCTATCCTGGGTTCGGACGCCGCGTCTATCCGGGCTTCGTTCAGCTGTACGCCTTCATGTCCATGAACGAGGACCGCCACCGCGACGCCCACTGGGACTATTTCAAGAACCTGGTGAAGGGCGACGGCGACGGGGTCGAGAAGCATGACCAGTTCTATGACGAGTATCTGTCGGTGCTGGACCTGACCGAGGAATTCTATCTCCAGACCATCGACATCGTCTTCCAGTCGCACCTGCTGCCGCGCGGCCTGCTGGAACACGACGGCAAGCTTGTCGATCTGGGTGCCGTGACCGACATCGGCCTGATGACCGTCGAGGGCGAGAACGACGACATCTCCGGCGTGGGCCAGACCCAGGCCGCCCACATCCTGACCCCGAACATTCCCGTCGAGCGCCGCGTGCTCTATGTCCAGCCCGACGTGGGCCATTACGGCGTCTTCAACGGCCGCCGGTTCCGCGAAGAAATCTATCCGCGCGCCCGGGACTTCATCGCCGCCAATGAAAAGCTCTGCGCCGTACCGAAACAATCAGCGTCTGCCGCTTAACGCGGCGACGGCCGCGGGCGAAGATGACCCGAGGCTGGTTCTGCGGCTGTCCGTGAATCCGCGGGCGCGGCGGATTTCGATACGGATCGATGCGAAGTCGGGCGAGGTGGTGGCGGTGGCCCCGTCGGAACGGCGTCTGCCTGAGGCCGTGGCCTTCGCGCGGTCAAAGGCTGCATGGATCACCGAACGGCTGGAGGCGCGGGTCGAGGGCGTGCCGCTGGAGCCCGGCACCGTCGTCAGCCTGCATGGCCGTGAGGTTCGGCTGGAAGCGACCGGCACGAACGGCGCGGCGCGTCTGACGGAAGATGCCTCGGGCCCTGTGATCCGTTCGGGCGGCGAGGGCGAGGCCTTCGGACGCCGCGTCGAGGCCCTGCTCAAGCGCGAGGCGCGCGCCGCACTGACCGCCCGCACCGACCACCACCTGAAGACCCTGGGCCAGAATCCGGTCAGGGTCTCCATCGCAGACACCCGTTCGCGCTGGGGCTCGTGCAGCCCGCACAACCGCACGATTCGCTATTCCTGGCGCGTCGTCCTGGCCCCGCCCGACGTGCTCGACTATCTGGCCGCCCACGAGGTCGCCCATCTGGTTCACGCCGACCACAGCCCGGCCTACTGGTCCGTGGTCCATCGCCTTGTCGGGGACCACCGGCCGTTCCGCAAATGGCTTCGCGAGCACGGCCAGGCTCTTCACGCCGTCGGGCGCTAACCCTTGGCCCAGACCCCGAACGGATCGGCCCAGTCCAGGCTCAGGGCCTTGGCCACCGCCGGATAGGTCACCTCGCCGTTCAGGACGTTCAGGCCCCGCGCTAGGTGTGGATCGCGTTTGAGCGCCTCCAAACCCTTGTCCGCCAGCGCCAGTCCGAAGGGCAGGGTGGCGTTATTCAGGGCCTCCGAACTGGTCCGCGGCGCCGCGCCCGGCATGTTGGCGACGCAGTAATGGACGACATTGTCGATCACATAGGTCGGGTCTTCGTGGGTCGTGGCGCGGCTGGTCTCGAAACAGCCGCCCTGGTCGATGGCCACGTCGACGAGCACGCTGCCGGGCTTCATGCGCGCCAACTGATCGCGCCGGACCAGGGTGGGGGCCTCGGCGCCGGGGACCAGAACCGCGCCGATGACGACGTCGGCCTTGACCAGTTCCTCCTCGATGGCGGCGATCGAGGAAAAGCGGGTGATGACCCGGCCTCCGGTCAGTTCGTCGATCTCGCGCATCCGGGGTATCGACCGTTCCAGCACCACGACCTCGGCACCCAGCCCCATGGCCATGCGGGCGGCATTCATCCCGACCACGCCGCCACCCAGAACCAGCACCCGCGCAGGCGCCACGCCCGGCACCCCGCAGAACAGCAAGCCCATGCCGCCGTTGTGCTTGAGCAGGGTCTCGGCGGCCGAGAAGACCGCGATCCGCCCGGCCACCTCCGACATCGGCGCCAGCAACGGCAAGCCGCCACGGGCGTCTGTCACCGTCTCATAGGCGATGGCGGCGCATCTCGAGGCCAGAAGGCCACGCGTCTGATCCGGGTCGGGGGCCAGGTGCAGATAGGTGAAAAGAATCTGGCCTTCGCGCAGCCGCTCCCACTCGATCTTCTGAGGCTCCTTGACCTTCACGATCATGTCGGCACCCGCGAAGATCGAGGCCGCATCCGCAACGATCGCGGCACCGGCCTTCTGATAGTCGGTGTCGGTGAATCCTGCGCCCAGACCCGCGCCGGTCTCTATCGAAACCACGTGGCCATGCGCGACGTATTCGCGCGCAGCGGTGGGGGTCAGACCGACCCGATGCTCGTTTTTCTTGATTTCCCTCGGTACGCCGACGCGCATGATCGTCTCCCTGACCGGGCCGCGCTCATGACCAGGCGGGCCTCGTTTCAAACGCCAGACTAGGCGAGACGTGGAGACAGGTTGTTGTTTTTGCGTGGCTGATCAGGCGGGCGAACAGGGCGTCCATTGCGCGTCGTGCCGAAACCGCGATCAATTTCGCCCTAGTCCCCCACCGTGTCCAGATCCCGCCCCTTGGTTTCGGGCAGGAACAGCAGGGCCACCACGACGGCCACGGCCGTGAAGAAGACCGAATACCACAGGCCGAAATAGATGTTCCCCGACCAGGCCACCAGCGCGAAGCTGGCGGCGGGCAGCAACCCTCCGATCCAGCCGGTGCCGACGTTGTACGGCAGGCTCATGCCGGTATAGCGGACCCGCGTCGGGAACAGCTCGACCAGGGCCGCCGCCTGGGGGCCGTACAGGGCGCAGGCGGCGACGATGAAGATCATGAGGATGGCGAACACGAGAGGTCGGTTGATCTGCGCCGGATCGGCCTTGGTCGGATAGCCGGCCTGGACCAGGGCGGCCTTGACCTGGGTCTCGACGCCCGCGCGGGCGGTCTTCAGGTCGGCCTTCGACATCGCCAGCCCGTCGATGGAGGCGATCTCGGTGGCACCGACGCGGACGCTGGCGACCGTGCCCGCCGGGGCCGCGACATTGGCGTAGGAGACCCCGGCGTTGGACAGCACGCTCTTGGCGATGTCGCAGCTGGAGGCGAAGCTGGTCTTGCCGACCGGATCGAACTGCAACGCACAGGTTGCCGGATCGGCCGTCACCGTCACGGGCGAGGACGCCTGGGCCTGGGCCAGGGCCGGGTTGGCCGCCTTGGTCAGGGCCTGGAAGCCGGGGAAGAAGGCCACGAGCGCCAGGATCATGCCGCCGATCATCACCGGCTTGCGCCCAACCTTGTCCGACAGCCAGCCGAAGAAGACGTACAGCAGGGCCGAGGCGACGGTGATCATCAGCACCAGCTGATCGACGATGGCCACGTCGATCTTGAGCACCCGCTCCATGAAGAACCGGGTGTAGAAATAGCCGCAGTACCAGACCGCCCCCTGCGCGATCATGATGCCGAACAGGGCGATCAGAACGAACTTGCCGTTCTTCCAGGTGCCGAAGGCCTCGCGGAACGGCGCGCGGCGTTCGCCGCCTTCGGCCTCCATCCGCTGATAGGCCGGGCTCTCGTGCAGCTTCAGCCGGATCCACAGCGACACCGCCAGCAGGAAGGCCGACAGCAGGAAGGGAATGCGCCAGCCCCATTCGTCGAACGCTTCCACGCCGACGATGGCCCGGGTGATCAGGATGGCCGACAGGGCACCGATCAGGCCGAGGGCCGCCGTCGTCTGGATCCAGCCCGTCAGCAGGCCGCGCTTCTCACGCGGCGAATGTTCAGCGACATAGATGGCCGCCCCGCCGTACTCGCCGCCCAGGGCGAACCCCTGGAGCATCCGCATGACCAGCAACAGGATGGGCGCGAGGATGCCGATCTGGCCATAGTCGGGCAGCAGGCCGATGGCCACGGTCGCGACCCCCATCAGGGTGATGGTCACCAGAAACGTGGTCTTGCGCCCGGTCCTGTCGCCGAACCAGCCGAACACCAGCGCGCCGGCCGGCCGCACCACGAAGCCGAGACCGAAGGTCAGCAGCGCCAGGATATAGGCGACCGTCTCGCCCGCATCGGCGAAGAAATGCCGCGCCACGATGGTGGCCAGGGATCCGAAGACGAAGAAATCATACCACTCGAACGCCGTCCCTGCTGCCGAGGCGATCACCACGGTCTTCAGGCTCGGACCGTCCTTGGCGGGTTCGGTCGTGGCGGTGTCGGCGGTCGTCATGCGCATCGTCTCCCCCGCGCCGTCTGCGGGCGCGCTGGGTCAGGCTTAGCAGGCGAAACGGCGCGGCGAAAAGCCCGCAGACACGCGGATCGGAACGCCCCGCTCAGAAGGGAAGCGTGCCCGTGCGTTCGATCTCGACCGGGCCGGTCATGAAGACGTGGTCGCTGGCCTCGTCCCAGCGGATGTGCAGTTCGCCGCCGTCGACGTCGATTCGCGCACTCCGGCCCGTCAGCCCCCGTCGTGCGCAGGCGACCAGGGCGGCGCAGGCCCCGGTGCCGCACGCCCGCGTCAGCCCCGCGCCCCGCTCCCAGACCCGCAGCCGGATATGGTCGGGGGCCAGCACATGGGCGAAGCCGACATTGACGCCTTCCGGGAACAGGGGGTGATGCTCGATCAGCGAACCTGAGCCGCGAACGAAGGCGTCGTCCGGTGTGTGATCGACGAAGAAGACTACGTGCGGATTGCCCATGGAAACGGCGCCGGGCGTGTGCAGCACCGGCGCGTCGATCGGCCCGACCTGAAGCTCGATGTTGCGGGTGTCCATCTCTTCGGCCAGAGGGATTTCGGTCCAGTCCAGCCGGGGCCGCCCCATGTCGACGGTGACGCGGTGGTCGCCCGCCCGGCTGGCCGTCGTCAGCCCGCCCAGGGTATCGATCGCGACACGGTTGCCGGACCCCGCCTCCAGCAGCATCCAGCCGACGCAGCGCAGGGCGTTGCCGCAGGTCTCGACCACCGCCCCGTCACTGTTCCACACCCGCATGAAGGCGTCGCCGGCCCTGGACGGCTCGATCGAGATCAACTGATCGAAACCCTCGCCCGTCTTGCGGTCGCCCAGCGCGCGCACCTGTTCGCGTGTCGGCGTGAACGGCCGATCCAGCGCATTGACCACGACGAAGTCGTTGCCGGCGCCGTTCATCTTGACGAAAGGGCGGGACATCATGGCGACCATATACGCATGGCGCGCCCGGTTCCCAACGGCTAACCATGGACGCGATGAAGCCCCCCGCCAAAGCCCCGCCGCCCCGGACCCTGAAGCGTCACGGTCTCGAACTGCGCGCGCGGCTGCGCTACCTCTATCACGGCGCGTCGCCCCTGGCCGTGCGGTTCCGGCTGACCGTCGTCGTGATCGACTTCGCCATCATCGCCTTCTTCATCGCTGCCCCGCTCCTGAAGGAGCAGGGGCGCACCTTCTATGTCATCGACTATGCCATCGCCGCCCTTCTGGCCGCCGATCTGGTGGCGCGGATCGCGGCCTATTCGGACTGGAAGGACTGGTTCAAGCGGCCGATCAACTGGATCGACATCGTGGTGCTGGCCACCCTGCTGTTTCCGGCCTGGGCCTTCAATTTCGGCTTCCTCAGGATCCTGCGGCTGTGGACCCTGCTGAACTCGGACCTGTTCTGGCGCACCGTCGGCCACCGGTTCGACAACACCAAGGTGGAGGCGGTGACCCGCGCGCTGGCCGCCCTGCTGACCTTCATCTTCGTGGCGACGGGGTTCGTCTATACCAGCTTCCGGGGTGGGCACCCGGGCCTGGTCGGCTATATCGACGCCCTGTATTTCACCGTGGCGACCCTGACCACGACCGGGTTCGGCGACGTCACACTGCCCGGGCCGTGGGGGCGACTTCTGTCGATCGCCATCATGCTGGTGGGCATCACCCTGTTCCTGCGCCTGGGCCAGACCCTGTTCCGGCCGCACAAGGTTACCTACCCGTGCGAGGACTGCGGCCTGACCCGCCACGACCCCGACGCCGTCCACTGCAAGGCCTGCGGCAACATACTGTGCATCCCGGATCACGGGGCCGAGTGAGGGCAGCGCGGCGGGTCGCAGAGGGTTCGGTCTCCACTCAGGGCAGGGTCGTGGCATAGTGATAGGCCAGGGACACCTGCATACGAAACACGTCCCGCGTCTGGTCCAGGGCAGCGGCCCGGTTGCCGGTTGTCAGGTTGTCCTTGACCACGTCGGCGGCCCCGCTCTGCATCGAATGAGCAGCGGCCAGATCACCATTCTTCAGCGCCAGCATCGCGCCGGTGATATGGAGCAGCATCAGGGTCGACCGGTTCAGGACCATCTCCGATCCGGGATTGGTGATCTCGACCATCCGGTTCAGCGCCGCCTCGGTCTGGCCATCCTCCGCCATCGTCATTGCCAGCAGCATCTCGGCCTCTATCGTCGTGGGATGTCCACGGCCCAGGTCCAGCGCCTGCTGATCGACGGCCTCTCGAAGAAGGGACAGAACCTCCGCCCGCCGTCCACCCGCCCGTCCAACAATGCGCGACAGGATCAGGGTGGCGCTGGCCAGACCGCGCTTGCGCGGATCAGAGGCGCGGCGGTTCCGGACGGCGCGTGCCAGTGTTTCGGCCGTTTCCAGCGATCCGGCCGTGCCGATCCTCGCCAAGGCCTCGGCCTGTTTCAAATCGGCGTTGTCGGCCAGCAAGGTGCCGTCCTCTGCGGTCGGATCGCTGCGAAGGGCCTGGGCGTAGTCGCGGGCCATCCGGGCGGCCGTGGTCCAGTCGCCTGCGCTTTCGGCTGCCGTCATACGCTGCTCCAGACCGACCAGGCTGGACGTCGTCGCCGTGGCATCGACGCGGTTCAGGGTCTGGCGCGCGCGTGCAGGATCGCCGAGATACTCATAGGTCTGCGCCAGAGCCCGCGTGATCGACGGACCCATGTCCACCCCCGTCGCCCCGGGATGGGCGACGATGTGATCCAGCGCGGCTTGCAAGACCGGTTGGGCCTCGAAATAGTTACCCTGAAGATACAGGGCCGACCCCAGCCGGATACGCCCCAGCTGGGTCAGGTCGTCTTCGACACCCCAGAGCTCAAGCGCGATATCATGAACCGTGCGAGCCTCCGCGACCGCCCTGACCAGAGCCGTCCCGCCCAAGCGCGACAGGTCGTTTGCCAGCCAGGCGCGAGCCGTAAGCGTCTGGCGGGCGCGCGGCCCTGCAGAGGCTTCCAGATCGCGGATGATCTTGGCCCAAAGCAGGGACGACTGGGCGGGCTGGTCGTCACTCAGTCGGACCGCCTCCGCGACGCGGGGATGATCCGGGCGCGGGACTGTGGCGGTCCCAGACTGCGCCGACGCCACCCCGGTTGCGCCTAGCATCAGGATGATGCCGCCGAGCGCCGCACCGGTGTCGCGGCGGAAAGATCGTGAAGTCAGAAAGGCGTTGCGTCCCATGGTGTGAGACTAGACCTGTTGCCGGGTCAGTCCCACCGCCTGAACCTGACGCGCGCCGAAGTCGATAGAGGCCTCAGCCGTGCTTTTCGATATAGGTCTCGGGGTCCTTGTTGACCGGCTTGATCCCCAGCAGGTGATCGGCCTCGAAGGCGGCGAACTTCACGGCCAGGTCGTGGCGCACGGCGATGGGCGCGCGGCGTCGGAAGTCGGTCAGGCCCTGACGCTCTTCCTCGCCCATATGCTTTGAGTTCACGACGTTGGCCTTGCCCACCGCCTCGATCCAGGCCCCCGATCCGACCGGCAGGCGGTTGGCGGCGGCCACCGCGTCGCGCAGCTTGTTGTGGTCCTCGATGGCGTCTTCGGTCTCGCCCTCGACCGTGCCGTCCTCGGCGTCGTTGGCCCCCTCGCCGCGCTTGAGCAGCTCGGGGTAGAAGAACCGCTCCTCGGCCTCCGCATGGACGTCCAGAAAGGCCGACAGCCGGCCCCAGACCTTGGTCAGGGCGTCCACGTCGGTCGCGTCGATCTGTTCCAGGATGGCGAACAGGCGGCGCTGTTCGGCGTGGTCGTCGAGGATCAGCTGGGTGATATCCATGGGGTTTGGGTCCAAGCGTTGCGGGTGCAGCCCGACCTAATCCGCCACCGGCCCGGCGGTTCCGGCGGGCACCGACGCAGGGGCCTCAAGCGGCGTACCCGCCAATGTCGCGGCGTAGCGCCAGGCCCATTTCACCTGCGCCTGGAACAGGCCCCCCCAGCGGTCGAGATAGGCCTTTCGGCTCTGGTCGATCTGCTCCAGGGCGACGCCCTGCATCGCGCCGGTCGTGCGCGCCATGGCCCGGTAGGCGCCGCGGGTGTCGCCCTGTGCGCCGAGAAGCAGGGCGCGGGTCATGGAGATGAAGACGAGGTTCTGGTTGTCGAATGCTCCGGGATGGGCCCCGACCCAGGCCTCAACCCGGTCCAGCTCCGGAAGGCCGATCGCGGCCTGCTGCTGTGACGCGGCGACCATGGCGTAGTAGAGCCGCCGACTGACCGTATCCCTGTGGTCCTCGCCCAGCTCGCGTCGCGCCGTTTCCAGCCGGTCCAGGGCGATGGTCATGGCCTCCTCGCCGGCGGCGGCGTCTTCCTCTTCCAGACTTCCCAGGGCCATGCCGAGGACGGCGTGTGCCTCCCGGGCCAGCTCCGGCAGGGCGTTCGCCTGCGCGTAGGCCAGCAAGACCCGCATACGCGCGGCCGCTTCGCGGGCGGGCTCGGGATTGCTTGAGCTGGCCGACATGGCCAGGGCGAACGCCAGCTTGACCTCCATCTCGCTTCGTCGCTCATCGCCGGCCGGCAAGGCGTCAAGCACACCTCGCCACGCCGCGGCTTCATCGGCGGGATTGTCGGCGCGCGCTGCGACATTGATCAACCGGCCGATCGGGTCGGCGCCTTCGACCAGCCTCACCACCGCCCGCGCCTCGTCGGGCCGGTTCAACCGGTTGTAGATGAGCGCCAGGGTCGCCGCGATATCGGCCGCATCCTGATCCCCTCCCGTCCGTCTCAGATAGTCGAACCCGGCGCGTACATAGGGTTCGCTCTCGGCATAGCGTTCCAGCCTGGCCAGGCTGGCCCCCATGGACATCCGCAGGTCGTGCGTCGTGGCATGGTCGGGACCATAAAGGGCGAGCGCGCGCTGATAGGCCGGCAGGGCGGTCTCGGCGGCCTCGGCCCAGTGCTCCTGACCCAGCTGGGCATTGGCGATCCGGGCCTGGATCGCGATCAGGTTTCGGTCATCGGTGTCGGGGCGAGGCAACAGGATCGCCTCGATGGCCCGGAACTCGATCTCGCCCTCGGCAAACCGGCTGTTTTCGACCAGCTGGGTGGCGAAATTCCAGCGCGCGTTGATCGCGGCGGCGGCCCCTTCACCCTGCGGCCCGGCACGGGCCTTGGCGTAAAGTCGGCGCGCAGCCATCAGGGCGGGGGTTTCGGCGGGCGCGACGGCCTGCGTGGCCGCGAACGCGCCGGATGGGGTCAGCGTCCCGGCGGACAACAGAACGATCAGGGCCAGCAGGGCGCGCATTCCGCAGTGATGCCCTTGCCGGGTCAGCCGATCAACCGACCGGACCTGACGCGTCCGGGACGTCCTCTGCCCGCCCTGTTTCCTCAGGCTCGGCAGAGGATGGGATCAGCGTCTCGGCATAGTCCCAGGCCCGCCGGACCTGGGAGCGGGTCAGGTCGGACCACTCCGACATATAGTTGCGGTTCCCGCTCGTCCGCGCCCTGGCCTCGGCGACGGACTGGAACCAGCCGGAGGCAACCGCGACACTGCGATAAGCCCCGCCCTCGTCGCCCAGATGCACCCTCAGCCCCGCCTGAACGATGGCCATCGATCCTGCATCCTCTTTGCTGACGACGCCCGGATGGGATGTCGCATAGGCTTGGGACCACTCCAACTCAACCAAGGCGGCCGGTACGAGATCCGCGTGACCTGGAAGCATGGCGAGCTGGGCGGTGTAGATGGCTGCGGACATTCGCAAGCTGACCGTTTGGGGGTCATCGTCACCGCGCGCCGTGCGCATCCTCGCCAAGGCGCTCTGGCCCAGTGCAGCGGCTTCGACGTATCCCGCAGCCTTGGCATCCTCCGACGGGTTTCTCGACACCAGTTGCGCTACCCCGTTCTCGAGACGGGCGATCGCGACGGGATCGCCCTGCATAGTCTCATTGGCCAACAGCCGGCGAGCCAGTGTCAGCGCTTCGTCATAAGCTGCACGATCGCCGACTTGGGCCAGCGGCGTCAGGGCCAGAACCAGTCGACGTTCTGCACCCTCCCGATCCTGGGAACCTGGCTGACTGGCCTCGACCAGGCCCCGTGCGGTTTGCTGTCGCACGACCGGGTCGTCGCTGGCGTCGAACACGTTGCGCAGTTGTTGAGGGCCCCCGCGCGGGGCCAAAATCAACACCTGCGTCGCCGCCTCTTCCTGGTCGAGATTGCGGTAGATGATGGCCAAAGACCCCGCGATCTCGGCAGCTTTGTCAGGCTGACCATGGTGCCGGTAATAATCGAAACTGGCTTGGGCTAGCGGGGCCGCTTCGGCATCGCGGTCCTGGACCCCGAAAATGCCCGCCAGCGTCATACGGGGCCGGTCGGTCACTTCCGTATTGGCACCGTAGCTCGCCAAGGCCGACCTATAGACCGGCAGGGCATAGGCCTCCGCCTCCGCCAGCCGGCCCTGGTTCATCAGGATTTCGCCGATCCAGCCCTGGATCTGCAGCGTGGCCAGGGCCTTGGGGCCGGCCATGGGTCGCACGGCGGCCTCGATCGCGCGGGCTTCGGTCTCGGCCTCGATATGGCGGCCGTCCTGGATCAGGGCGTGGACGATCAGGAACCGTGCGTTCAGCGCCTGCCCCGAGTTCGCGCCGGTCGCCTGAACCTGTCGTCTCCAGTCCTGACGCGCCGTTGCGACCGCCGCACTGTCGGTAGCGGCCTGCACAGGTGTCGGTCGCGGCACCGCTGAGCCCTGGGCAGGCAGGGCCGCTAGCAGGATCGACAGACCCATGGCCCAGGCTGCAAGGTTCCCCATGCCCGACCCTAGCGCGCCCAATCCTGCGCGTCAGCGTCGAAACCTGACGGAGCCCGGCCGCGATCAGTCCAGCTTTGCCAGGTCTTCGTCCGAGATGATCTCGTTGGAATAGACGTTCTGCACGTCGTCCTCGGCGTCCAGGGCGTCGAGCAGCTTCATCAGGGTGACGACATGATCACCCGTGACCGGCACCTCGGACTGGGGCTTCCAGACGATGGCGGTGGACTTGGCGTCGCCCAGGATCTTGGACATGGCCTCGGCGACCTCGTTCAGGTCCTCGAAGGCGGTCCAGATGGTGTGGCCCGGCGCGTCCTCATAGATGTCGGGCTTGACCAGATCGCTCTCGACATCCTGGGCCCCCGCCTCGATGGCGGCCTCCATGACGGCGTCCTCGGTGCCCGCTTCGGCGCGGTAGATGATCTGGCCGACCTTGTCCCACATGAAGGCCACCGAGTTCATCTCGCCCAGCGCCCCGCCGTTCTTCTTGAAGGCGGTGCCGATGTTGGAGTTGGCGCGGTTCCGGTTGTCGGTCAGGGCCTCGACGATGATGCCGACGCCGCCGGGGCCACGCCCCTCGTAGCGGACCTCTTCCATCGTATCGACATCGCCGCCGGCGGCCTTGTTCACGGCGCGGGTGATGACGTCCTTGGGCAGGCTTTCGGCCTTGGCGTTGTTGATGGCCAGACGCAGGCGGGGGTTCAGCGCCGGGTCGGGCATCCCCGACTTGGCCGCCACGGTGATGTCGCGCGACAGTTTGGAGAACAGCTTGGAGCGTACCGCGTCGGCGCGTCCCTTGCGGTGCATGATGTTCTTGAACTTGGAATGGCCGGCCATGCTTGTCTCTTTAAGGCGCTAACGCTCGCGACGCGGTCGCTCGCTGCTTGAGCGCGCTCCGTGTTTGGATCAGGCAGCGCGTCTAGCCGATGCGTTCGCGCCTGTCACGACGCGGCGCACGCCTCGGGCGGCGACGGAACCGCCAAGCCTGAAACGGATTAAGCGAAGACTGAACACGACAAAGGGCGCTCAAGTAGCGAGCGACCGCGTCGCGAGCGTAGCG
>NZ_JAEMRD010000199.1 GCF_016463485.1 Brevundimonas sp.
GCGATGGGCGGCGGTGCGACCGAGGGCGGGGCGGGCATGGCCATCCGTGTGCCGGTGGCCATGATGGAATCCGTCTGTCTCGGGTCGCGCAGTCGGATCCCCACCGCCTCGCAGGCGGCCTGGCTGACCATGCCGTCGCCATCCTCGAAGGCGCGTCCGACCTGTGGCGGTGATACCGGCAACACGGTCGGGGCCGCCACCGACAGGCCGAGCACGGCCGCCACCCCCTGTTTCAGCATGGTCGCCAGCATCGCATCCTCCCAGGTTATGTCGTTGCCCGCATGAGACCGACTGGCGTTCGTCGAAACTGTGGCCTGTATCGGCGCGAAATAGGGCGATCCCCGGCTGTGGCATTTGTGTTCGCGGTCCCGGCCGCGACGCCGGCGGTTCGCACAATGTGAACGCGCGCGGGTCGCAAAGCGTCGCCGCAGTCGCCACTATGGGACATGCGAAAGACGGGGCGACGGCATGGCTGATCCGACAGGAATGGGATTGGGGCACGGGGTCGCCCTTCTGGCGGCCGCCGTGGTCGCCGTGCCCCTGTTCAAGCGGTTCAAGCTGGGTGCCGTGCTGGGCTATCTGGCCGCCGGACTGGTTCTGGGGCCGTCGGTGCTGGGCGTGGTGTCCGAACCCGAGACCATGCTGCACGTCGCCGAGATCGGCATCGTCCTGTTCCTGTTCATCATCGGTCTCGAGATGCGCCCGGCCAGGCTGTGGAGCCTCAGGCGCGAGATCTTCGGCCTGGGCGCGATCCAGGTCCTGACCTGCGGCGCGCTTCTGACCGGGGCGGCCATGCTGGCGGGCCTGCCCTGGTACGCCGCTCTCGTGGCCGGGTTCGGGTTCGCCCTGTCGTCCACCGCCATCGTCATGCAGTTGCTGGACGAGCGCAACGAACAGTCCGAGCCGGCGGGGCAGAGGGTCGTGTCGATCCTGCTGTTCGAGGACATCTCGATCGTGCCCCTGCTGGCCATGGTCGCGGTACTGGGGGTCGCCTACGGCGGCGTGGTCGAGGACGCGCGGCCGGTCTGGCAGACGATCGGTCTGGCGGTCGGCGCGGTGGCGGTCGTCTATGTCGCCGGACGCTGGCTGGTGAACCCCCTGTTCCGCATCCTGGCCACATACGGCGGGCGCGAGGTGATGACCATGGGGGCGCTGGTCGTCGTCCTGGGCGCGGCCTGGATGATGTCCCTGGGCGGGCTGTCGATGGCCATGGGCGCTTTTCTGGCCGGGGTGCTGCTGTCCGAGAGCAGTTTCCGGCATCAGCTGGAGGCCGACGTCGAGCCGTTCCGGGGCATCTTGCTGGGCCTGTTCTTCCTCGCCATCGGGATGTCGCTGGACCTGAACGTCGTGGTCCGCGACTGGGCCTGGGTTCTGGGCGGGGTCGCGGCCTTCTCGGCGGCCAAGATGATCGGCGTCTATGTCGTCGCCCGCCTGAAACAGTCGCACGGAGAGGGCCTGTTGCGCGCCGCCCTGATGGGTGAGGGCGGCGAGTTCGCCTTCGTCCTGTATTCCACCGCCGCCGTCGCAGGCCTGTTCGATCCGCGTACGGCCGCCATCCTGTCGGCCGTCGTCATCCTGTCGATGGCCCTGACGCCGCTGCGTCTCGCGATCGCCGACAAGCTGCGCCCGGACGAGACCCTGTCGCCCGACGAGGCCGAGGGCGTGGATCACGCCGAGGGCCTGCGCGAGCGAGTGCTGATCATCGGCTTCGGCCGCTTCGCCCAGGTCGCGGCCCAGACCCTGTTGTGGCGCGACGTGGACGTCTCCATCGTCGATTCCGATGTCGAGATGATCCAGGCCGCCGGCAAATTCGGGTTCAAGGTCTATTACGGCGACGGCACCCGCCTGGACGTGCTGCGCGCCTCGGGCGTCGAGACGGCCGAGACCGTGCTGGTCTGCGTCGACAAGCCGGAGGCGGCCGACCGGATCGTCGAACTCGTCCAGTCCGAGTTCCCGCTCGTGAAGCTATTTGTGCGCGCCTACGATAGGGGGCATTCGATCCGCCTGATCAATGCCGGCGTCGAGTTCCACATCCGCGAGACCTTCGAGAGCGCCCTGGCCTTCGGCGAACATGTGCTCAAGGATCTGGGTTTTTCCGAAGACGAGGCGCGCGAGACGATCGAGGACGTCCGTCGCCGCGACGAGGAACGGCTGACCCTCCAGGTCGCGGGGGGCTTGCAGGCCGGCCGGTCGCTGTGGCGCAACAACACCTCGACCCCGCAGCCCGAACCCTATGTCAAACCCCGCCGCGAGGGCCGCGCCCTCAACGACCAGGCCGCCGAGGTTCTGGAGGAGGAGCAGGACGGACAACGGGCCGACAGCCGGGTCGATCACATGGCCGACGCCGGGACGCTGTGATCCGGAAACCTCAGCCCGTGCCGGGCGATCCGGTCGCTGTCTTGGGCGGATAGACCGTTTCCTGGGCAGCCCAGACCGCATCGATGAAGGCGCGGAGCTGGTAACGCATGTGGGCGCGGGTGACGCCGCCCTCCAGCGAACCCATGCGCCAGACGTCCAGATACCCGTCGTCGCTCGACTGGTCGGCCAGCCAGTTGATCGCCAGGTCACGCTCGTAACGCGCGGCCTCTTCCTCGCCGTCGAACCTGAAATAGGCGACAAACTCGTACCGCACACAGGACTTGGCCTCGCCCACGCCGCGACAGTCGAAGCCCTTGAGCTTGAACGGCAGCTTGTCGGAAGAGCGGACGGTCATGACGTACTCACCGGTCTCGGTATCGACGACCTGTTCGACCTTGCCGCCTTCGCCTTCAACCAGGTCCCGGGCCTGGCCGACGCTCATCCTTTGCCAGACGGGTTCGGCATGAGCGGCGATCGGCCAGATCAAGGTCGCCAGCAATCCCGAAATCAATGCAGCCCGCATACCTTGCCTCGTCCTTGCCTGTGCAATCTAGGCGCGACGGCCGGAACTTGTCACGACCAACGATCCGACGCCGCCGACCTGATGCGCGGCCGCCACAGTCTGATACCTTCATCCAAAGGGCCCCGTCGGGCGGGAACGGTCAAGCTGGATCCGCATTCGATGCTGACGAAGGAATCCCGTCATGCCGAAATCGTCCAGCACGCCCAGCAAACCCGACCTGCGCCTCGTCGCGGCCCAGAGCGCGATCTATGACCTGATGCGGGCACCCGAGACCACGTCCGAACGCGTCAAGCGCCTCCAGCTCGAGGCACGGGCCCTGGCGCTCGAACAGGTCGAGGCGCTGGAAAAGGTGCTGTTCCAGGCCGCCGAAATGGCCAAGGAGATCGCCGAGGGCGGTGACGCCTATCCGGTCGGCGCGCGCGAGATCGCGTCTCGCCTGATGGTCGATCTGCCCCAGAAGGCCGAGACGATGAAGACCATCGTCAGCCGCCTGCCCTGAGCCCTACGCCAGGACGTCACACTGGTCCGGGTGGCGACGGAACCAGGCGACCGCATAGCTGCACCGGGGGATCAGCTTGATCTTCTGTGACCGGGCATGGTCGGCCAGGCTGGCCATGAAGCGACCCGCCGCACCCGAGCCGCGCAGTTCGTCCTCGGCCTCGACGTGCAGGATGGCGCGGACCTCGCCCTGGATCGCATAGTCGGCCCAGACGCGGCGAAGCGCGCCGTCGGCGTCGGTGAACCCCTGCTCGAACCGCTGTTCGGCCGTTACGTCGCGGAAATCGGTCATGGGGTGGATCCTTGAAGGCTGCCGGGGTGGCACAGGATCAACCACCGGCGCGCCCGCCTGTTCCTCGAAAAGCCTCAGGGGGCCTTGTCGGAGAACAGATTGATCAGCCCCAGCACGCTCTTCACCGTGAACCAGATGTGCAGCAGGAACAGCAGCAGCAGGCCGACAAATCCCAGCGGGAACAGGATCACAGTGGCGAAGGCTACGATCGTCACGATCCACAGGCCGATGGTCCACCAGAAGACGGACCAGAACAGGGCGATCTGGGCCTCGATATGATCCCGCGCCACGCCCGTCGCCGACCCGCGACCGGCATAGGCGACGACCAGGCCGACGATGACCAGCAGGTTCGCGCTGGGGATCGACAGGATGTACAGGGCCCAGGCGATGATCGCGGCGGGCTTGCCCTCTGAAGGATGCAGGCCTTCGCCGAGACGGGGCTGGGTCGGTCCGGTGTCGGTCATGGGGGCTCCTAGATCGTCCAGGTCAGCGGGTTCTTGACGGGGCGGCCGGCGGCCAGGCGGATCAGGCCCGCCGCGCCGCGCACGATGACCCAGAGCGCCATCCCGACGAGGACGAAGACCCCCAGGTTCACGGCGATCAGCACGACGCCGATCGCGGCACCGAACGCGGCGATCCACAGGGTGCGCTTCTGGAAGATGAAATGGCTGGCCGCCAGATCCTGGGCGGGAACGGGTCGGCTGATGACCGACACCAGGGCGATCATGGCAGCCAGTCCGAACGTCGGCACGGCGAACAGGATCAGGGCATAGACGGCATACAGGCTCATCGCCCCTTCGGGCGGTGCAGCGCGCTGGGCGCGGCCGAAGG
>NZ_JAEMRD010000065.1 GCF_016463485.1 Brevundimonas sp.
GGCCGGGAACTTCTGTGTGAAGCTCAACGTCTTCACCCGCGATCGCCGCCGACGCTAAGCGTCCCCTGGCTCAAAATCGAAGGCTATCCGGTCGAGGCCCGCCGGGCATCATCCTAGGTGTAATGGTCCGACCTAGCCATGGCCTTGAGAATTTCTGACCGAGTCGGCATCAGCTGACGCGACCGTTCGGATCTGAGCGCGAAGAGTCCGTAAAAAGCTCAACTGCTTCTAACGGGCGGGCATTAATATCTGCTTAGATGCCACATTCAGCTAGGTCGTGTAGAACGCAGCGCCTGACCGCAGCTTGAGAAAGCGCGAGCTTTATAGTCTCGACGATTCAGTCGGTGGCGGTGAGAGACCTGGACGTTAAATCGGCACCGAAGCGGTCGCCCTGAGCGCGATACTCCGCATAACTGACGTCCAGTTCTGCGTCAGTGTTCATGACAAAAGGCCCGCGCGCGGCGACCGGTTCGCGAAGCGGAAGGCCGGCGAAAAGAAGCGCCCGCAGGCCAGCCTGCCCCGCTTTGACGGTAACCGCGCTGGGTGTGTCGCTAAATGTCAGCCAGGCCAGGCCGCCGGCATCCACTTTACGATCCGCTACGCCGATGCTGGCTTCGCCGTCGATCACCAGTATGAACCCGTTGTAGTCGGCGGGCAGTTGCTGCTCGAAGGCCGCGTCGGAATCCAGTCTCAGTTCCAGGCCCATGAACGGCGCGAAGTTCTGCGTGGGCGACACGGCGTCGCCAGAGCGGCCAGAGAGGACGCGCACCTCGACCCCTGGCTCAATGTGCTTTGGAACATCCGCGACCGGGATTTCCTGCACACGCGACGGTGCCAGCTTGTCGCGGCGAGGCAGGTTGATCCAGAGTTGAAGGAGATGCAGCACGCCGCCATCGGCTGATCGCTCGTCGTGAACGATACCTCGGCCAGCCGTCATCATCAGGGCGTCACCCGCAGAGATTGACCCCTTGTTGCCGTGATTGTCGTAATGCTCGATCTCGCCTTCGAGGAGGAAGGTGAAGGTTTCCATGCCTCGGTGCGGGTGCGGTTCGAAAACACCCGGGCCAGCCCAGTCCTCCATGAGGAGAAGAAAGGGATCGGTCGCTGCCCAATCGCCCGGAGGCATAAGGCGACGCACCTTGTGGCTATCGGTGTATCCTCGTTCAACCTGGGGGATATTGATGCGGGCGACTTCGCGCTGCGGCAGGGCGTTCGTCATAAGATGCTCCTTGGCCGGCGATCACATGCGCCCAGCGGTTTATAAAGCTATGAACGAGACAATCGTGTTGTAAGGGCGCTGAATGGAACGCCACGTTTCCTTGCGGCGACAATGAGAGGCGGATATTTTTCCCATGCAGAACATGGATGATTTCGCGTATTTCCATGCTGTCGTAAGCTATCAGGGCTTTACAGCAGCCGCCCGGCACGTCGGCGTTCCCAAGGGAACGCTCAGCAAACGGGTCGCCCGGCTGGAGGAGCGGCTGCAGGTCCGGCTTCTCGAACGCTCGACGCGGCAGCTTCGGCTGACGGACGTCGGGCGCGCCGTGTTTCAACAATGCGAAGTGATGATGGCGGGATGGGAGGCGGCGGAGGCGGTCGCTGTCAACGCGCGTGTGGAGCCCAACGGTCTGATCCGCATGAGCTGTCCACAGGGCCTCGTGCAGAACCTCGTAGGCTGCATGCTCCGGCGATTTCTTGTCGCGTATCCGAAGGTGCGGATCCAGTTGAAGGAGCTGAACCGGCCGGCGGATCTGATCGAAGACGGCGTCGACATCGCGCTCAGAGCCCGCACGATCGTCGAGGCTGACGCCGCCTCTATCGTACGAAAGTTGGGTCGCTCGCGTCGGGTTCTGGCGATGAGCCCTGACCTTTCGCATCATCTCGGTCAGACACTGACGATCGATGGGCTTTCGACCCTGCCAACGCTGGCGATGGGCGAAGAGGAAGAATTCTGGACGCTTTACGGTCCCGAGGGCGTTGAGCGCCAGGTGGCAATCCAGCCCCGTCTGCTATGCAGCGATTTCGAGGTGTTGCGTCGTGCCGCGATCGACGGCCTCGGCATCGCGCTTTTGCCGGAACATATCGCAAAGACCAGCTTCGCTCGTGGCGAGCTCATTCACGCCCTGCCCGAGTGGCACACCGTCTACGGTTTTGTGTACGCGGTCTTCTCAAGCCGCAAGGGACTGACGCCGGCACTGCGAGCCTTGATCGACTTTCTCGCCGGTGAGTTCGATCATGAGCAACCGCCCGCCGAGCGGCCTGAAAATCCCTGAACCATCGGCGGCATCTGTTCCGCAGGACGCCGTTGGCGTCTAAGTCGGCCGCACGACGGCCAGTTGCTGCGTCAGCTTGAGCAACTCTTCGACGTGGGACATCTCGACGATCTTGCCATCGACAATACGCATGATGTCGATGCCCTGGATCGAGACGGGGTTGCCGCTGGCCGCGACACCGAATGCGTCGCCGGTGTGGGTTGCGGTCATCTCCCAACGCAAGACGACCCAGCCCTCGGGCAGTTCCTGATAGAAGAGGATCCGGTGCTGCGTGCCGGTGAATCCGACACGCACTGCCGCGATCGACGCCCGCATGCCGTCGATGTGCGAACTCGAGCCTGGAGCCGCATTGTGGTCGATGAGATTTGGCGAAAACACCTCATCGGCCCCGGCGACATCACCAGTGTCGTAAAGCTCAAGTTCTCGGAACGCGACGCGCAGCGGAATGGATGTGGCAGAGCGAACCATTTCGCTTGATGTGTTTAGTTTGCGGTCAACATTCATGATGCGCTCCTGAGCTTGAAATCTGGAAAAATGGTGCCGAGTTCTGGCCAACCAGCTGCACCGAGCTCACTGTCACTGCGAGCAGCCCCAGCGGTACCGCGAGCTCGGCAAAGCCGTTTCGGATGCTTCAACGAAGGTTATCGGTTGGCCGAATATTCTGCAGGAATGTAAGCGTAACCTTCGTCCTTGATGATGATGTGCCCCATACCTGGAAACGGTAAATGGGCGCCGGCTATCCATTGGCGCTGGGCCGCCACGTCCCGAAGGACGGTCTGACGAACAGCGCGTCCCTCATTTTCGTCGAAGTCGAACGCCATGGAATAGTCGGGGTGCGCGAACTGCAGTTGGGGCACGTGGACCAGATCGCCCAACAGCATGAGCCGTTCGCCCCTGCTTTCGACCTCATAGACGATATGGCCCTGTGAATGACCGGGCGCCGGACGCGCAACAACACCGGGAGTGACTTCCGTTTCTTCGGCCAGAGGCACAAGCGCGCCGTCAGAGCGATAAGCTGCCGTGAGCGCCGCCGCGGCGGAGAAATTGATTTCCTCCAAATCCGCAGCGGCCTTGCTTCGGGCTGGATCGGAGTAGTGGTCCAGGTCGGCCGCCCCGACGCGGATCGACGCATTGGGATAGGCGGGCTGGCCTTCGATCACCAGTCCGCCGGAATGATCGCCGTGGATGTGCGTCAGAAGGACGAGGTCCACCTGCTCAGGTCGATAACCGGCGGCGATCAGGTTTTGGCGGACCTGCCCCAAAGACGGACCATAAAGTGCGCCGCCGCCGGCATCGACGAGGATCAACTGCCGGCCTGTATCGATCAGAAAGGCGTTGACCGACATCTCCATCGGCAGTCGCGCGAACGCGGCTTCGAATGACGCAGCGACTTCACCCGGGCCGGGTCCATGAAGCAGTTGGTCTACCGGCATATCAGACGTGCCGTCGCTCAGCGAAGTGATCGTGAATTCACCAAGCTTCCACTTGTAGAAGCCCGGCGCCTGTCTCGGCATCACCTGCACAGCCGCAGCGGGATCGACTTCCGCCGCGGCCGCGACCGCTGGAACTGTGACGCCCAGAGCGAGCGTCATGGCGAGGGATCGAACGAGTTTCTTCATGGTCACTCTTGTGAATTCAGGTCCAGGCTGACGGCTCGGGAGCCTGCCCGGGCAGAGCCCAGGCAGGTCCTCTGTCTCGTTCAGATGGTGTCGATGACGCCGCCATCGACACGAAGCGCCGCGCCCGTCGTGGCCGAGGCTTGCGGCGAAGTCAGATAGACGACCATGTTCGCGACTTCTTCCACCGTTGCGGCGCGCCTGATGATCGAAGCGGGATAGTCGCTCTTGACCAGATCGTTCGCCAAGTCCTCGATCGACCGGTCGCTGTCCGGGTGAAGCTGCTTGAGCAGGTCCGTGACGCTTTCGGACAAGGTCAGGCCTGGCAACACGGAGTTCACGGTCACGCCGGTGCCGGCCATGCGCTTGGCGAGCCCGCGAGCCAGGCCGATGTCAGCCGCCTTGCTGACCCCGTAATGGATCATGTCCGACGGGATCGTGAAGCCGGATTCCGAGCCCAGCACCACAAACCGTCCCCACCCCTTCGCAGCCATCGCTGGCAAATAGGAACGTGCAAGGCGCACGCCCACCATGACGTTGATATTCCAGTGCCGTTCCCAGATGGCGTCGTCGCTTTCGAAGAAATCGGCCTTCTGGATGATGCCCAGATTGCTGATCACGATGTCTGCTTCCGGCACGACGTCGAGCAGGGTCTGATGCCCCTCCATAGTACCGAGTTCGGCGACGACGCCACGCACCGTTCCGCCGACCTCGGCGACGGCAGCATCGACTTCCTCGCTGGTCCGGCCATTCAGGAACACCGTCGCGCCGGCGGCCGCCAGCCCTCGAACGATGCCGAGCCCGATGCCGGCTGTGGAGCCGGTTACCAGGGCAGTTTTGCCGGAGAGATCGATGTTCATTTCAGTAATCCGTTGAACGAAGGTGGAAGAAGTCGATGGTGTCGTCAGCCGGCCCGGACGAGATCTGCGCCCTTTTCGCCGATCATCAGCACGGCCGGGTTGATGTTGCCCGAAGTAAGGGCCGGCATCACCGAGGCGTCGATCACGCGCAAACCGTCGATGCCGCGAACCCTCAGGTTGGCGTCCAGAACCGCCATGTCATCGTTGCCCATGCGCGCGGTGCCTGCGTAGTGGAAGCCCGTGTTCGCGCTTTCGCGAATGAACGAAAGCAGGCCTTCGTCGCTTTCACCACGCGTGCCTGGATCGATCTCCTCGACCACGTGCCGGGCCAGAGGCCCCGTCTGGCTCAGACGCTTCGCGAAGCGCATCCCGTACATCATGGTATCGACGTCGCTCTGCGCCGACAGGTGATTGAACACGACCGACGGCGCCGCCTTCGGGTCGGCCGATGCAAGCCGTACGTACCCGCGGCTTTCGGGGCGTGACTTGAACATCGCAATCCGAAACCCGGATTTCTTGTTCAAGCCCCAGCCCGTCTCGTCAGGAAGGAACGGCAAAAAGTGCATCAGAACGTCCGCCTCCTCCAGGCCGTCGCGCGAGCGGAGGTAGGCGATGACGGAGGACGGGCCGTTGGTCAGCGCACCATTGCGCGGACCGACGTAATAGTTGATCCCCGCCTTCAGCTGCGACACTGGGTTATTCACGGCTCGGTTGAACGTATATGGACTATTGGTGACAAAGGTTCGTCCGGTTTGGACGTGATCCATCAGGTTCTCGCCAACCCCGTTCAGCTCTTGAACCACTGGCACCCCGTGCGCCTGCAACAGCGCGCCGGGGCCGATACCGGACAACTGCAGAAGGTGGGGCGTATGCAGCGCTCCTGCGCTCAATATGACTTCGCGTGCCGCACGCACCTCTTGCACCTGACCGCCACGTTCGTAGCTCACGCCGACTGCGCGCCGACCCTCCAGCACGATCCGGGTAACCAGGGCTTCCGTCACGATGTGGAGATTGGGACGCGAGCGATTGGGCTTGATGTAGGCTTCGGCAGTCGAGGAGCGACGACCGTTCCGGGTATCCAGCGGGACGTACCCGACACCGTCGCGCTCTGCGCCGTTGAAATCGTCGTTGCGTGGAAGGCCGGTTTCCATGGCTGCGGCGATGAAGGCGTCGGCCAACGGCGTCTTCCACCGCGCGTTTTCGACGCCTGTCGGGCCGTCGCCCCCATGATATTCGTCGGCTCCGCCCGCCCAGCTTTCCAGCTTCTTGAAATAGGGCAGGGTGTCGGCGGCGCTCCATCCGGTCGCGCCCATCCGGGCCCAATCGTCATAGTCGAACGGCAGACCGCGTGTGAAGACCAGCCCATTCACCGCGCTGGACCCACCGATCACCCTGCCGTGCGGCAACGGGAAACTGCGACCCTTGAGGCCCGGCTCCGCCAGCGTCTGGTAGTTCCACATATAGCGATCGTCGATGAGGATCTTGGCGAAGCCGATCGGCACCTTGGACCAATAGCTGGTGTCCTCGGGGCCTGCCTCAAGCAGAAGAACCCTGATCTTCGGGTCTTCAGTGAGTCGGGTGGCTACAACGGCGCCCGCCGACCCGGCCCCTACGACGATATAGTCGTATTCGGTGCTCTCTTTCGACATCTTGATCTCCTTGCGACGCGTTGGTCGCATGTGACTGTTCATCCGGCTGACAGTTTTGGCCGTGCGCGGATGTTCCAGTAGCGAGCCACCAGGCCCGAAACGCCGCGAAGTTGGTTTGTGGTTTTTAGCTTTGCGGTGCTGAAGGCTCTGCCGGTTCGCCAGACAGCTGCTCGCGATTATCGGCCAGGACGCGGGCGAACCTGGCCACGCGCGAACCTTGTTGCCAAGCAGCCGCGATAACCTCTTCGGGCAAGGGCCCGCCTCGGGGGTCGGTGAAACTGACGCCGTAGGGGTTCCCGCCGGCTGCGGTATAGGCCGAGTGGGTGAACCCGACCGGGACGATCACGGAGCCCCAGTGATAGAAGACGTTCTGCAAGGCCAGGAGCGTCGCTTCCTGGCCACCATGCACATTGCCCGCTCCGGTGAAGGCGCCGGCGGCCTTGTCCTGCAGCTTGCCCGTGAACCACTTCCCGCCACAGGTATCGATGAACTGCTTCATCTGCGCGGCCGGCAACCCAAAGCGGGTCGGGCTACCGAGCAGGAATCCGTCAGCCCATTCCAGGTCATCGGGCGTCGCGATTGCAACGGCTGCGGTCTCGTCCACATGTGTTCGCCAAGCAGGGTTGCTGTCGATGGCGGCGTCTGGCGCCAATTCCTCGACCTTGAGGAGGCGGACCTCCGCGCCTGCAGCAGCGGCCCCTTCGGCAGCAGCCTTAGCGAGGCGGTAGGTTGACCCGGTGCTGCTATAGTAGATGATTGCGATCTTCGTCATTGCAGTCTTAACCCTCTAATCCGATGGCTGTTCTGCAAGACATCTAAGCTCACGGGCGTCAGTTATTAGAGATGGCGGCGGCGACGCAGCGTTTCGCTCTGGAAACAGTCTTGGAAGTTGAGCGTCATAACATCGCTTTGGTCGCGATCCAGCGCCGGCAATAAATAGCTAGCGGTGCTGACGATCAAGTTCAAACCGCTGATCGACTTCTATTGAAGAGGCGGCGTCCAGCGCTTTCGCCGCGCTGGCATCTAGACGAAGTGGTTTGCAACATCGGTGGCAAGCGGATGTATCTATGGCGCGCCGTCGATGACGTAGGCGAGGTCCTCGACGTCCTCGTTTAGCGCCGGCGGGATACGGAGGCAGCGCTGAAGCTGATCGAATTGACGGCCGGGTAGGGGGCTTTCGACTTGGTGAAGCTAACCTGACAAGCCCCCGTCGCTTTCCTGCCGAGGTTATCCGCCACGCCGTCTACTTCCGTTTCAGCCTTAATATCCGTGATGTTGAGGAGCTTATGGCTGCGCGTGGCAGTCTCGTTTAGCGCCCCCCAGCATCACGTCCTACAGCCGGTCTGTGTCCAGCGGCGGAACTGGCGGTAGACCGACTTCCAAGCCCCTAAATGGCTGTGCAGATCCCGCCAAGCCGTCCCCGTCCGGGCGATCCAGAACGAGCTGCTGAATGGGACATTGTTCCAATCCCTACCGCACGCCCGCAGCGTGCTGGAGGCCTGGCGGCGCTACTACAAAGAAACCCGGCCGCACTTGAGGACGGGCTATCGAGATCCTTCCCGTGCGCCCCCGATACGGAGATCGACGCCGTACTGGGCCGGCGCACCGAGGTGGTCGCGCAGGGTCTCGCCCTCGTACTCGCGGTGAAAAAGACCGCGCTCCTGCAGGATCGGGACGACGCCGTCGACCAGAAGGTCAAGCCCGTCGTCATAGGCGTCAGGGATCATCCAGAAGCCGTCCGCGGCCTCAGCTTCGAACCATTCCTGCATATGGTCGGCGACGTCGGTCACGGTCCCGGCCACGACCGGCTGGTAGTCGATCACCCCGTGGGCCAGGATATCGCGCAGACTCCATCCTTCGCGCGCGACCTCCAGCGCCCTCACCGCACGCGCATCGCCGCCCGTCGTACGGGCTGCGGAGATTTGCTCGGGCGACAGCGGCTTATCAAGCTGCATGAGGTCCAGGCGCACCCCCAGCATCTGCTGAATATAACCCGCGCGCTGCTCGAGGACAGGGCCGCTCAATGCGATGCGGCGATCTAGTGCTGCCCGTTTGTTGTCCGCGATGCTGGTGATCACCCCGGGAAAGAATTTGATCTCGTCGGGGTTGCGACCAGCCTGCTCGGCTGCATTGCGGAAGGCGGTTCGCTGGGCGCGAGCGTCCTGGATAGAGAAGGCCCCGGCAATGAAGCCACTGGCATAGCGGCCGGCAATGTTCAGGGCATTGGGGCTGGGGCCGCCCGCGTGGAAGATCACCGGCTGCCCCTGTTCGGACGGCGGGATATAGAGCGGCCCGCGCGAGGCGACGTGATTTCCGCCCAGATTGATCGGTACGATCTGATCGGATTTGGCGTACTCGCCGGTCTCTGGGTCAGCCACCCATGCGTCCCAGCCCCAGCTTCCCCAAAGGGCTTGCACGATCTGGATCATTTCATGAGCGCGGCCATAGCGCTCTGCGCTGGAGGGAATGCGGGTGCCGTAGTTCGCAGCCACATCGTCGCTGGCAGAGGTCACCGCGTTCCAGCCGGCCCGCCCATGGCTCATAATGTCCAGCGCCTTGAACGACCGAGCCAGGTTGAAGGCCTCGTTAAAGGTCGTCGATCCGGTGGCGACGAGGCCGATCCGTTCGGTGCCGCGCGCGATCGCGGCCAGCGACATCATCGCATCGAGGTTGAACCCGGATGGCTCGTTATCGAGATCGCCGGTCACGGCGTGAGGCCCATCGGGCAGAAACAGGAACTGGAACTTGCCCCGTTCAGCCGCCTGCGCCTGCCGGACCTTGGCGTCAAAGCTGACGTACGCACGCGGATCGGCGCCCGGCATCCGCCAGGCATTGGCCATGCCGCCGTGGCCATTTCCCATGTGCATGCCGATGATCATTTGACGCTTGTTCATTGAGATACCTTTGAGGAGTGCAACTCTGCTGGATCGGCCAGCGCCATGCGCCAGCCGCCCGTATTCCGATTAATGCGCCACGACCGGTCGGCCGTTCGGCGTGGCCGATGCGGCCCGCTTCGGCATCATCAGAGCAACAAGCAGAGCGACCACGACCATGCCGCACCCGACCAGATGAGAGTGCTGGGCGCCTCGAGCCAAGGCAGGCCCGACAGTGTCGCCGCTGGTCAAGAGGGCTGCGCTCGTCGTTGTGGTCACCGCGAACGCGATCGCGATACCTGATGCGCCGGCGAGTTGCTGGATCGTGTTCATGATGGCGCTGCCGTGCGGCAGGAGGTGCTTGTTGAGAGCGCCGAGCGACGCGGCGAAAGTCGGTGTCCACAGGAAGGCTTGGCCAACGATGATGAACATGTAGGTGGCGAGCAAAAGCCAGATGTTCGTGCCTGGCGCCAGGGTCGACAGGAACCAGAGCCCGACGCCGTCAATGAGGGCGCCGGTCACCATCAGCGGGCGTGCTCCCAGACGATCATAGAACCGCCCCACAACCATTGAGATGACGATGATAGTCAGTCCGCCGGGCAAGGCGAACAGACCGGTTTGCAGCGGCGTCAGGCCGTACGAAGACTGCAGGATGAACTGCATTAGCGTCATCATGCCTGACGCGGCCGTCATGAAGAACACGGCCAACAGCGCCGGTACGGCGAAGCTGCGAATGGCGAAGGGGCGCATATCCAGCAAGGCGCGATCGAACCTTTGAAGCTGAATCTGCCGCGCGACGAACAATCCGACGACCCCGAAGCCGACTGCAAGCGAAGCCCAGGGGGAAACGACGAATGAGTGCCCGGGGGCTTCGCCAAACGCGGCGAGCCCATAGACCACGCCAGCAAAACCGATAGCGGACAGCAGCACGGACAGGCCGTCAATCTTGGACTTGCGCAGGGTGCTCGGCACCCGGATTTGCCAATTCCCGACGAGCAGGCAGATGACCGCGATCGGGAGTATCGCGACGAACAGCCATCTCCAGTCGGCTACCGAAAGAATGGCTCCGGAGATGGCTGGTCCGAATGCCGGTGCTGTCGACGTTGAAACCGTCAGCAACGCCATCATTCGCCCGGTCCGGGAAGGCGGCGCCAGTGCTGCGACGGCCGTGAACGCGAGGGGTGTCGCGATGGCGGTGCCGACAGCCTGAATGGCGCGTGCCACCAGCAGGACGGGGAAGTTTGGAGCCAAGATCGCGACCAGCGTCCCTACCACGAACAGCGACATCGCAAAGGTAAAGACCGTTCTCATCCGGAAACGCTCAGTCAAAAAGCCGGTCGTGGGGATGACCACGGCCATCGTCAGCATATAGCCGGTGGTGAGCCATTGACCGCTAGAGGCGGTAACACCGAGATCGGCCATAACCCGCGGGAGGGCCAGTATCATCAGCATCTCATTGAGGATGACAGTGAAGGCTGATGCAATCAGCACCCCTATGGCGATTCTGGATTCGGGGGTGAGCTTGTCGCCCGTCTGGACCGGGTCAGCCGCTGCCGCCGCGGACTGTGCACTATCGACCATCTTCCAGCACTCTATTCTATAGCACACGATCAAACTGGCCGCGCGGGGGTGAGCCGAGGAGAAACACTCGACTGTCGTCGGGCGACCGATATGAATCAGATCGACAGGGTCCGGTTGTTGGCGACCATCTCGATCCTTTTCATCGGTACCTCTCCATCCATCATCGACTGCATGATCCGATCACGGTTTTCCGGAGCCCGTTCCTTGACGGCTTGCGCGAGGGCCAGCGTGACCTCTTGCGCCGTAAGGTCGGTGCAGTACGCGGGCGTTCCGGGCTGGAACCGCCAGGAGTCAGCCAATGGCCTCGCATCGACGGCGTCGAAGCCGCTGTCGCTGACCAACCCGGCGACAACAGCCTTGGCGGCTTCATCGTCGCCGGCGATCGGAATGGCGATACGGCCCGGCGCCCCGCTCTCCTGGGCCCCCTCCAGCAGGGTTTGCGACAGGATGGCGTTCCAGGCCTTGATGATCTGACGACCAAACCGCTCCGACGCCCACAGGCTCTCGACCTGGCCGGCCTTAATGGCTTCGATCACACTATCGCGGGCGGGATAGTAGTTTGAGGTGTCGATAATCACCGTTTCAGCCGACAGCCCAGCGAGTAAGGGCGCGACCTCCGGGTTGCGGTAAAAGGGGATCGAGACGATGACCACATCGACATCGACGACAGCGTCCTGTGCAGTCACAGCACGGCCGCCGGATGACGGGGTGTCAGCGCTGATCGGTTCCGGGCCGCGCGAGTTTGCGATCTTCACGTCGTGTCCAGCCGCACTGAGCCTCTGCACGAGTGTCTTACCGATAGATCCGGCACCAAGAATGCCTATCTTCATGAACCTGTTCTTTTGATGATTGCGATTTCAGCGAGCGCAGTCGGGTATCTAGGGGATGGCGCCGACGGTCTTGAAGCCGCCGGGTATAGGGAGGCGGAACGCTAGCCGTCCGCCTGGTTGGGTTGCGGGGTAAAATTAGGAGTGTCGAAACCGGGTCTATTGGCAGTCGGCCCTACCTGCAGGCCAAGCGAGGTCATCCAGCGTGCTGCGCAGGGTTGCGACCCCCTCATTATCGAGCTTGCAAGCGCTTCTGATCTGACCGCTGACCGCCAGAACGTCTGACCGAAGCGCCTCTCCAGCAGGTGTCAGACCCACCAGAACGCGCCGCTCATCCGTCACGTCACGGGTGCGTGTGACCTCGCCGGAAGCTGAGAGCCTTTTAAGCAGAGGCGTGATGGTTCCGGCGTCCATGCCGAGCTTAGCGCCAAGATCACCGACCGTGCGAGGCGTTCCAGCAAAGAGTTCGAGCAGGACGAGATATTGGGAGAAGGTCAGCCCCAACGGCTCCAGAAACGGCTTGTGCATTCGCGCCATGCGGTTGGCGGCGCCATACAAGGCGAAGGATAACTCGCTGCCGACACCAGACGTGCTGGACGCCACCTGCGCTCCGAAAAAGTTACTGCTGACCATTTCCATAGCGCGCTATGTAATCGCTCTTCGCATGACCGCAAGGCCGAAGGGACGCCAACGAGACATCGCCGCGGACGGGTCAGAGCGAACTTCGAAAAGGCTTTGAGCGCATGTGCGAACCGTCGTTGCCAGCGCCCCCCTACTCGGGAGCGCTATGGCCCCCGAATCAGACTGCGCCAGTGAGACAACCAGATCGCGGACAAGTTCGCGCTTTCGAGACTTCGGACCCGAACCCCTGCTAATCGCTTGAGGCACTTCACAGCGTCCTGGCAACGAAGTTCAGTTGTTCGTCAGCAGGGGGCGGGCGGCGCCGGTCGCCGGGTTCCCGGACGCGGGCGTGACCAACCTGGCGCAGGCCGGAGTCGGTCTTAGCGCCTTCGAGCTCGATCTGTTCGGGCGGTTGCGCGCGCAATCGGAGAGCGCCTTCCAGACCTGGCTGGCGGCGGAGGAGGGGACGAGGGCGGCGCGCATCGTGCTTAGCGCCACGGTCGCCGACGCCTATGTCGCGACGCTTGCGGCCCGTGAGCGGGAAGCTTTGATCCAGGCCACAGTCGAGGACCGGCAGGCCTCCGAACGCCTGACCCGCCAACTCCTGGAGGCTGGACAGGCGGACGCTTCGGAGATGGCCGCCGCCGAGGCGCAGGTCCGGACCGCCGAAGCGGACCTGGAGGCCGCTCGCCGCGACGCTGCAGTCGCAGGCAACGCCCTGGTCTTGGCTGTGGGACGCCCTCTGACCGGCGAGTTGGCCACCGTGCGCGGCCTCGACATCTCTCCGGTCGAGACCCTGCTCCCGGTGGGCGCTCCATCGGATCTGCTGACCCGGCGACCGGAAATTCGTCAGGCGGAGCGTAGTCTCCTGGCGGCGCGCGCCAACGTCACCGCCGCACGGCGCGCCTTTTTCCCAACTATCAGCCTGACCGGCCAGTCCGGCTACGCCAGCCCCGATCTTGACGACCTGTTCGACGGCCCGGAACTTTGGTCGTTCACGCCGCAAATCTCTGTACCGATCTTCCAGGGCGGGCGTCTCCAGTCGCAGCTCGATTTGGCGGCCGTTCGTCAGAACGCCGCCGTCGCCCGCTATGAGCTGGCGATCCAGCGAGCCTTCGCCGAAGTGTCCGATGGCCTGGCTGCGCGGCAAACCTTCGACCGGCAGATCGCCGCCCAGAATGCGGCCGTGGAGGCCTCAGCCCGTCGCGCCAGCCTGGCGGAGGCCCGATACCGCGCAGGAGTCTCGAGCCGCCTCGACCTTCTGGACGCTCAGAGACAGCTTTACGCTGCCGCCTCAATCTCCTTTCCGCCCGCTCGGCGCAAATCTCAGCGAGTATTGCGCTGTATCGCGCCTTGGGCGGCGGCCCCGGAAGCACGGAGGCTGTGGAGGGATGAGAAAGTTTTGACCGACGCCCAGCCAGACGACCACGGCTCAAGATCCGCCGACCGGACGCGGTCGCGCATACTTGTGACGGCTAGTGACCTGTTCGGCATCAACGGCTTCCATGAGACGACCATCCGGGCGATCGGCGGCGCTGCGGCGGTTGACCCCGCGATGGTCAGCCGGCATTTCGGGGGGAAAGACGAGTTGTTCGCCGCTGCCTTTGGCCACGAGCTCACGGTCGGGCTGGTGGGCGAGACGAGCACTGACGGGGAAGCGCTCATTGATGAGCGAGCGCTCCGGCGCTTTACGCGTCTCCTCGTTGCGAGCGCGTTTGCGCCGGCTTCGGTCAAAACGCTCTGCACCGACGCCGTGACAACAGTCCTGTCACGGTCGTCTACTGACTGCTCACACCGTTGGCGGACGTGGGCGGATGAGCCTACGACCCTTCAGTGCACGCTTGAACTCTTTCACGCCCTGCATCCGAGCGATCCGTCCGAGCCACTCGCACGGGCTCTCTGCGGCCTAGTCAGCCGCCGGGCACGTCACTTTAGCCGATTGGTTTAGTCCGCTCTCTGTGGCGTTGGTGGTTTGGGTCTCCGCATAGGGCCCGTAGTGCGCCTTGCGGTACTGCAGCCGGAGCCCTTCGCCTGACTCCTGCAGGAAGTAGAGAAGCTTGTGGGCCTCGAGCAAGGACACGAACGGATTCATCAGTCCGCCGATGTAGCGCTGCATGAGGACAACGAGCGCCGCTCGTCCTGGCGTCATCTTCGGGACGTCCTGACGCGGAACCATGGCGGACGCTTCGGGTGCGCCCTTCTCCACGGTCAGCCGCTTCTGCAGGCCCGCAACCAGACACTGATCGTCAAACCGAAGCATGCCCAAACGGCCGCTTCGATTTCGCTGAGACAGAGTCCCGCCAGCCACAAGGCGACAATGGCTTCCACATGTCTGCGAGCGGCAACGATAGCGCCGCGCATTGCTGGCGTTCCGGTCTGGAAAGATGAGGCCCGCTTCCTCGTAGCATCGCAGCGCTCTTACCGCGACGTCGCCTGGGCGAGTTCCTCGATCGTCAACCCTTCGGACCCACCGCCGATGGCGGCCCCGCCCAGGCAAGCGTTTCCTTGTGGCTTAGCGCCCTTTCCACTGCGGCGCGCGCTTTTCGGCGAAGGCGACGGCGCCTTCGCGAGCGTCCTCCGAGGCGAACACCGGGTCCATGATCTGGTCCTGGATCGCCCACATCTCGGTCTCGTCCCACAGGCGGGATTCGACCACCACGCGCTTAGACGCCTTGACCGCCATGGGGCCATTGGCGCTGATCTCCTCGGCCAGCAGCAGCGCCTCGTCCAGCGAGGGGCCTTCCGACAGCCGGTTAAGGAGGCCCAGATTCATCGCGCGCTCGGCAGTCAGGAAACCCCCTGTTAGGGCCAGTTCCATTGCCACGCGCGGCGGCATCTGACGCGGCAGGCGGATCAGGCCGCCCGCACGGGCGGCCAGACCCCGCTTGACCTCGGGCAGGCCAAACCTGGCGTTTCGGTTGGCCACCACCAGGTCACAGGCCAGGGCCATCTCCATGCCCCCGGCCAAGGCGTATCCGTCCACCGCCGCGATCAGCGGCTTAGCCGGAGGTGCAGTCGTCAGGCCGGCAAAGCCGCGTCCTGGAATCGACGGCCGTTCGCCACGCAGGAACCCCTTTAGGTCCATGCCTGCGCAGAAGCTCCCGCCCGCACCCGCGATGATGCCTACGGTCAGGCCATCGTCGGCATCCAGCCTGTCCATCGCAGCCGCCAGCAGAACCGCCATTGCATAGGTGGCGGCGTTCTTGGCCTTGGGCCGATTCAGGGTGACAATCAGGATACGGCCCCGCACCTCGGTCAGAACCTCCGGTGCTTCGATGACCGGCTGGTCAACATCCCGCATCAGGCGGCCTCGACCCGCTCAATGATTAGCGCTGGAGCCATGCCGCCGAACGCGCACTGAGTGATCAAGGCGTAGCGACCACCAATACGTTCCAGTTCGTCCAGCGCCGTGCCGATCAGCATGGAGCCCGTAGCACCGATGGGGTGGCCCAAGGCGATGCCGCCGCCGTTGATATTGACCTTGGCGCGGTCCAGACCCAAGTCGCGGATGGCTTTTTCGGTCACGACGGCGAAGGCCTCGTTGATCTCCCAGACGTCGATGTCAGCGACCGTCAAGCCAGCGCGTTCCAGCGCCTTTCGCGCGGCGGGCACGGGCGCGTTGAGCATCAGGGTGGGACAGTCGCCCTGGTTGACCGCAGTGACGATACGCGCGCGGGCCTTCCAGCCGTTGGCCTTCAGGCCGGCTTCTGAGGCCAGTAACAGCGCCGCCGATCCATCGACCACACCGGAAGAGGTTCCGGCATGGTGAACCGGTTCCCATTTAAGGTCCGGGTATTTGCGCTCGATCATGCCACGCATCGTGGTGCCGTCCGGGGCAGCGGGCACGTTCTCGATGGCGACAAAGGCGGGCTTTAGTTGAGCGAGACCTTCCTCCGTAGTCTGAGGACGAGGGAACTCCTCGTGGTTGAGGGCGACGGAGCCGTCGTCGTTGTAGACAGGCACGACGCTGCGATCGAACCGGCCCTCGGCGAGCGCAACTGCGGCGCGACGCTGGCTCTCGGCACCGAAGGCGTCGAGCTCGGCCCGGCCAATGCCTTCCATCGCAGCGATGGCGTCGGCTGCGACGCCCTGATGCCCGATCGGGTGGGTGTCATAGAGGGCGTAGTTGCCTTTGGCCCGGCCCAAGGGCGCGTAGGCCGTCCCCTGTTCCCAGGCGTCGGCCTCGGCATGGAAGCTCATCATCTCGGTGCCGCCAGCGATGACCACATCCTCAAACCCGGCCATCAGTTGGCCGGCGGCGAAGGCCACGCTGGTGATGCCGCCGCCGCAATAACGGTCCAGGGTCACGCCCGAGGCCTTGATGTCATAGCCTGCATAGAGGGCCGACAGCCGGCCCAAATCTCCGGCCTGCTTGCCGCGCTGCTGGCTGGTCGACCAGACGATGTCGTCGACCTTCGATGTATCGAGGGCATTGCGATCCCTCAGCGCCTTCAGCACCGTGGCACCCAGATGCTGGGGGTGCAGGTGCGCCAAGGCACCCTTGCCGATCTTGCCGATGCCGCGCGGCGTGCGGACGGCGTCGACGATATAGGCGTCGGTCATACGATGTTCCTTTGTGCGCGTGGTCGTTTAGCGGGGCGCCATGCGGATGGCGCCGTCCAGGCGGACGGTCTGGGCGTTGAAATAGCCGTTGCGAACCATCTCCATCGCCAGCGATGCGAACTCGTCGGGTCGGCCCAGGCGTTTGGGGAAGGGTACGGAGGCGCTGAGGTTGTCGAACACCTGCTGCGGCAGCTTGGCCAGCAGGGGGGTGCCGAAGATGCCGGGCATGATGGCATTGACCCGCACGCCGATGTCCATCAGGTCGCGCGCCATCGGCAGGACCATGCCGTTGATCCCCGCCTTGCCGGCGGCATAGGCCATCTGTCCGATCTGGCCGTCCTGAGCCGCGACGGACGAGGTCAGGACGATCAAGCCACGCTCGCCGTCTTCCAACGGGTCCAAACCCGCCATGCCCAGCGCCGACAGGGATGCCATGCGATAGCTGGCGATCAGGATGCCTTGTGTCGCGAACTCAAAATCCTCGGTCGAAAACCGGTTAAAGCCGCCAGCCTCCTTGTTGCGTCCGACCGTCTTGCCCTTGCGGTTGGCCATCGCACAGTGGACCAGGATGCGTTCCTGGCCGTTGGCGGCACGGGCCTGTTCCAGGCCGGCGACGACAGAGTCTTCGCTCATGATGTCGACCTTGCAGAACAGGCCGCCGATCTGTTGGGCCACCTCCTGGCCGACCTCCTCGTTGAGGTCGAAGATAGCGACCTTTGCACCCGCCGCCGCCAAGGCCTCCACCGTCGCCCGGCCCAGACCCGAAGCC
>NZ_JAEMRD010000066.1 GCF_016463485.1 Brevundimonas sp.
GCCGTCGACCGCGTCGCCACCATCTCGGCCGAGAAGAGCCGGTCGGTGAAGCTGGCGTTCGAGCTGGACCGCGTCACCCTGACGGTGCGCAACATGGAGGCCGGCCAGGGCGTCGAGGAGGTCGAGATCGGCTATTCCGACGACCCGTTCGAGATCGGCTTCAACGCCCGCTACCTGCTCGACGTCGCCGGCCAGATCACCGGCGACAACGCCACCTTCATGTTCGCCGACCCGGCTTCGCCGACGCTGGTGCTCGATCCGGGTGATCCGGGGGTTCAGTACGTGCTGATGCCGCTGAGGGTTTAAGCCCCCCACTCCGCTCACCCCGGCGAAAGCCGGGGCCCAGTGCTTTTGCAAGTCACGGGAGAATGAGTTGGCCTTCTACACCTACATCGTCGCCAGCAAGCGCAACGGGACCCTCTACGTCGGCTCAACGGACAGCATCGTCAAACGAACCGGCGAGCATCGCGAAGGGCTGCGAAAAGGGTTCACCAAGAAATACGGTGTTCACATCCTGGTCTGGTACGAAGTTCAAGAAACCCGTCCAGCCGCATTTCGCCGGGAGCGCCAGATCACGGAATGGAAACGCGTCTGGAAGCTGGAACTGATCGAGAAATCGAATCCGGGCTGGACCGATCTGTGGGACGGCTTCTGGACGATCGACGGCGTCTGAACAAAAGGACTGGGTCCCGGCTTTCGCCGGGATGAGCGGAAATTTTTGAGCATCCAGTCACTCACCCTCACCGACTTCCGGTCCTACGCCTCCGCCACCCTCCCCGTGGGCAGCGGCCCCGTGGTGCTGCATGGGCCGAACGGAGCGGGGAAGACCAATCTGCTGGAGGCGCTGAGCCTGTTCACGCCGGGTCGGGGGCTGCGCTCCGCGACGGCGCAGGAGATGGGGCGCAGGGAGCCCGGCGAGGCGGTCGGGCGGGCCTGGGCGGTGGCGCTGACGCTGGACGGCGGGGATGGCGAGGAGATCCGGCTCGGCACGGGGACGCAGGCGGCAGGGGCCAGTCGGCGGATCGTGCGGATCGACGGGGAGACGGCGCAGCCGGGGCGGTTCCTGGATTTTCTGCGGCCGGTCTGGGCGACGCCGGAGCAGGATCGGCTGTTCTCGGACGCGCGGGCGGATCGGCTGAAATTCTTCGATAGGCTGGTGTTCGCCGCCGACCCCGATCATGCGAGCATCGTGTCGGGATACGAGAAGGCGCTGCGCGAGCGGTTGCGGCTGCTGACCGACGGGGTCGAGCATGGGCGCGCGGCCGATCCCCTGTGGCTGGATGCGCTGGAGGCGCGGCTGGGCGAGACGGGGGCGCGGGCGGCGGTGGCGCGGGCCGGGGCGCTGGGCGCGCTTCAGGCCGGGATCGACGACCGGGGCGACCGGCCGTTTCCTCAGGCGGACCTTGGTCTGACCGGCGAGGCCGAACAGGCGGCGCTGGACGGGGCCGGCGAGGAGGCCATCGCCGCCGCCATCCGGGACGGTATGGCGCGGTCGCGGGGACGGGATGCGGCGTCCGGCCGGTCCCTGTTCGGGCCGCACCGCTCGGACCTGACCGCCCTGCACCGCGAAAAACGCCGCCCGGCCGCCGAGGGGTCGTCGGGCGAGCAGAAGGCCCTGGTGCTGAACCTGATCCTGGCCCAGGTGACCCGGCTGAAGTCAGCCAGTGCAAATGGGGGAGGCGGGGCACCCCCGGTCCTGTTGCTGGACGAGGCTCCGGCCCACCTCGACACCCGCCGCCGCGCCGCCCTGTTCGACGAGATCGAGGCCCTGGGCTTGCAGGCCTTCATGACCGGGACCGAGGCGTTGCTGTTCGAGGAGCTGAAGGGCCGGGCGCGGTTCGTGCGGGTCGAGGGCGGAGCGTTGATCGACTGATCCTCCATGCGCAGGGGGAGAAGGACATTTCGACTTGTCCGACGCAACCAGCGAGCCACCGACTTCACCCCCTTGGCCAGCCCCCTGCACGGCTGAGCGCGCTCGGTGCCGGGCGGCCGATCTTCTCGCCGATCCAGCGGGCCGTGGCGATCAGGGCGTCCAGATCGTAGCCGGTCGAATAACCAGCGCGCTCCAGCATATAGACCAGGTCTTCGGTCGCGACATTTCCGGTCGCCCCGGGCGCAAACGGACAGCCACCGATCCCGCCGACCGAGGCGTCCAGAACATCGATCCCGGCCTCGACCCCTGCATAGGCGTTGCCCAGGCCGGTGTTCCTGGTGTCGTGGAAATGCAGTCTCAAGGGCGTGTCGCGCGCTGCCTTGCGGGCCGCTTCGACGACGCGGGTCACGGCCCAGGGATCGGCGACACCGATCGTGTCCGCCAAGGCGATCTCGTCCACCCCCAGCTCGGCGATCCGGCCGACCAGATCGGCGACCTGTTCGACCGAGACCTCGCCGTCGAACGGACACCCCCAGACGCAGCTGATCGTCGCCGACAACGACGGCGTCGCATCGCGATCGCCACCCGAATTGGCTCGTCCGGCGACGATCCCCGCCAGCATCTCGACCTGGCCGTCGACAGTCAGGCCTGCGTTCTTGAGCCCGAAGCCGTCGCTGGCGCTGAGCGACACATTGACCTCGTCCACCGTCGTGCCCAGCGCCCGGTCATAGCCCTTGCCGTTCAGGACCAGGCCGATCCGGCTGCGCCCCGCAGCCTTGGGCAGGGCGGCCATGACCTCCTCGGCGCCGGCCATCTGGGGCACGTATTTCGGGTGGACGAAGCTGACGGCCTCGATCCGTGTCGCCCCCGCCGCCTCCAGCCTGCGGACCAGTTCGACCCGGACGGCGGGTTCGAGGATCGCCTTCTCGTTCTGCAATCCGTCGCGGGCCCCCACCTCGACGATCTGTATCGGGCGCGGGCTCATCGCCCGGGCTCCAGGACTGTCGTGGCGGGCGGGCGTTGAGGCGCATAGATCGTCAGGGCCACGTCGTCGCCGGTCGAATAGTTGTGGCCCCGCACCGTCGAGACCGCGCGGCCGACCGCCCCGATATCGGCCATCGCGACGCGGAAGGCCTCGGCATCCCGGGCCTCGACGACGGCGGGACGGCCCTCCGACAGGGCCCTGGCCGCCCCCGCGGCGTCGGTCAGTTCGGTGTCGCGCCCGGTCAGGAAGACGAACGACGGCTCGTGGAAGGTGGTGATCGCCACCGGCCCCGGCGTCAGACCCTGATCGGGGGCCAGCCCGGCCTTGTCGAGCGCCTTCTCGAGCTGGGGCGAGACCGACAGCGGCCGCAGTTGCCTCAGCGTCCCCGCCAGCGCCGCATGGGCCAGGACGCCGAACAGGATGGACACCAGCAGGGCCGACACGGCCGCCCGGTTGATCAGCACGAAGGCTCCCCCCGCTCCGGCCGCCACGGCGCACAGGATGGTCAGGGCCGCCCAGGTCTGGGCCGTCGAGGTGCCATAGACCGTCAGGCCATAGACGGTGACGCCACAGATCAGGAAGGCGGCCCAGACGCTTAAGCCGGCTCCGATCCGCCGACTGATCGTCCCGATCGGCCGGCTCAGGGCGGCGGCCATCAGCAGGGCGATCGCTCCGAAAGTCGGCAATGTGTAGTGCCACAGCTTGGTCGGGGCGATCTCGAAGATCAGCCAGGCCGGAACCAGCCAGCAGACCATGAACCGCACCGCAGGCTCGGCCCGCCGATGCCAACCCGTCGACAGGGCGGCCGGAAGCAGAAGCGTCGCGGGGAACAGCAGCAGGGGTGCCAGCACCGCGTACATTCCGGGGAAACCGCCATGACTTTCCTGGGCCCCGGTGATCTTGCCGCCCAGGTCGTGGCCGACCGCCTCTCGCCAGAAGCCACCGTCCGTGGCGATGGTGATGGCGATGGCCCAGGGCCCGACGATCAGGGCCACCAGCGGAAGTCCCCAGCCCCAGCCCAGCCGGCGCATCCAGCGGACGTCCCGGTCCCAGATCGACAGCATGGCCATGGCCGGGGCCACGACGATCAGCCCGATCGGCCCCTTGATCAGGATCGACAGGCCCAGCCCCGCCCAGAACAGGAATTTGTGATGTCGCTTCGGCAGTTCACCGGCCCGCGTCGCCATGTAGATTCGTGCCAGTGCCGCCATCGACAGGGTCACCGCCCCGCACAGCATGGCGTCCGTCTTGGCGATCCCGGCCTCGGACGACAGCAGGAAGCAGGTCCCCAGGATGGCTCCCGCCAGAAACCCTGCCCTCTGGCCGAACAGCGCCGCCCCGGCCCAGGCACAGGCGAAGGCCGCCAGCATGGCTCCGAGCAGGGACGGCAACCGGTACGGCGCGATCTGGCGCGCCTCGGGGTCAGACGTCAGGGAGACGGCGACGGCCTGCATCCAGTAGATGGCGACCGGCTTCTTCCAGCGCGGCTCGTCCTGGAAGCGGATGTCGACGTAATCGCCGCTCTCCAGCATCTGGGACGTGGCCTGGGCATAGCGGCTCTCGTCGCGATCCAGCGGCGGCAGCAGCAACAGGCTGGGCAGACCCGCGATCAGGGTCACGAGCGCGGCCAGCAAGAGTCCGCGCCAGCCGGCGATATGGCGATCCAGGTTCGGGCGCGTCATGGGGCCATTCCTAACACGCGCCAATATCGTTTACACAGCCGACATGAACAGCGACGTCAGCCCCCAGATTTCCGTGGTCGTGCCGGTCCACGACGAGTCCGGTGCCGCCGGTCCCCTGGCGCGCGAAATCGCCACGGCCTTTGCCGGCCGATCCTACGAGATGATCTTCGTGGACGATGCCAGCCGCGATTCGACCCTGGCCGAATTGCGTGCCCTTCAGGCCGAACTGCCGGACTTGCGGGTTCTGGCGCACAGCACCAATGCAGGCCAGAGCCGGGCGGTACGCACCGGCGTCCTGGCCGCGCGCGGCGACATCGTCGTCACCTTGGACGGCGACGGCCAGAACCCGCCCCACGACGCGCCCCGTCTGGTCGACGCCCTTCTGGCCGCCCCGGCCAGCGTCGCCCTGGTCGGCGGCGTCCGCGCCAAACGCCAGGATACGGGCGCCAAGCGCTGGGCCTCGCTGTGGGCCAATCGGATCCGCAAGAACCTGCTGGGCGACGACGCCGACGACACCGGTTGCGGGCTGAAGGCGTTCCGCCGCGAGGTCTTCCTGCGCCTGCCCTATTTCGATCACATCCACCGCTATCTGCCGGCCCTGATGATCCGAGAGGGCTTCGAGAACCGCTACCTCGACGTCGACCACCGCCATCGCGAGGTCGGCCGGTCGAAATACACAAACTGGGGACGGCTGATGGCGTCCTTCTCGGATTTGCTGGGTGTCATGTGGCTGAAGACGCGGTCGCGGCGGCCGGGGGCGGTCAGCGAGTTCTGAGCGCATTCCCCATCCGGGCGACCAACCGTAGCGGTTCGCCGGGAACCGGGTTATCGTTAATCGACCCTGCCGAAGGATGCCGCCATGCTGATCGCCCTGCCGCTGCTGCTGATCCCGGTGGTGCTCTACAATATCGTCATCCTGTTCGGCGCGACAGGCGGGGGCGGCATGGCCCAGGCGGATGCGATCCTGCGCGATCCGATCTTCTCGGTGCCGATGACGTCGGGCGCGAACTGGAACGTGGGGGTCGGCGACCTGATCCTGTTCCTGTCGCTGATCCTGCTGTTCTTCGAGCTTCTGAAATCGACGTCCAGCCAGAAGGTCGCGATCGTCAATCACGCCCTGTCGCTGATCGTGTTCGTGGTCTGCCTGGTCGAGTTCCTGCTGATTCGGGGCTTCGCCACCTCCACCTTCTTCCTGATCGTGACCATGGTCATGCTGGACGTCCTGGCCGGCTTCATCGTGACGATCATCGCCGCCCGGAAGGATCTGGACTTCGGCGCGGGCGGGTAGCCCCAAACCCGTCATCCTCGGGCTTGACCCGAGGATCGGACCATCCGCCAATTCGGTCAGATGGCTTTCAAGATCACGCTGACGTCATCTCACTGCCTGCCGAAAATCCGATCCTCGGGTCAAGCCCGAGGATGACGGGGTCAAAGCGTCTCCACCGTCAGATTCCCGTTGGTGTAGACGCAGATGCTCGCCGCGATCGCCATCGACTTGCGGGCGATCGCCTCGGCGTCGAGGTCGGAGTTCTGCAACAGGGCCAGGGCCGCCGACAGGGCGTAGTTGCCGCCTGACCCCACCGCCGCCACGCCGTGCTCGGGCTCAAGCACATCGCCGACCCCGGTCACGGTGAAGATGGACGTCGCGTCCGCGACCAGCAGCATCGCCTCCAGCCGCCTCAGATACCGGTCCGTCCGCCAGTCCTTGGCCAGGTCGACGCAGGCCCGCGCCAGTTGGTCGGGATATTGCTCCAGCTTGGCCTCGAGCCGCTCGATCAAGGTGAAGGCGTCGGCCGTGGCCCCGGCGAATCCCGCCAGCACCTTGCTGCCCGCCAGGACGCGGACCTTGCGCGCCGCTCCCTTGACGATGGTCGGCCCCATCGAGACCTGGCCGTCGCCGGCGATGACCGTGCGGCCGTCCTTGCGCACCGCCAGGATGGTCGTGCCGTGCCAGCCGGGGCCGGAGGGAATGTCGTTGTGGGTCATGATGCTCAGATGGCGACCGAAATGCGGCGGTGCAAGCGGGTTGCGGAGCAATTTCAACGAGCGGCGGTAGGCTTAAAATAGCCCAAGACAACGATTACCCTGGCAGGAACGTCCCTAGAACTCGACAAGATTGAGAAGCGACATGCTCACCCGTCTGATGTTGACTGCCGAAATGGTGGGCACGGCCGGTCGGTCAACCTGGTCGATCGCCGAGATTCTCGGCGCGTCGGATGCCAGCAACCGTCGCGACCACATCTGCAGCGCCATGCTTCTGTTTGACGGCCGGATGGTTCAGGTCGTCGAGGGCAAGCGCCTTGATGTCGACAGGATGCTTCGCAGGATGCAGGCCGATCCCAGGATGAAGGGTCTCCGTGTTATGGCCGACACGCCGATCCACAGCCGCCTCCTGACCGAAGCGGCGGGCTACTGCCACCAACCGGCCGAGACCCTGTCAAAGGTCGGCCTGACAGATCTCGAACTGCTGACCGTGCGCGACGTCGAAGCCATGCTGGACTACCGTCAGGCGGCCTGAGCCATCCCTGTCGCACCGGGGCCTGACATCGCGACTGCCACGCCCTAGAAGCAGGCGTGCCCCAGTTCACCGATAACGACGTCGAACGCTATGCCCGCCATCTTGTGCTCGCCGAAATCGGCGGCCCGGGGCAGCAGAAGCTGGCCGCCGCCCGGGTGCTGATCGTCGGCGCAGGCGGGGTCGGAGGTCCGGCGGCCCTGTATCTGGCTGCGGCCGGCGTCGGAACCCTGACCCTCGTCGATCCGGACACGGTCGCCCTGTCCAATCTGCAACGCCAGATCCTGTTCACCGGCGACGACATCGGCCGCCCCAAGGTCGAGGCCGGCGCCGACCGTCTGACCGCCCTCAACCCCCGGGTCCATATCGAGACCGTGGCCGGGTCGCTGACCGCCGCCAATGCCCGCGCCCTGATCGCCGGTCACCACGTCGTTCTGGACGGCACCGACGATTTCCAAACCCGGTTCGCCGTCAACGCCGCCTGTGTCGCCGAAGATGTACCGCTGGTGTCCGGCGCCCTGGGCCGCTGGTCGGGTCAGGTCGGCGTCTTCACCGGTCGCCCCTGTTATCAGTGCCTGGTCCCCGAAATCCCGCCCGACGCCGAGACCTGCGCCCGCGTGGGCGTCGTCGGTGCCCTGGCCGGAGTGGTCGGGGCCATGGCGGCGCTGGAGGCTATCAAGCTGATCACCGGCGCGGGCGAGCCCCTGACCGGTCGGCTGATGCTGTACGAAGGTCTCTCAGCCACAGCGCGCACCGTGCGGATTACCGCCGACCCGGACTGCCCGGTCTGTTGTGGATCGCGCTGATCAGGCGAAAGCCCGGGTCAGCAGCGCCACATAGCGGCCCATCAGTTCCTGCTCCTTGTCGTCCTCCCAATCGGCGTGGCCGGCGTCGTTGACCTCGACGAACTCGACCCGCTTTCCCGCGTCGCGCAGGGCGGCGTTCAGGCGACGTGTCTGCGTCACCGGCACGATCGGATCATCGGTGCCGTGGACCAGGAAGACGGGACAGGCGATTTCGGCAACGCGCCGACGCGGTGATGCCGCCGACAGTCTGTCGTCATCGACGCCGAGCACGCCGATCCGCTTGGACCAGAAATCGAAGATCTCCTGCCCCGGGGTGTCGTCCTGTCGCTTCTCCCATTCAAGGATATCGGGAAGATCCGAAACGCCGCAGATCGAGATGGCGGCCCTGTACAGGCCGGGCGTCTTCACCGCCCCCATCATGGCCGCGTAACCGCCGTAGCTGGTTCCCATGATAGCGACCCTGCGCCCGTCCAGCCCGCGCGCTGAGATCGCATCGGCCACAGCGTCCTCGATATCCTCCTGCATCCGGTCGCCCCAGCGGCCCCAGCCCTGTTTGGCGAAGGCCAGGCCGTAGCCACCCGACCCCCGAAAGTTCGGCTGCAGCACCCACCAGCCCTGGGCGGCCAGGACCTGGGCCTGTCGATCCCAGTTTCTCAGATCCCTTGCCTCTGGCCCGCCGTGGGCAAGCACGACGAGCGGGCCGGGCCGCCGGGACGGCGGGGCGGTCAGATAGGCCTCGATCTCGGCACCGTCCCGTGTGCGGACCTTGAGGACTTCTCCTGGCCCCAGACGCGCAGCGTCCAGAGTTTGGCGCGCGCCGACATTGACGATTTTCTGCGCCGCCCGATCGTAGAAATACCAGGCACCCGGCTCGCGCGGGCCCGTTACGCGGGCGATCAAGCGGTTGCGCGACACATCCACGTCCGTGAAGTAGACGTCGCAGTCATCCTCGAAGAAGCGGTTCAGGGCCCGGTGATGGGCGGCCAGGGCCGGCTCGGCGAAGGCGTATTCCAGACGGTCCCCGTAGTAGGCCGCCCCCAGATAGCGCCCGGCGGAATCCTTCAATCCGTACAGGACATCACGTCCGGCCCGGGCCGAGATGGGCGGCCCGAAGGCCAGGGTCGCCAGATCCAGTTCCCGGATCGTCTCAACATCCTCCTCGCCCGTCCGGGCGCTGACCAGGACGATGCCCGGCCGATCGGTGCCCCCCACGAACGAGAAGTCGGGCGCATCGATGAAGCGGGTGCGTCGCACCAGGGTCCATTCAGTCTGGCCGGGGGCGCGGGCGTAGACGCTTTCCAGGGTGCCGCGCGCGTTGATGTCGTGGCGCAGCACGGCCTGGCCGTTCAGGGTGTCCCAGCGAAAGGTGCCGGAATTGCCCCGCTCCAGCCGCTCGGCCGTGCCGTCGTTGATATCGGCCCGATACAGCGCCAGGAACCCGCCGGGCTCATAGGCCAGCATCAGGACGTGGTCGGGGTCACTCGGCAAAAGATCGACGATCTGACCCAGATCGAGGTTGCCTCGCGCGCGGCTGCGTTCGCCTTCAAACAGGGTGACCCGGGCCCCGCTGTCGATGTCGATCGAGACGATGCGCCGGTTCCACAGCTCGCCGCCGCCGGTACGGATATTGGAACCGGTCGACGTGCGCCGACCGATCTCCAGCTTGGTGACGACGCGGATCAGAAGGCGGCGGTCGTTGCCCCAGTAGACCCGCTCGACGTCAATCGGTCCCAGGTCGATACGGCGAGCCTGGCCTTCGGGATCGGCGGCATCGAGAACGTCGACGACCGCATGCGGGGCCTCCGTCGTTCCGAGCTGTTCGACCACGGCGATGCGGGTGCCCGACGGCGACATGGCCACGCCGCGCGTCCGGTCGGGTTTGAAGAAGTCCGCGAGGGCGTAGGGCGCTCCCCCCTGCATGGGCGCGGCCTGAACCCTACCGGCTTGTGTGATCCCCACGCCGCCGACGGCGAGCGCCAGAACCATCTCGCGCCGGGACAGACCCGTCATCGTTTTACTCAAGGACATCGGACACCCCCTCAACTCATGGGTGCAGCGAGCCGCAAGGCGGGCGCGACGTCAAGCTCGAAAGCCCCCCGTTTCAGAGCATCGCCGGGATGACCCGGTCCGGCGGCCGATGCTGGTTCTGGTAGGTCATGACGTTCAGGATCACCCGGTCACCCATGTCCTGCCGCGCCTCCAGCGTTGCCGAGCCGAGATGGGGCAGGAGGACCACATTGGGATGGGCCAGCAGGCCGGGATGGATCGCCGGCTCGTTCTCGAACACGTCCAGGCCGACACCATAGACCCCGCGCCGGGCCACCGCCTCGGAAAGGGCGGCCTCGTCGATCAGTTCGCCGCGCGCGGTGTTGATCAGGATGGCGTGGGGCTGGAGACGGGCCAGGCGGTCGGCGTTCAGCAGGTGGTGGGTCTCCTTCGTCGCCGGACAGTTCAGCGACACCACGTCCATCCGGGCCAGCATCTCGTCCAGATCGTCCCACCAGGTCGCGCCCAGCTCCTCCTCGATCCGGGGGCTGACGGGCTTTCGGTTATGATAGTGGACCTGCATGCCGAAGGCCTTGGCGCGACGGGCCAGGGCCTGGCCGATCCGGCCCATGCCGACGATGCCCAGCCGCTTGCCCCACAGTTTGCGTCCGCACATCCAGGTCGGGGTCCAGCCCTCGAACTGACCGGCGGCGACGACTTGGGCCCCCTCGACGATACGGCGGCTGACGGCCAGGATCAGGGCCATGCCCAGGTCGGCGGTGTCCTCGGTCAAGACGCCGGGGGTATTGGTGACGATAATGCCCCGGGCCACGGCAGCATCGATATCGATATGATCCACCCCGGCCCCGAAATTGGCGATCATCTTCAGCTGTTCGCCGGCCCCGTTGATCAGGGCGGCGTCGATCTCGTCGGTGATGGTGGGGACCAGGACGTCGGCGCGCTGCACGGCTGCTTCCAGCGCTGCCCGGTCCATGGGCTTGTCCTTGAGGTTTAGCTCGGCGTCGAACAACTCGCGCATACGGGTTTCTACCGCATCCGGGAGGCGCCTGGTTAACACGACCTTAAGCTTGCGGGTGGACATGGATTCCCTGGGTTTCACGAGGCGAGGGTCGGCATCCGGCCCCGCCCGCCGCGACGGATCGACAAGGGTGTCTAGCAAAGCATCGCCACGGTTCCAAAGCGCCGATGAGGCCGCTGCCTCCGAAACCGTCGATTCGGCGGGTCGTCGCCCGGCCCGCGCCGCCGTTCCGGCCATGGTGGTGGGTGCGATGGCCCTGATGTGTCTGGCCGCCGCCCAGGCCGCAGCCGTCATGCCCGACGGCCGCCCCACCCCCAGCCGACAGCCTGTGCCGCGCTGGCTGACCCTCAAGTCCGACGAGGTTCGCGCCCGCCAGGGGCCGGGGGCCGACTATCGCATCCTGTGGGAATACCGCGCCGCGGGCCTGCCGGTTCAGGTGGTCGCCGAAACCCGCGAGTGGCGCAAGGTCTGCGACCCGGACGGGGCCGTCGCCTGGATCCACCGCAGCGTCCTGTCGGGCCGCCGGGGAGCGTTCAACATCTCCGCCGAAGAGACGCCGATCCACGCGGGTCGATCCGAGACCTCGCCCGTCCGCGCCCGGCTCTCGCCGCGGTCGGTGGTGTCGCTGGACGACTGCGAGAGCGGCTGGTGCCACGTCGGCGGGCGCAAGGCCAACGGCTGGGTGTCCGAAGCCCGCATCTTCGGCGGGGCCACCCGGGCGCTGTGCGATGCCAACCGGGCGGCGGGAGCGGCACCGGCTCGCTGATCGAGAAGGTTGAGCCGGTTCCCTTCGTCGTGTAGGCCCACGCGACACAATCGGAGCCTTCCGCCTTGAGTCAGTCGCAATATCCGTCCTCGTTCGACCACGCGGCCCTGTTGGCCTCGGGCCGCGGCGAGCTGTTCGGTCCCGGCAACGCCCAGCTTCCGGCGCCGCCCATGCTGATGTTCGACCGGATCACCCAGATCAGCGGCGACGGTGGCGAGCACGGCAAGGGCTATATGGAGGCCGAGCTGGATATCCATCCCGACCTCTGGTTCTTCCAGTGCCACTTCATCAACGACCCGGTCATGCCGGGCTGCCTGGGCCTGGACGCCATGTGGCAGCTGGTCGGCTTTTATCTGGGCTGGATCGGCGGGCCGGGACGCGGCCGTGCGCTCGGCGTCGGCGAGGTGAAGTTCACCGGCCAGGTCACTCCCGACATCAAGAAGGTCACCTACAAGATCACGCTGAAGCGGGTCATCAACCGCAAACTGGTCATGGGCATCGCCGACGGGGTGATGGAAGCCGACGGCGTCCCCATCTATACCGCCACGGACATGCGCGTCGGCCTGTTCGGCGCCGATCAGAAGGCCGCCGAGCCCGTCGTCGGCTAACCACACCATAACCGCGATCAACGCGGACACTGAAGCGAAGGAAACCTCATGCGGCGTGTCGTCGTCACCGGGCTGGGTATCGTCTCCTCCATCGGGACCGGACAGGAAGAGGTCACGGCCTCCCTGAGGTCGGCGCGCTCCGGCGTCGTCGCGGCGCCCGATCATGTCAAATACGGGTTTCGGTCCCAGGTCTGGGCCCCGCCCTCGCTGGGCGTTACGGCCGAGGACTGGGCGCCTCTGGTCGATCGCCGTGCCGCGCGGTTTCTGGCCAACGGCACGGCCTGGGGTCACATCGCCTTCGAGGAGGCCCTGAAGGACTCGGGCATGACGCCTGAGGAGATCCGCGACGACCGGATCGGCCTGATCGTCGGGGAGGGCGGTCCCTCGACCCAGGTCATCCTGCAAGCCGCCCAGACCACGATCGAACGCGGCGCGCCCAAGCGGATCGGGCCGTTCGCCGTGCCCAAGGCCATGGCCTCGGGGCCGTCGGCCGTGCTGTCGACCTGGTTCCAGATGCGCGGGGTCAACTATTCGATCTCCTCGGCCTGCGCGACCTCGGCCCACTGCATCGGGGCGGCGGCCGAACAGATCCAGCTGGGCAAGCAGGACGTGGTCTTCGCCGGCGGTGTCGAGGACATCGACTGGTCCATGTCCAACATGTTCGACGCGATGGGGGCCATGTCTTCGGACTTCAACGCCACGCCCTCGGTCGCTTCCAGAGCCTATGACGCCGCCCGCGACGGCTTCGTCATCGCCGGTGGCGCGGGCATCGTGGTCGTCGAGGAGTACGAGCGGGCCGTGGCCCGGGGTGCCAGGATCTATGCCGAGATCGTGGGCTATGGTGCCAACTCGGACGGCTACGACATGGTCGCGCCGTCGGGCGAGGGTGCCCAGCGGTGCATGAAGATCGCCATGGACCAGGCGGGCGGTCGCAAGATCGACTATCTGAACCCGCACGGCACCTCGACCCCGGTCGGGGACTCCAAGGAGATGGAGGCCGTCCGCGCCGTGTTCGGCGACGCCATGCCCCTGATCTCCTCGACCAAGTCGCTGACGGGCCACTCGCTCGGCGCGGCGGGGGCCCAGGAGGCGATCTACAGCCTCTTGATGCTGGCCAACGGCTTTGCGGCCGAAAGCGCCCATATCGAGACCCTCGACCCCCAGTTCGAGGGCATGCCGATCCTGCGCGAGCGCAAGGACGTCGAGCTGACCACCGTCATGTCCAACAGCTTCGGCTTCGGCGGCACCAACGGGACGCTGATCCTGTCGAAGGTCTGATGGACCGGGCTCTGCTGGCATGAAGGCGGAGCCGTATGACGTCCTGATCGTCGGCGCGGGCGCGGCAGGGATGATGTGTGCCATCGAGGCCGGCCGGCGCGGGCGGCGGGTGCTGGTCGTGGATCACGCGGCCAGGCCCGGCGAGAAGATCCGTATCTCGGGCGGGGGGCGGTGCAACTTCACCAATACGGGGACGACGCCGGCGAACTTCCTGGGTGAGAACCCGCGCTTTGCGGCCTCGGCGCTGAAGCGGTTCAGCCAGCACGACTTCATCGCCATGGTCGACCGGGCGGGCATCGCCTGGCACGAGAAGACACTGGGCCAGTTGTTCTGCGACGACAGCGCCAAACTGATCGTACGGATGCTGACCGAGGCCATGCGGGCGGCAGGGGTGACATTGAAGCTTTCGACCGGCGTCGATGCGGTTGAACGCTCCGGCGAGGGCTGGGCGGCGACCCTGTCGGACGGGGCGCGCGTGACGGCGGCCTCGCTCGTCGTCGCCTCGGGAGGCAAGTCAATCCCCAAGATGGGGGCGACCGGCTGGGGTTACGATCTGGCGCGGCGACATGGCCTGCGCGTCACTGAGACGCGGCCGGCCCTGGTGCCCCTGACGTTCGAGGCGGGGCTGCTGGAGCAGCTGTCGCCCCTGGCGGGGGTCGCGGTCGATGTGGCGGCGACCAATGTCACGACCGAGCGGGAGCGGGCGACGTTCCGCGAGGCCATGCTGTTTACCCACAGGGGCCTGTCGGGTCCGGCCATCCTTCAGATCAGTTCGTACTGGCGCGAGGGCGAGGCGATTACCCTGGCCATGGCCCCCGACCGTGACGTCTACGCCGAGATCAAGGCGGCCAAGGAGGCCAACGGGAAACAGGCGGTCCACACCGCCCTGTCGCAGATCCTGCCCCGGCGGCTGGCCGAGTCGGTCGCGGCGCGGCATGAGGTCGCGGGCAAGCTGGCCGAGATCGGCGACAAGAGGCTGAAGTCCCTGGCCGAGGCGGTCAACGGCTGGACAGTCAAACCGGTCGGTTCGGAGGGGTATCGCGCGGCCGAGGTCACCCTGGGCGGAGTGGCGACCGAGGGCCTGGATCAACAGACGATGCAGGCGATTTCGGTCCCCGGCCTTTATCTGATCGGCGAGGTCGTGGACATCACCGGCTGGCTGGGTGGCTATAATTTCCAGTGGGCCTGGTCGTCGGGCTGGGCCGCCGGACAGGCGTGCTGAGGGCGAGGCCCCAAAGACGGTAACCCGATGTTGACCACCTTGCCGGGTGCTGACGGCTTGCCCCTGGGTGACGCGCACCCTAGCTTGATACAGCGGGACGGGCCCCTCTGGCGCCATTGTCCGGAACGCTTCCCCGGCGGCTTTCCCCCAAGTCCGCCGCGCGGAACCGGACGACAGCGTGATGTCGGACCGCATCGGGTGCGCCCGGCGATAGGCTCGTCTTCATGACGGGCCCGTCCCTGGGCGCACCCGTACATGCTTGGTGGGGCTACCGCGCGTCGCGCTCCTTGAGCCCGAGCGCTAACCCCAACGTTCGACAACCGAGAGGACCTGTATGCCCCTTCTGATGTGCCCCAACGATGACGCTCCGATGCAGACCCTGGAACGGGGCGGCGTCCAGTTCGATATGTGCCCGACCTGTCGCGGCGTCTGGCTGGACCGGGGCGAGCTCGAAAAGCTGATGGAGGGTGCCACGGCCGAAGGCCGCGCCTCGGCACCCCAGGCCGCGCCGCAACCCGCGCCCCAGCCCTATGCGCCACCGCCTCAGCAGCCTTCGCCCTGGGGCGGAGGCGGCTATCGCGAGGAGCGGCCGCGTGACCCCTATCGTAGCGACGACCGCCACCGCGACGACGACTATCGCTACAAGAAGAAAAAGCGCGACAGCATCTTCGACATCTTCGACTGATTTCCTCCCCGTCGCTACGCGTCGGGAAGGAAAGGCAGGTCAGGCCGCCAGACCGACGGCCCTCATCAGCGGCCTGAGCGTTGCCACGGCCTCGGGCGCAGCGCCCAGGGCGGCGCGGGCTTCGGGCGCGCGGAGCATGCGAAGGGTTTCGGCCCTGGCGCGATCGGCGACCGGACCTGTCGGGGATGTTTCCCCGGCCGCCATCCGCAACAGCGCGATCAGCTTCTGGGGCACAGGCGCGGCAGCCCGGCCCATCTGGGCGATCAGTTTCGCCTCTGTCTCCAGAACGCCGCCGACAGCGCCGATGGCACCGTTGATCTGGGCCTCATCATTCTCCGACAGGGCCGAGGCGCGCACCGAGCGTTGCAGGCCGGCCAGGATCAGCAGCTTTTGGGTGATGCGCTGGGGCGAGGCGCGCATCTCGGTCTCGAACCGCAGCGAGGTGACGCAGGCGCTGAGCCAGCGGGAGGCGGCGCGCTTGTTCGCCGGTCCCATGACGTTCTCGCACAGCCGGGTCAGGCTCTCGGCCTCGCACAGCACCGTGTCGCAGGGCACCACATAGGCCTGGACGAAATCGGCGGTGACCAGGCTCTTGGACCGTTCGGTGAAGGCCGCCTGCACTTCTTCAAGACTCAGCAACCGTCCGGCCGTGGCCGTCAGGGCCGTGGCCAGCACGCGCAGGATGTCGATCTCGCCGGCGGCGTCGCTGGGCCTGAGACGGCGCGGGCCCATCAGTTCGCGCAGCACCATCCGCGCCAGGCTGTTGGCCAGGAGCGGGAACTCACCCACCGCCAGGTGCTCGGCCAGCCGGGCCGCCGGTCCCTCGACCGTCGGCATCAGCAGGGCGAAGCGCGGATCACGCGCGATCAGGGCCTCGATCTCGCGCGGGGCGACCATCCGCACCACGGCGGCCAGACTGGCCCCCTGATCGAGGGAGGGGCCCAGCACGTCCGCCAGACTGGTCCGAATGGCCAGCAGCTCGCACAGGAACTGTTCCAGGGCGACCAGGATCAGGGCTCGCGAGGGGCCGTCCTTCGGTGCGATATCGGCCAGGTCCATGGCCAGGCCCAGTCGCGACCGGGCCCCCTTGCCCGCCGCCAGGGCGACGCACAGTACACCCCCCATCACGAAGGCGCGGTCGGGGGTGCCCGCCAGCCTGTGCGCCACCTCGGCCAGGGGCTGATCGGCCAGGTTGGCGAAGACGCGGCGACGACCGGCGGCGATGACCCGCTCCATCGCCTGCTCCGAGAGCTTCTGGTAGTGGCGGATCAGTTCATGCGCGGCCTGGCCCGTGGCCTGGCTTTCCGGGATGGCGACCTTCTGGATGGCGTGCTGGACCTCGACACCCGAAGCCTCCAGCCGCTCGACGAGGTCCGGCCGATGCAGCAGCTCCCAGGCCGTGGCGTTGTTGCGCATCAGCCAGTCTTCCAGCACCCGACCCATCAGGTCGCGGGCATGGGGGGCGTAGAGGTCCTGGGGGCCCAGGCAGTGCGCGACCTGTTGATCGGGATCGACCAGCCGCTTCTTGGGGCCCTCGGGCATTCCCCGGGTCAGGACCGTGACGCTGTTGAAGGCCATGGTTTCGGGGTCGAGGGTCTCCTTGGTGACCCGGACGGCGACCGCACGCTTGTCGCGCAGCACATCCTCGGCCGTTTCGGTGGCGTTGGCCCGGTCCTCGGTCGCCATCAGCAGCGTCCACGGCGAGGGGGCCGTCTTGCGCACGTAGACTTCGTAGTGAACGGGCCCTGCCATCACGCCAGTCTGCACAGGAGGACTTAAGGCGAGGTTTGCGCGTTAATGCTGGCGGCCGGCGGACTGTGGCCGTAATGTCACCGCGATTGCGGGCGAACGGTTACGCTTGCCGTGCGTTGATCACGCCTGACCTGAACCTTCGAGGAGGCCCTGCTTGGCCAATATCACCCTGGTGGACGACGACGAGAACATCGTCGCCTCCGTGTCGCTGGCGCTCGAAAGCCATGGCCACACGGTGGTCGCCTATCATGACGGCGCGACGGGACTGGAGGCGCTGGAGGCCTCGCCGCCCGACCTCGCCATCCTCGACGTCAAGATGCCCCGGATGGACGGGATGGAGGTGCTGCGCCGTCTGCGCCAGACCAGCCAGATCCCCGTCATCATGCTGACCTCCAAGGACGAGGAGATCGACGAGATCCTCGGCTTCAACC
>NZ_JAEMRD010000005.1 GCF_016463485.1 Brevundimonas sp.
ACCCGGTCCCGCCCGAAGAAGCCCTGCTGACCATGCGCGTCATCGACGCCGGCCTTCGCAGCGCCCGCGAGCGGCGCGAAGTCATCCTCGGATAGCGTGGACCGCCTCGACCAGCCGGTCGAGATCGGCGGGCGTGGACAGCCGGTGATCCCCGCCCTCGATCAGGTCCAGCCGCACATCGCCGCCCTTCAGCCGCTCGACAAGTTCGATCGCGTGGGTCCAGGGCACGGTCGCATCCGCCCGGCCCTGAAGGATATGGACCGGCGCCGCGATGCCGATGGGCCCGTCCAGCAACATCCAGCCCTTCGCCTCCTCGAACATGGTCCGGGTCAGGGCATAGGCGCCCAGACCCTCTTCGACCACCACCGTTTCCCCGTCTCTCAGGATCGCCTGCCGTTCATGATCCGCCAGCCCCGGCCACATCAGCCGTTCGGTGAAATCCTGGGCCGGATTGACGAGCACCAGCCCGGCCACCGCGTCCGGCCTCGCCAGCGCCGCCAGCAGGGCGATCCACCCGCCCATCGACGACCCGACCAGCACCACCTGCCCCGGGATGCTGTCGATCACCGCCACCGCGTCCTCGCGCCACCGCCCGATGGTGGCCGCCTTCCAGTCCCCGCTGGACCGGCCATGGGCGAAATGATCGTACCTCAGGAAGGCCCACCCCCGCGCCTTCGCCGCCGCCTCCAGCGCCAGGGCCTTGGTCCCCTCCATGTCCGACCGGAAGCCGCCGATCCAGATCACCGTCGGCCCCTCCCCCGACACCTGCTTGTAGGCCAGCGTCTCGCCGTCCGGCCGGCGGATGAAGCGGTGGGCGTCGTCGTTGTCGGCGTCGGTCAAGTCGGGTCCTGTCCAGTTCGGCGCGGTTGGCGATCCGGTCGCGGCTCGCGTATGAGCGCACCATGCCCGCAACGCCCCGCGCACCGATAGTCCTGTTCGTAACCTCCAACCGCATCGGCGACTGTGTGATCTCGTCCGGGATCATCCGCGAGATCAGCCGCCAGTTGCCGGGCGCCCGGATCACCGTCGCGGCCGGTCGCCCCCCCGCCCCCTTCTTCCGCGCCGCGCCCGGCGTGGTCCGCACCATCGTGCTCGACAAGAAGAAGGCCGCCGGCCACTGGCTGGACCTGTGGAAACAGGTCGTCGGGACCCAGTGGGACCTGGTGATCGACATCCGGGGCTCGGCACTCAGCTATCTGATCCCGGCAAAGCGCCGCGTGATCTACAACCGCTCGTGGGAGACCGGCCTGCGCAAGGTCGAGATGGTCTCGCGCCTTATCGGATCGGACGTGCCGCTCGATCCGGAGATCTGGCTGGACGATCAGGCGCGCGCACAGGCTGCCGCCGTCATCGACCCGCAACGGGCGATGGGCCCAGGGCCGGGCCCGATCCTCGCCCTCGCCCCCATCGCCCATCAACCTGGCAAGAGCTGGCCCGCCGAGCGCTGGGGCCAGCTGGTCGCGCGGTTGATGGCCGAGCCGCGTTTCGACGGCTGGCGCTTCATGCCCGTCGGCGGCCCCGGCGACCGGCCGCCCGCGACCCCGGCCCTCGAGACGGCCGGAGACCGCGCCATCGACTTCGTCGGCAAGGGCGACATACTGGCCTCCGCCGCCGCGATCGACCGGGCGGCCCTGTTCGTCGGCAACGATTCCGGCCTGATGCACGTCGCAGCCGCCCTGGGCCGGCCGACACTGGGTCTGTTCGGTCCGACCGAGTGGTGGCTTTACGGCCCGTGGGGCCCGCGCACCCGCACCGTGGCCTCCAACGAGACGCGCGGCCAGTTCGCCCCGATCGAGGACCTGAGCGTCGATCATGTGTTCGACGCCGTCCTGGCCCTGCACGATGACTTCATCGGCGCGGGCGAAGGCGCGAGGTGAGGCCGATCGCCCACCGGTCCGCCTTGTAAATCGGCGTCTTCAAGCGCATATAGCGCCCCTTGGGGAACGCGGCGCCAGACCGCGCGCTGACCCCTGCACGACCGACTTTCAGACTATTCAGACCTTTCAGACCCTTTTCGTCCACACAAGGAAACGACGCTCATTCGCCGTCCGATGAACCAGCCGCCCGTCAAGGATGGCCCCCCCATGAACCACGATATCCGCGCGCCGCGCGTTCTGCTCATCGATCAGAACGGCGAAAAGCAGGGCGTCATGCCGACGTCCGCAGCGCTGGAAGCCGCCGAAGAGGCAGGCATGGACCTGGTTCAGATCGTGTCCACCTCCGAACCGCCGGTGGCCAAGATCCTCGACTACGGCAAGTTCCGTTTCCAGGAGCAGAAGAAGAAGGCCGAGGCCAGGAAGCGCCAGAAGGTCGTCGAGCTCAAGGAAATCAAGCTGCGTCCCAACATCGACGTTCACGACTATGAGGTGAAGGCCAAGGCCATGCACCGCTTCTTCGACGAGGGCGACAAGGTCAAGGTGACGCTTCGCTTCCGCGGCCGCGAGATGGCCCACCCCGAACTGGGCATGAAGCTGTTGAACAAGGTCCAGGCCGACTTCGACGAGATCGCCAAGGTCGAATATGCACCCCGCATGGAAGGCCGCCAGATGATCATGATCCTGGCCCCGAAGTAGGGCCGGATTACCGTCCGAGACCCCAACGCCCCGGCCCACGCCGGGGCGTTTTTCGTTTGCGGGTCACCCGCCGCGCGTTACGGTTGCGCCCGAGTAGCGGGGGAGTTCGGGGATGATGGGTCGGCTGTCGCGAAGGGCTTCGCTGTGTCTGGCGATGGCAGCGATCCTCGGGGCCGGACCCGTCCTGGCACAGCAGCCTGCGCCTCCACCGCTATCGGCCTATGGGGCCCTGCCGGCGACCGAACTGGTGCAACTGTCGCCGTCCGGCGACCGGCTTGCCTTCATCACCGTGGTCGGGGAAGAGCGCCGCTTGGCCACCATCGATCTGACGACGAACCGCGGCCTGGGCGCTATCAGCGTCGGCGCGGCCAAGGTCCGCGACGTGGAGTGGATCGACGAGGAGCGGGTGCTGATCACCACCTCCAGCACCGAAAGCCTACCCCAGATCGGCCTGGACAAGAACGAGTTGTACATGGGCCAGGTCTTCAACCTGCCCAACCGCCGGGTGGTGCGGATGCTGGCTGCCACCCGCACCCTGTTCCCCGCCCTTCTGAGTGCTGTGCGCATACGACCCGGCGAAGACCGGCCCGACCTTTATGTCCGGGCCCATTCGTTCCAGGCACCGGGCGCGCTGGACCTGTATCGCGTCAATCCGGACACGGGCGGGGCTCGCCTGGCCGAGAGCATGACGCGCGACACCGACGACTTCATCCTGGACGACGGTGGCCGCAGCTTGGCCCGCAGTGTCTACAACGAACGGTCCCGAACCTGGAGCCTGCTGCTGCGCCAGGGCAGCCGGTTCAACGAGACCTGGCGCGTCTCCGCGCCGCTGGATCAGCCCGCCCTGATCGGCTTGGGCCTGACCGGCGAGAGCGTGATCGTCGCCGCAGACCGCCCGGACCTGCACCGCGAAGGCCGCGAGGACGCCGAGTTCTTCGACGTGAACATGGCCACCGGCGCCTGGCGGCCCGTAAGGTTCGAGTTCGATCCGGAAGATCTGCTGTTCCACCCGGTGACGCGGCGAATGATAGGGGCCAGTCGGTTGGAGAACACGGGGCGGCGGTATGTCTTCGCCGACGAGGCCGCCGGGCTGCTGTGGGCCAGTATCGAACAGTCCCTGCCAGGGGTCGCGCCCGAGCTGGTGAGCTGGAGCGACGACCTGCGCACCGCCGTGGTCTACACCAATGGGCCCGGGGATGCCGGGGCCTATCGGCTGATTGACCTGGACACGCGGGAGCTCCGATCGGTGGGCCACGCCTACGTTGACATCGCGCCGGAACAGGTGGCTTCGATCCAGCCGATCCAGTTCAAGGCCGCCGACGGCCTCGACCTCCATGGCTACCTGACCACGCCACCCGGCGGAGCAGCGCGCAACCTGCCCCTGGTCGTGCTCGCCCACGGTGGGCCGGCGAGCCGCGATGTCATGGGATTCGACTGGTGGTCCCAGGCCCTGGCTTCGCGCGGTTATGCGGTGCTTCAGGTCAATTTTCGGGGCTCGACCGGATACGGCCAGGCCTTCATGGAGGCCGGTTACGGCGAATGGGGCCGCAAGATGCAGACCGACCTTTCGGACGGGGTGCGCCATCTCGCCGCCCAGGGGATCATCGATCCAGAGCGCGTCTGCATCGTCGGTGCCAGCTACGGCGGCTATGCGGCGCTGGCCGGGGCCACCCTGGACAAAGGCGTCTATCGCTGCGCCGTTTCGGTGGCGGGGGTGGCGGACCTGCGCGACATGGTCGCCTATGCCGCCGAGCGCGGCGAACGACGCGACAACAGTACCGTGCGCTACTGGAACCGGTTCATGGGCGGCGACGGCCCCGGTGACCGGTCGATGGACGCCCGCTCTCCGGCCCGTCAGGCCGCCTCGGCCGACGCGCCGATCCTGCTGATCCATGGTCGCGACGACGTCGTGGTGCCGATCGCCCAGAGCCGGTCCATGGCCAGCGCCCTGCGTCGCGCAGGCAAGCCGCATGAGTTCATCGAACTGGATGGCGAGGATCACTGGCTTTCGCGCGCCGACACCCGCACCCGGATGCTCACCGAGACTGTTCGGTTCCTGGAGGCGAACAATCCGGCGCGCTAGAAACGGGGCCGTGAGCCAGACTCGGCTTGCCTTTGCGGGTGGTTTCGCCTACTAGCCGCGCCTTCGCCTACGAACCGCCGGGCTAATGGCATGCCTTGGCGGTTCTCGAACCGGGAAACTCAACTTTGGGCTCAAGTAGCCCGAAGGGCGGTAGCCCCCTCAAGATGAGAGTGAAAATGCCGAAACTGAAGACGAAGTCGGGCGCCAAGAAGCGCTTTTCTTTCACTGCGACGGGCAAGGTAAAGTCCGGCGTTGCGGGCAAGCGTCACCGCTTGATCAGCCACAACTCCAAATACATCCGTCAGAACCGCGGCACCAAGGTCATGGCCGACGCCGACGCCAAGAAGATCAAGTCCTACATGCCCTACGCGTAAGCGTAGCGCAGCAGCACTGACCTCCACACCGCATCGTCGCACTGAACAGAAATCAGGCGGCCCTCAAGCAGCAAGCGCCCCGCTTTTCAAGATTTGGGTCGCGCGCATCAGGGCCCCTTCCGAAGGAAAAACATCATGGCTCGCGTAAAAAGGGGCGTCGTATCGCACGCCCGCCACAAGAAGGTTCTCGAACAGGCCAAGGGCTTCTCGGGTCGCCGCAAGAACACCATCCGCACGGCCAAGGCCGCCGTCGACCGCGCGGGGCAATACGCCTATCGCGACCGCCGCACGAACAAGCGCAACTTCCGCGCCCTGTGGATCCAGCGCATCAACGCCGCCGCCCGCCAGGAAGGCTTCACCTACTCGCAGTTCATCCATGGCCTGGGCCTGGCCGGCATCGAGCTGGACCGCAAGGTCCTGGCCGCGATCGCCGCCGATGAAACCGGCTTCAAGGCCATCGCCGACAAGGTCCGCGCCGCCCTGGCGTAAGACTGTTCGGTCTACCGATCTGAAACGCCCGTCCCGGTCTCCGGGGCGGGCGTTTTCGATTCAGGCCGCGACCCTGGCCGTGTCGGAGGCCTCGGCGTCGCGCGACAGCGCCCGTCGCATGGCGTCCAGCAACAGGTCGGGCTGGATCGGCTTCTGGACGACCCCGTCCATGCCGGCCGCAAGATAGGTCGAGGCGTCGCGCTCATCGGCGTTGGCCGTCAGGGCGATGATCGGCACGGACGCGACCGGGCCGCCGAGGCTTCGGATGGCCCGGGTCGCGGCGACCCCGTCCATGACGGGCATCTTGATGTCCATCAGGATCAGATCGAATGCTCCGACCCGGGCCGCCTCGACGGCCTCGCGGCCGTTGTGCGCGGTTTCGGCCGTGGCCCCGAACATCTCCAGCAGGTTGCAGGCGACGAACCGGTTGGTGGCGTTGTCGTCGACGACCAGGACATGGACGGTCTCGTGTGGTGTCGGCTCCGCGCGCTCCTCGCGACCGTCGCGGCGGTCCGGGTCGGCGCGGTTCAGGACGACCACCGCCCGGAAGCGCGCGCCGCCGCCGGGCGCCTCTTCCAGCACGATCGAACCGTCCATCGATTCGGCGATCTGGCGACAGATGGCCAGACCCAGTCCGGCACCGGCTCCCGACCGACTGGCGGCTCCGGTGTTAAAGGGCTGGAAGATGTTGGCGGCGGCGCCTTCGGGCACGCCCGGTCCCGTATCGTCCACCGTCATCTCGACCGCGACGCGGCCCGCGACCGTCCGGCCCGCGATGGACACGGTGACGCCCCCCGCCTCGGTGAACTTGAGCGCATTGCCGATCAGATTGTTGAGCATCTGCTTCAGACGCATCCCGTCGGCAATGATCCAGTCGCAATCCTCGACGTCCGTCAGGACCTGGAACCGCAGCGCCTTCTCCTCGGCCCGCGCGCGCCAGAGGCGATCCAGATCCCCGGCAAGGGCGACCAGATCGACCGGTTCGAGATCCAGCGTCATCATCCCGGCCCCGGCGCGCGACATGTCCAGGGCGTCGGTCAGCAGCCGCAGCAGGGATTCGCCTGAGTCGAGAATGGTGCGGACATAGGGCTGCAGCTCCGCCTGTTCCAGCTTGCGCTCCATCAGGGCCGCGACGCCCAGCACCCCGTTCAGAGGCGTGCGGATTTCATGGCTCATGACCGCCAGAAACTCGGACTTGGCGCGGCTGGACGCGGACGCTTCGGATTCCGCCACGGCGAGGTTGTGGTTCAGGGCCTCCATTTCCGCCGCGCGCTGACGATAGAGGGCCGCGCCGGCCCGCATCAGATGCAGGGCCGACCCGACACCGAGATATCGACCGTCCCGAACCACGATGAAGCCGCCCAGCAGGGCACCCAGCTCGGCGTCGTCCAGGGTCTGGAAGAAGATGTCGGCGCTGGTGTCCGCTTCGGCCACCCGCGCATCGGCGTCCATCAGACTTTGAGCAGGGCGACGCGCGTAGAGGGCGCGGCCGAACTCCGCAGCCATCCTCAAGGTGAAGGCGTTGCGCTCTATGAGGCCCAGGGGCCGGCCTTCCTCATCGACAACGGCGATGGCGAGGGTGTTGGGTTCCGACTGAAAGCGATCGAAGACCAGGGCACCCGGCGCATCGGGCGCGACGGGGGCGATCGCCTCGACGTAGTCCCCAATCCTGGCCATGCACCCTCCCTGTTCCCCCTCAGCCTATGGGCCCCAACTTAATGGCGGCTTTGCCGGAGACGAAGGTTTCGTGGCAGTTCGGTGAAATCGGGCGGGGATCAACCGGGCGAGACGCCTACCGCTCCATGACCAGACAGGTCGAGGTCGCCGTCGCGTACAGCTTGCCGTCCAGGCCGCGCAGGTCGGCTTCGGAAAAGGCGGCGCGGCGGCCCATCTGGACGATGCGGCCGACGGCCCGCACCGGCGTGCCGGCCGTCAGGGCCTTGTGGAAGACGGTCTTGAGTTCCAGCGTCGTATAGGCCTGGGTGGGGCTCAGCATCGAATGCACCACACAGCCGCAGGCCGAATCGAGCACCGTCGCCATCCAGCCGCCGTGGACCGTGCCCAGCGGATTATAGACGGCGCGGGTCGGCGTGGCCTCGAACACGACCCGGCCTTCCTCGACCTCGATCAGCGAGAACCCTACCGTCTCGGCGATTGGCGCGATCTCGCCCTCCCCCGACATCGCCAGACGCAACTGGGCGATCCCCGACAGGGCAGCGATATCGGCTGCAGCGGATTCGGACACGGGCTCGCTCCGGAGAGGAAACGTCAAGTCCGTTTACAATAAGGACGCACCTGCTGGTGGCAAGCGATATCGTGCCAGCCTGCGCTCAAGCCGTGAGACACCGCCGCGCGAACGGTAGCGCCCTGAGGCTTACAAGCCCGGCAGCTTGAACCCGCTGGAGCGGCGCGGCTGGATCGCGATGCCCGACGTGTTGCCGGTCAGGGCCTGGAGCCGGGCGTTCTCGGTGGCGGCGTCGATGGTCACGGCACCGGACGAGGTCTGGGCCGTGGTCGGGGCCTGGGAGGCCGCGTCGTCCTTGCGCCAGAACATGACGCGGTTGGCGAAGCTCTCTTCCTTGTGGGTCAGGTCGCCGAACTCGTCGTCGACGACATAGCGGGCCAGGGGGTCGGCGCGGTCGGCACCGGCGGCGGTGACCAGAGCCTGTTCGCCCGGCGTGCGGGTGATCGACTGGCGCTGACCCAGCAGGATCTGACGCGCGGCGCTCTCGGGGGCCAGTTCCTGGGGCCGGGGCTGGCCGGGCGAGGGCGGGCGCAGGCCATATTCAGGCGGCACGCTGAGCGGGGCGGTCGAGACGGTGACGAACTCGTCGGGCACGACCTTGGTCAGGCCGATCGACTGGCGCATCCCCTGGCAGGCGCCCAGCGACAGGGCGGACACGGCCAGCAGGGACACAATCCCGGTGCGGACGAAGGTTGCGGTGGTCATCATGGTTCGCTTCGGTTCCGGACCCGACTGACGCGGGCTATGCAGATCGAAAAGGCAAAGAGCGGCTGATTACGCCTTTTCGTGGGCCGCGCCAACCGCAGGCGTCTTTCGCTCGGACAGGACGCTGTCGAGGATCAACAGGACGACGCCGACCGTGATGGCGCTGTCGGCGACATTGAACACCCAGGGAAACAGGCCGGTCGACGAGAAGTCGATGAAATCGATGACCCAGCCGAAGCGGATCCGGTCGATCGCATTGCCCAGCGCCCCGCCGATGACCAGGCCGATGGCGGTGATCAGCAACCGCCGGTCCGCCTGGGTCGCCCACCAGGCCAGACCCGCCGCCACCGCGACGGAAAAGACGCTCAGCAGCCAGCGCGCCTCGCCCCCGCCGAACAGGCCGAAGCTGACGCCCTGATTCTGGACGAATGTGAATTTCAGAACGCCCGGGATAACGACCCCGAAAAGATAGCCTTCCGGCACCATACGAATGTCATCGACCCCCGCCGCACCCAGCAGCCAGGCCTTGGTCAGCTGGTCCAGGACGATGACCACCAGGGCAAAACCATAGGCGGCCCAGGCGATGCGGGGGATATTCAGACGCGGGGTCGGGGTCGAAACTGTCATGCGGCGTGCTGGTTAGCAGGGCCGTCGCGGCGCGACCAGACCACTAGCGCCTGGTGAACCGCTTGGCGTCGGCCGCCAGGCTGGAGCCCCAGTCCGACTTTTCCTGCGCCGGCTCGGCATGGAACGGCAGTTCGCCGGCGACACCGCGCAGGGCCAGCGCGAGCGGAAGGGCCAGATGCGGCAAAAGGCGCAGGGGCTTCCTGCGCTTGTCGGTGACGTCCCATCCCTCGGCCTCAAAGGCCTCGGACATGTCCGCGGGCGCAAGGGTCTCGATCCCGTCCCAGTCGTCGGGGCGCACGGTCGCCTCCGCCGCATCCAGCGACAGGCCGAAGATGGCGATGGACAGGGCGTCGATCTCGTCCCGGCCCTCCGGCACATCCGGATCGGCGAAGCGTGGCTTCATCAGCGCCTTGAGCTCGAGATCATCGACGCCGGGCAGGTCTCGCAGTGTTCGCAGGGTCATGCGTCAGGATACCGCTCGATTCCCGGCGAGGCCAGCCGCCCCGAAATCCGTGGCGACATCAAACATTACGGCGACGTAACTTTGCGCGCGGCCCTGCGTTGCTACGGTCGGCGACCGTTGCCTTCGGAGTTCCCCCATGATCCGTCCCGCCCTGTCACGCACGCTCGCCGTGGGTTGCTCCGTCCTCGCGCTGAATCTGGGTTTGGGCCTGGGTCTCGCCGCGCCCGCCCTCGCGCAACAGTCGTCCGCCCGGCTGGAGGCCCTGACGCCGCCGCCGCTGGAATATGCGCACCGGACCCTTGGCAATGGATTGAACGTCTATTCCATGCCCGACCCGACGGCCGGGACCGTCACCATCCAGGTCTGGTACGACGTCGGCGGCAAGGACGATCCGCAAGGCCGTTCGGGCTTCGCCCACCTGTTCGAGCACATCCTCAGCCGCAAGACCGTCAACCTGCCCTACGGCATGATCTCGACCATGGTCGAGAACGCCGGCGGCACCCGCAACGCCTCGACCAGCCAGGACTTCACCAACTACTACGAGACCGTCCCGCCCCAGTATCTGGAGCAGATGCTGTGGACCCACGCCGAGCGCATGGCGCGCCCCGTCGTCGATCAGGCCGTGTTCGAGGCCGAACGGTCGATCGTGAAGGAGGAGCTGCGCCAGAACGTGCTGGCACCCCCCTATGGCCGGTTCGGGCGTTTCGTGATCGGCGACAATTCGTTCGACGACAGCATCTATCGCCGCTCGGTCATCGGCTCGATCGAGGAGCTGGATTCGGCGCAGCTTCCCGACGCCCTGGCTTTCCATGAAGCCTACTACCGGCCCGCGACCGCGACCCTGATCGTGTCCGGCAATTTCGACCCGGCCCAGCTGGACCGTTGGGTCGATCAGTATTTCACCGACATCGACAATCCCGGCCGCCCGGTGCCGCGGTTCGCCCGCCGCCCGGTCGAGCCCCGCACGGCCCCGCGCTCGGTCGTGGCCTATGCGCCCAACGTACCCCTGCCGGCCATCGCCGCGATCTATCAGGGCGTGGCCGACGCCAGCCCCGACACCGCCGCGCTGGAGGTGATGTCGGCGGTCATGTCGCGCGGCGAGAGCTCGCGCCTGTACAAGGCGCTTGTCTATGAAAAGCAGCTCGCGGCCTCCGCCTTCCTCAGCGCCCAGGGCCAGGAAGAGGCCGGATCGATCGTGGCCCAGGTCACGGTGGCGCAAGGCAAGGCCGTCGAGGATGCCGAGGTCGCGCTGAACCTCGAACTGGACCGCATCCGCAACGAACCGATCACGGCCACCGAACTCGCCGAGGCCCAGACCGAGATCCTGGCCTCGGACCTGCGCCAGCGCGAGACCTCGTCCGGCCGTGCCTTCATCCTCGGCCGCGTGCTGATCGCCCAGAACGACCCCAAGGCCGCCGACGAGCGGATCGCCGCTATCAAGGCCGTGACCATCGCCGACGTCCAGCGCGTCGCCCGCACCTATCTGAACGAGAACGCCCGGGTCTCCGCCCGCTATCTGGACCAGAGCCAGGCCCCGGCCGGCACGCCCGCGTTTGACGAACAGACCGGCTGGCGCAACCCGGCCCCCATGCCCGCCTTCCTGACCGTTCCGCCGGCCATCCTGCCGCCCAACGAACTCCTGCCCGAAGGTCAGCGCCAGGCCGCGCCGACGCCCGGCGCCGCGCGGCCGATGGCGGCCCCCGTGATCGCCGAGCGCACCCTGTCCAACGGCCTGCGGGTCATCGTGGCCCGGTCCACCGACCTGCCGATCATGAATGCCCAGCTGGTCGTCAATGGAGGGGCGGCGGGCGATCCCGCCGATCGGCCGGGCCTGGCCTCCATGACCGCCGCCTTGGCGACCCAGGGTGCCGGTGGCCGTACGGCCCCCGAGATCGCCTCGACGCTTGAGGCCCTGGGCGCCAACATCGGCGGCGGGGCGGGCGCGGATTCGACCAGCCTGTTCGTCTCGGCCCCGACTGCCTCGGCCGATGCCGTGGGCGCCGTCCTGGCCGATGTCGTCCAGCGCCCGACCTTCGAGGCGGCAGAGGTCGAACGCTCGCGCACCCGCGCCGTCAACGCCCTGCGCGTCGCCTTGCGCCAGCCCGGCCCGATCGCGTCCCAGGTCCTGGCCCGCGTGGCCTACGGCGACGCCGCCTATGGCGCGCCGTCCGGCGGCACCATCGCCTCGCTGGGTGCCCTGACCCGCGATGAGATCGTGGCCTCGCACCAGCGCTGGTGGCGGCCCGACAACGCTGCCCTGATCATCACCGGCAACATGACCGCAGAGGAGGGCTTCGCCTTCGCCGAGAAAACGCTCGGGTCCTGGGCCAAGCCGTCCGGCGCGGTTCCGACCACTCCGACCCGTGCCGGTGCCCCCCTGCCGCCCCGGGTGATCGTCGTCGATCTGCCCGGTTCGGGTCAGGCGGCGGTCACGGCGGCCGTACCCGGCCCGCGCCGTGGCGACCCGACCTTCTATCCCCTGTCGGTCGCGGGCGCCGTGATCGGAGGCGGCCAGAACGGTCACCTGTTCCAGGAGGTCCGCGCCAAGCGGGGCCTGAGCTACGGCGCCTATGCCTCAGTCGCGGCGCGCCGCGACGGCGGCCTGCTCACCGCCACCACCCAGACCAAGAACGAAAGCGCGTCCGAGGTCGTCGATCTGGTCCTGGCCGAACTCGACCGGCTGGTCACCGAACCGGTCACGGAGACGGCGGTCAAGGATCGCGAGACCTTCCTGACCGGCGGCTTCTCGCGCGGGATCGAGACGACCGGGGGCCTGGGCGGCTTCATCGCCGACGCCGTGACCTACGGCCTGCCGCTCGACGAAAGCACCGCCTACGCCGGCAAGATCGAGGCGACCACGCCGGAAAGCCTTCAGGCGGTGGCGCGCTCCACGCTGGGAGCCGAGCGCGCCTATGTCGTGGTGGTCGGCGAGTCGTCGCTGTTCGTCGACCAGCTGCGCGCCAAACACCCCGACCTGGTGGTCATTCCGTCCTCGCAGCTCGACCTGGGGTCGGCGGGGCTGGGGGTTCAATAAATCTTTCGCTCATCCCGGCGGAAGCCGGGACCCAGTGATTTGGGCGATGATCGCTTCCGGTTGAATACGTCCGCGATCCCGCGCACTGCCTCACGAAAGAACTGGGTCCCGGCTTTCGCCGGGATGAGCGGAGATAGTTTTAGCCCTTCGGCAAGCCCTCGAGCTGCCCGCGCAGCATCTGCAGGATCGCGGAGAAGTCCCGGCCGCCATACCCCTGCCGCTCGAACAACTGGAATAACGCCTCCGACTGCGCCCCCAGCGGGGTCGAGGCCCCCGACTTGGCCGCCGCGTCCTGTGCCAGCTTCAGGTCCTTGAGCATCATGGCCGTGGCGAACCCGCCGTCATAGTTGCGGTTGGACGGCGCCGTCGGCACCGGCCCGGGCCAGGGATAGTAGCTCGACACGCTCCAGCTCTGCCCCGACGACTTCGATGCGATATCGAAGAACTTGACCGGGTCCAGCCCCAGCTTCTCGGCCAAGGCCACGGCCTCGCAGGTGCCGATCATGGTGATGCCCAGGATCATGTTGTTGCAGATCTTGGCCGCCTGCCCCGCGCCGTGGTCGCCCGCACGCATGGTGACCCGGCTCATGGGTTCCAGCGCAGCCTCGATGCGGGCGAACTCGGCCTCGTCGCACCCGACCATGAAGGCCAGGGTCCCGGCGTCGGCCGCCACGGTCCCGCCCGACACCGGCGCGTCGGCGAACACATAGCCCGCCTCGGTCGCCAGGCCCGCGACCTTCCGCGCCGTATCCACGTCGATGGTCGAACAATCCAGCAGCAGGGCCGACGACGGCGCCGCCCCGATGATCTGCTCTGAATAGACCTTCAACACGTGCGGCCCGGCGGGCAGCATGGTGATGACCACCTCGGCATCCCTGACCGCCTCGGCGACCGAGGCGACCGGCGTGCAACCGGCGGCCGACGCACGCTCCAGCGCCGCCTGCGACAGGTCGAACGCGGCGACCTCATGCCCCGCCTTCGCCTGGTTCGCGGCCATACCGCCGCCCATGTTTCCCAGGCCGATGAATGCGATCTTCATGGTGTTCCTCCCGTGGCCGTCTTGGGACGGCGCTATCAGTTGCGTCAGCGGCCCTTGGTTCGGGCGTCTTCCAAATCCTGCACGTTGCTCAAGATCGGCAGGTCGAGAATATCGTCAGGCTCGTAGCGAAATACCGCTGGCTGAGTGAGATACAGGATCGCCGACACCTGCTTCATCGCCAGCAAGAGAGCCCCGGCAGAATCAACTCCCACCCCGTATCCCGTTGTTGCCGTGCCATCAGGCCAGACAATCCGGTGCTCGCAGCGCCAATCACCTCGATCCTGCTGCGGGCGATCCCACGACACCTTGATCGAACGAACGACGCCGTCGATGGTCGTGTTGAACTCGCGCTCGCAGACCACGTCGCTCACTGGCGAAGCATTTCCCGCGCGGTGATGACCCGCATGATCTCGTTGGTGCCTTCTAGGATGCGGTGGACCCGCAAATCCCGCACGATCCGCTCCAGCGGATAGTCCTTCAGGTAGCCGTAACCGCCGTGCAGTTGCAGGGCCTCATCGGCGATCTGGAAACAGGCGTCGGTGGCCAGCCGCTTGGCCATGGCGCACCATTTGGTTTTTTCCGGATGATCGGTGTCGATGGCCCAGGCCCCGCGCAGCACCATCAGACGGGCGGCCTCCAGATCGGTCGCCATGTCGGCCAGCTTGAACTGGGTGTTCTGAAACTCGGCCAGGGCCTTGCCGAACTGTTTGCGGGTCGTGACGTAGTCCTGCGCCGTTTCCAGCGCCAGCCGCGCCCCGCCCAGCGAACAGGCGGCGATGTTCAGCCGTCCACCGTCCAGACCCATCATCGCATAGCGGAACCCGTCGCCCTCCTTGCCCAGCAGATTGGCCGCCGGGATGCGACAGTCGTCGAACTGGACGATGGCGGTCGGCTGGGCGTTCCAGCCCATCTTCTTCTCCTGGGCCCCGAACGACAGACCGGGCGCATCCTTGTCCACGACGAAGGCCGAGATGCCCCTGGGGCCCGGCTCGCCGGTGCGAGCCATGACGACATAGACGTCCGACGTCCCGGCGCCCGAGATGAAGGCCTTTGAGCCGTTCAGGACCCATTCGTCGCCTTGCAGCACCGCGCTGGTCCGCATCGCCGCCGCGTCCGACCCGGAGCCCGGCTCGGTCAGGCAGTAGGAGGCGATGGTCTCCATGGTCGTCAACGACGGGACATAGCGGCCGCGCAGGTCGTCCGACCCGAACCGGTCCACCATCCACGTCGCCATGTTGTGGATCGAGATGAAGGCCGCGACCGACACATCGCCCCGCGCCAGCTCCTCGAAGATGATCGCCGCCTCGACCCGACCCAGCGCCAGACCGCCGTGCTCCTCGCCCGTGTAGATGCCGCAGAACCCCATCTCCGCCGCCTGACGCATGACGTCGACGGGGAAATGTTTGGTCTCGTCCCACTCCGCCGAGTTCGGCAGCAGCAGGTCCTGCGCAAAGGCGCGCGCCGCGTCCTGGATCGCGCGCTGATCGTCGTTGAGGGCGAAGTCCATGTGTCGGTCCTACTCCGTCATTCATTCACCGCCGTCATCCTCGGACTTGATCCGAGGATCGGACCGTCGGCAGGCGGTGAAGCGAAGGGACGCACGATCGTTTGTGCGAACCCGGCAGCTCACCACCCGCACCACGTCCGGCCCTCGGGTCAAGCCCGAGGGTGACGGCGTTTGGTTCAGGCCATCGTCGGAATGACGAACGAACTGTCTGCGTGCTCCAGCTCTGAGTCCGGCCAGCGCGCCGTGACCGTCTTGACCTTGGTCCAGAACTTGAGGCCTTCCATGCCGTGCTGGTTGGTGTCGCCGAAGGCAGACCGCTTCCAGCCGCCGAAGGTGTGATAGGCCACCGGCACCGGGATCGGGACGTTGATGCCGACCATGCCAACGTTGACGCGGGCGGCGAAATCCCGCGCCGCGCGGCCGTTCTGGGTGAAGATGGCGACGCCGTTGCCGTACTGGTGCTTGGAGGGCAGGCTCAGCGCCTCCTCGAAGCTGGCGGCGCGGACGATCTGGAGGACGGGGCCGAAGATCTCCTCCTTGTAGGATTCCATCTCGGTCGTGACGTTGTCGAACAGGGACGGGCCGATGAAGAAGCCTTTCTCGTAGCCTTGCAGCGAGAAATCGCGGCCGTCCACGACCAGTTCGGCGCCCTCGCGCACGCCGGTCTCGATCCAGCCGGCGATCTTGTCGCGGTGGGTCTGGGTGACGACGGGGCCGTAGTGGGCCCCCGCGTCGGTCGAGACGCCGACCCGCATGGTGGGGATCTCTGCGACCATCCGCTCGCGCAGTTCATCAGCGGTCTTCTTGCCGACGGGAACGACGACCGGCAGGGCCATGCAGCGCTCGCCGGCCGAGCCGTAGGCGGCGCCCGACAGGTCCTTGATCACCTGATCCATGTCGGCGTCGGGCAGGACGATGCCGTGGTTCTTGGCCCCGCCCATGGCCTGGACCCGCTTCCCGTTGGCGGCACCCAGCTGGTACACATAATGGGCGATGTCGGACGAGCCGACGAAGCTGACGGCGTGGACCTGGGTGTGTTCCAGGATGGCGTCGACCGCCCCCTTGTCGCCATGGACGACGTTCAGCACGCCCTTGGGCGCCCCCGCCTCCATCATCAGCTCGGCCAGTCGGACCGGCACCGACGGATCGCGCTCGGACGGCTTGAGGATGAAGGTGTTGCCGACCGCGATGGCCACGCCGAACATCCACATCGGGATCATGGCCGGGAAGTTGAACGGGGTGATGCCCGACACCACGCCCAGCGGCTGGCGCATCGAATAGACGTCGATGCCGGGGCCGGCGCCCCAGGTGTATTCGCCCTTCAGCGCATGCGGGATGCCACAGGCGAACTCGATGACCTCCAGCCCCCGCTGGATGTCGCCCTTGGAATCCGCGACCACCTTGCCGTGCTCGGACGACAGCAGTTCGGCCAGCTCCTGCATATTGGCCTCGACCAGCCGCTTGAACTCGAACATCACCCGCGCGCGGCGCTGGGGGTTGGTCGAGGACCAGCCTTCGAACGCGGCCTGGGCCGACTGAACGGCACGGTCCATCTCCGACACCGAGGCCAGCTGCACCCGCGCCTGGACCTCGCCCGTGTTGGGATTGAACACATCCGCGAACCGCCCCGAGGCCCCGATGAAGCTCGCGCCGTCGATGAAGTGGTTGATGTCGCGCATGGCGAGGCTCCCTGAAACCGGTTCTGTTCGTTGGCCTTGGTCTAGCAGGCCGACGACGGCGGCGGCATTGCAAATTTGCAGTGACAGGTCCGCGTAATCGCAGCGATCAGCGTGGCCGATCCTTCTCCTGCGTCACCTGAAATCTTCGCTAGGCTGGTTGCAGAGGAAACGCCCGGAGAGGCCCGATGACCCAGACCGCCCACCGCCTGATGACGCTCAGATCCGATCCGGGTGCCACCCTGATCGACGCCGTCCCGGCCGCCGACCTGGCCGAGGGCGAGGCCGTGCTGGCGCTGGACCGGTTCTCGCTGACAACCAACAACATCACCTATGCGGCCTACGGCGACGCCATCGGCTACTGGAAGGTCTTCCCGACCGGACGCGACGACCATGGCCTGATGCCCGTCTGGGGCTTCGCCGATGTGGTGGCGTCGCGTGCCGAGGGCGTTGAGGTCGGTGCCCGGGTCTTCGGCTATTTCCCGATGGCGGAGACCCTGACGGTCCAGGCCGAAAAGGTCTCGAAGGGCGGATTCGCCGACGCCGCGCCGTGGCGAAAGGCGGTGCCCGACATCTACAACCGCTATGTCCTGTGCGCGGCCGATGCCAACTATGCCGCCGAACTGGAGAACGCCGAGGCGATCTTCCGGCCCCTTTTCATCACCTCCTATACGGCGGTGGATTTCCTCAGGGACCACGACTTCTTCGGCGCGAAACAGGTGGTGGTGTCCAGCGCCTCGTCCAAGACGGCCTACGGATCGGCCCACTGTCTGGTCGAGGACGAGGTGCGATTGATCGGCCTGACCGGTGCGCGCAACCGGGCCTTCGTCGAGGGACTGGGCGCCTATGACGCCGTCTATGGCTATGACGAGATCGAGATGCTGAAGACGGGGGTTCCGACCCTCTATCTCGATCTGGCGGGCGATCCGGGCTTACGGCGTCGCGTCCATGCCCATTTCGGCGCAGACCTGAAATATGACTGCCTCGTCGGTTCGACCCAGAGCGACGATTTCACCGGCGACGATCCCGACCTGGTAGGGCCCCGGCCGGTCTTCTTCTTCGCCGCCACCTGCCTGGACACGCACCGGGAGCGAGGCACGCTGCGGGCCTTCTACGACCGGTTCTTCGCCGACCAGCGCGCCTTCTTCGAGCGGGTCGTCGATCCGGCCTCGCCCTGGATCCGCATCGTCGAACATCACGGTCTGGAGGCGGCGGCCAGGGTCGTGCGCGATCTGGCCGACGGCCGCGCCGATGCGGCCGAGGGCGCGGTCGTCCGCCTCCGCGCCTGACATCAGGCTTGCATTCTCGCAGCAACCCCGCTGCAATCTGACAATGTTCGACTGGGACGACGTCCGCATCTTCATCGCCGCCGCCCGGGCCGGGTCTCTCGGAGGGGCGGCAAGTCGGCTCGGCATCGACGCCGCCACGGTCGGTCGCCGGGTGGCGCGGCTGGAAAGCGCGCTGAAATCGACACTGGTGGTCCGCTCGGCCCAGGGGCTGCAACTGACCGCCGCCGGCGCCCAGCTGCTTCAGGTCGGGCTGGAGGCCGAGACCGCCATGGACGCCGCAGGCCGCATCGCCCAGCCCGATGTCGTGGCCGGCACGGTCCGGATCAGCGCGTCCGAAGGGTTCGGCGGCGTTGTCCTGGCCCCCGCCCTGGCCGGCCTGCACGCCGCCCGCCCGGGACTGCGGATCGAGCTGGCGGCCAGTTCGGGCTTCCTGTCGCCCAGCCGGCGCGAGGTGGACATGGCCATCACCCTTAGCGCACCCGACAGCACCCGCCTGATCGTCGAGCCCCTGACCCCCTATCAGCTGGCCCTCTATGCCGCCCCCGCATACCTGACGCAGCGCGGCGCGCCGAACGGCATCGACGACCTCGGCGGCCACGACATCGTCGGCTATGTCGACGACCTGATCTATGCGCCCGAGCTGCGCTATCTGGACGAGGTCAAGCCCGGCCTGACGCCGCACCTGGCCTCATCCTCCATCCGGGCCCAGAGGGACATCATCGCGGGCGGCGGCGGCGTCGGCGTCCTGCCCTGTTTTCTGGCCGAGGGTCTGGAGCGCGTCCTGCCCGACGTCCTGCTCCAGCGCCGCTTCTGGCTCAGCACCCACCGCGAGGTCCACGACACCGCGCGCCTGCGGGCCGTGCGCGGCTGGGTCAAGGCGCTGTGCGACGCGAATGTGGGACGGCTGTCGCCGTATTGAATCCTCCCCCGCAGGCGATCGCTTCATCGAGAAGGGACCGTCAGAACACCTTCCTTCTCCCCTTGCGGGAGAAGGTGGCAGGCGGAGCCTGACGGATGAGGGGTGACGCCCGGTGTCCGACAGGAGGGCGAAATCCCACTGATCTGTCTGGCGTCTTCGTACCCCTCATCCGTCTCGCTCCGCGAGCCACCTTCTCCCGCAAGGGGAGAAGGATTCCTTTTTGGGCTCGCCCGTCTTTCAAGTTCAAGCGATGGCCTTGCTCTCGATCGTCGGTGCGGTGGAGGATTGAGACAAGCCATGCTACCCATCTGACCCATGAGTAGTGTTTCCACCCTCAACGACGATCCCTGGACTGGAGGCCGCGCCCGCGACCCGGACGCCAAGCGCGAGGCCGTGCTGTCGGCCGCCGCCTCTGCCTTCGTCCAGGACGGTTATGGCGCGACCTCGATCGACGACATCGCCGCGCGCCTCGGCGTGTCAAAGCCCACGGTCTACTACTATGCGGGCGGCAAACAGGCCCTGCTGGGTGCCTGTTTCACCCTAGCGCTCGACGCCTATTCGGAAGCGGTCGAGGAGAGCGCGGTCACCGGCATCGACGGCCGCGAGCGCCTGCATCAGGTGGTCCAGAAATACGTCGAAATCACCACCACGGTCTTTGGCCGCTGCCTGCACCGCGTCCCCGATGTGGAGCTGACCCCCGACGTCCGCGACCGGCTGCGCGCGGTCAAGCGCAAGGTGGACGCCCGCATCCGCGACCTGCTGCGCGAAGGGGTCCGCGACGGTAGCTTGCGCACCGCCGACGTGCGGATGTCCACCTTCGCCATCTCGGGCGCGATGAACTCGATCGCCCAGTGGTACGCCCCGGACGGCAAGCTGACGCCCCAGGAGATCGCCGAACGCCTGTGGGACAGTTTCTCCGAAGGGGTGCGTCCTCGATAGGGTGGGCCCGATAGGCCGCGACAGATTGACCGCAGGCCGCCGTTCCGCCAATAAGTCTACTCCAAAGTAGGAAAACCTGATGCAGTCCATCCTCGAACAGCTCGACCAGCGCCGCGCGGCCGCGAAACTCGGTGGCGGCGAGGCCCGCATCCAGGCCCAGCACGCCAAGGGCAAGCTGTCGGCGCGCGAGCGGATCGACGTCCTGCTGGACGAAGGCTCGTTCGAGGAAACCGACATGTTCGTCGAGCACCGCTCGACCCAGTTCGGCATGGACAAGCAGCGCATCCCCGGGGACGGCGTGGTGACGGGGCGCGGCACCATCGGCGGCCGTCTGGTCTATGTCTTCTCCAAGGATTTCACCGTCTTCGGCGGCTCCCTGTCGGGCGCCCACGCGGCCAAGATCGTCAAGCTTCAGAAGATGGCCCTGACCACCGGCGCGCCGATTATCGGCCTGTTTGACGCTGGCGGGGCGCGGATTCAGGAGGGGGTCGAGGCCCTGGCCGGATACGCCGACATCTTCCTGCAGAACACATTGGCCAGCGGCGTCATCCCCCAGATCAGCGTCATCATGGGCCCCTGCGCGGGGGGCGACGTCTATTCGCCGGCCATCACCGACTTCATCTTTATGGTGAAGGACACCTCCTACATGTACGTGACCGGCCCCGACGTGGTGAAGACGGTCACCAACGAGGTCGTCAGCCACGAGGATCTGGGCGGCGCCAAGGTCCATGCGGGCAGGTCCGGCGTCGCCGACGGCGCCTTCGAGAACGATCTGGAGGCCCTGTCCGAAGTCCGCCGCCTGATCGGCTTCCTGCCGCTGTCGAACCGCGAGAAGCCGCCGGTGCGCGACAGCTACGACACGCCCGACCGCGACGAGGCCTCCCTCGACACCCTGATCCCGGCCAATCCGAACCAGCCCTATGACATGAAGGAGCTGATCCTGAAGACGGTGGACGAAGCCGACTTCTTCGAGATCGGGGCCGATTTCGCCCGGAACATCGTCTGCGGTTTCGGCCGCCTGGACGGCCAGCCGGTCGGCATCGTCGCCAACCAGCCCCAGGTCCTGGCGGGCGTTCTCGATATCGATTCCAGCCGAAAGGCCGCGCGGTTCGTCCGCTTCTGCGACGCCTTCGGCATCCCGCTCGTGACCTTCGTCGACGTGCCGGGCTTCATGCCGGGGACCAAGCAGGAGTACGGGGCCCTCATCAAGCACGGGGCCAAGCTGCTGTTCGCCTATGCCGAGGCGACGGTGCCCAAACTGACCCTGATCACGCGCAAGGCCTATGGCGGCGCCTATGACGTGATGAGCTCCAAACACCTGCGCGGCGACGTCAACTACGCCTGGCCCACCGCCGAGATCGCGGTCATGGGCGCCAAGGGCGCGGTCGAGATCATCTTCCGCAAGGAGGCCGGCGACCCCGAGGCGCTCGCCGCCCGCGAGGCCGAATACAAAGAAAAGTTCGCCAACCCCTTCGTCGCGGCCGGCCTCGGCTACATCGATGACGTCATCATGCCCCACGGGACCCGGCGGCGGCTGATCCGCGCGCTGCGGACGCTGAAGAACAAGGTCCAGGACAATCCCTGGAAGAAGCACGACAACATTCCGCTGTAGGCATGTCGCGCTCTCACCCTCATTCACCGTCATCCTCGGGCTTGTCCCGAGGATCCAGAGACACCGTCGAGGACGGTGGGTCACGGGCGACACCGGGAGTCTGGACCCTAGGCACAAGCTTGCCCTTGGGCGGGCCGCGCAAGCGGCGCGGTCCCGAGGGGCCTAGGGTGACGGCGTGTGGGGTCGATGGAGCCTCACTCTTCGTCGGACGTCGGCCAGTCCTTGGGCAGCGGGCGCGGCTTGGGCGGCTCGGCCTCTTTCGGCGTCCAGTCACGGTACAGGTCCGGGTCGGGCGGCACAGCCACGCCCCCGGTGACCAAGCTGTTGTACAGGTCCGACCAGTCCGGGTTCATCCGCTCGATCAGGTTGCACTTCCAATCGCGCTCGTAGCGTTTCAACGACTTCTCCCGCTGGATCGCCACCGTCATCAACTCGAACGGTTGATACCAGACCAGGCGCTTGAGCCCATATTTGCTGGTGTGCCGACTGCCGCGCCCCTCCCGATGCTGGCCAATGCGAGCAATGAGATCGCCGCTCACGCCGATGTAGATCGAGCCGTGCATCTGGTTGGACATCATGTAGCAGGCGATAATTCCGTCGCGAGTGACCATCAGCTTCTCACCCCTCCATCGTCATCCTCGGGCCTGTCCCGAGGATCCAGAAACACCGTCGGCGACGGTAACCCACGATCCATACCGAGAGTCTGGATCCTAGGCACAAGGCCTAGGATGACGGCGATCTGTAAAGCCTAGGACCGCCCCATGTTCTCCAAAATCCTCATCGCCAACCGGGGCGAGATCGCCGTTCGGATCATCAAGACCGCGCGCAAGATGGGCATCCAGACGGTGCTCGTTCACTCCGACGCCGACACCGGGTCCAAGGCCTGGGAGATGGCCGACGAGACGATCCATATCGGGCCGTCGCCGGCGGCCCAGTCCTATCTGATCCAGGACAAGATCGTCGACGCGGTGCGGAAATCGGGTGCCGAGGCCGTGCATCCCGGCTTCGGCTTCCTGTCGGAAAACCCGGTGTTCGCGCGCAGGCTCGAGGCCGAGGGGATCACCTTCATCGGCCCGAACCCCTATGCGATCGAGGCGATGGGCGACAAGATCACGTCCAAGAAGTTCGCGGCCGAAGCCGGCGTCTCGACCGTGCCCGGCTACATGGGTCTGATCGAAAGCCCCGAGCATTCGGTCCAGATCGCCGCCGAGATCGGTTATCCGGTCATGATCAAGGCCTCGGCGGGCGGCGGCGGCAAGGGCATCCGCGTCGCCCATTCGGAAACCGACATGGCCGAGGGGTTCGCCGCGGTGAAGGCCGAGGCCCTGACCGCGTTCGGCGACGACCGGGTGTTCCTGGAGAAATTCATCGTCAATCCGCGCCACATCGAGATCCAGGTGCTGGGCGACAAACACGGCAACATCGTCAGCCTGTTTGACCGCGAATGCTCGATACAGCGTCGCAACCAGAAGGTCATCGAGGAGGCGCCCTCGCCCCTGCTCGACGACGCGACGCGCAAGCTGATGGGCGATCAGGCCATCGCCCTGGCCCGCGCCGTGAACTACGATTCCGCCGGCACGGTCGAGTTCGTGGCGGGTCAGGACCGCAGCTTCTACTTCCTGGAAATGAACACCCGGCTGCAGGTCGAGCATCCGGTGACCGAGCTAATCACCGGCGTCGATCTGGTCGAACAGATGATCCGCTCGGCGGCGGGCGAGACCATGGCCTTCGGTCAGGACGACCTGAAGATCAACGGCTGGGCCATCGAGAGCCGCATCTATGCCGAGGACCCCTATCGCGGCTTCCTGCCCTCCATCGGACGCCTGGTCCGCTACGAAACGGCCGAGGAGGGCGAGCATGAATCCCCGATTGGTCCGTACACGGTGCGTAACGATTCCGGCGTCCGCGAGGGCGACGAGATCAGCATGTTCTACGACCCCATGATCTCCAAGCTGTGCGCCTGGGCCCCAACCCGTGCCGGTGCCGTCGAAGGCATGGCCCGCGCGCTGGAGGACACCCATCTGAACGGCGTCGGCCACAACGTCCCCTTCCTGGCGGCGGTGATGGATCAGAAGCGTTTCCGGTCCGGCAATCTGTCGACCAGCTATATCGTCGACGAGTTCCCCGACGGCTTCCACGGCCTGCCCGCCGGTCCGCTCCAGCGCGACATCATGGTCGCCAGCGCCGTCGCCATGCATGAAATCCTTTCCGAACAGGCGGGCGATCCGTCGGACCGCACCGACTGGGTCGTCATGATCGATCGCGACCCCATCGGCGTCAGCCTGTCCTATGACGACGACGAGGCCCTGAGGCTGGAGCTGTCCGGCGAGGACCGCGCCCTGAGCCTGTCCGACATCGACTGGCGGCCCGGCCAGGCCCAGTTCCGCGCCGTCCTCGACGACACGCCCTTCACCGCCGAGGTCCGCCGCGTCGCCGACGGCTTCGAGATTCGCAGCCGCGCCACCAAGGCTCGCGTCCGCGTCCTGACCCCGCGCCTCGCCGAACTGTTCGCCCGCCTGCCGGAAAAGGTCGCCGCCGACACCTCCAAACTGATCCAGTCCCCCATGCCCGGCCTGGTCGTCGCCATCCCCGTCTCGCCCGGCCAGGAGGTCAAGACCGGCGAAACCGTCGCCATCATCGAAGCCATGAAGATGCAGAACATCATGAAGGCCGAGCGCGACGGCGTCGTCAAACTGGTCGGCGCCAAGGCGGGTGATCCCGTCGCCGCCGACGACGTTTTGGTCGAGTTTGAATGATGACCTATCCCTCCCCTCCGTCACCCTCGGGCTTGACCCGAGGGCCGGACCCTCGGCAGGCAGTGCAGCAGGGCGAGCCGCGTTCCGTGCTTCATTCAACGATCGGTCTCGCCCCACGTCCGGCCCTCGGGTCAAGCCCGCGGGTGACGGCGTCTGGATGGAGCGCCTCCGCATGACCTTCCCAGTCCCCACCCCCGAGCAATGGCGCGACTCGGCGACCAAGGCGCTCAAGGACAAACCCCTCGACTCCCTGCTCTATCTCGACGCCGACCACCTCGCGATCCGGCCGCTCTATGCCGCCGCCACCGGCGTCACCCCCCTGTTCGCGCCGCGCCCCTCCGACGCCGAAGGCCGCGCCTGGGACGTGCGCACCCTGGTCGAGGGCGAAGACCCGGAGACCGTCAACGCCGCCGTCCTGACCGATCTCGAGGGTGGGGCTGCCAGCGTGATCCTGTCCGGCGGCGTCCTGTCCGACTCCGAACCGCTGGCGAAATCCCTGGCCAATGTGGCGCTGGAACTGGCCGCCGTCGGCCTCGACGCCGGGATCGACGGCCCCGACGCCGCCAATGCCCTGGCGGTCGTGGCCAAGGGCTCGCCGCGCGCCAAACTGATGTTCCACATGGACCCGATCTCGGCCTTCGCCCAGGCCGGAGGCTCCCCCCGCGCCATCGCCGAACACCTGTCCCTCGCCGCCAACACCGCCGACCGCCACGCCGGGGCCTATCCCGAAGCGACCTTCTTCCTCGCCACGGGCCGGGTCGTGCATGAGGCGGGCGGTTCGATCGGCCAGGAACTCGGCTTCGCCCTCGCCAGCGCCGTCGCCTATGTGAAGGCCGCCGTCGAGGTCGGGATGAGCCCGGAAGGGGCCTTGCGCGGCACGGTCCTCGGTGTCTCCGTGGACGCAGAATATTTCGACAGCCTGGCAAAGGTCCGTGCCCTGAGGATCCTCTGGGCCTCGGTGACCAGGGCCTTTGGGCTCGACATCCCCGCCAATATCGAGGCCCGCTCGTCACGCCGGATGCTGGCCGCCCGCGACCCTTGGCCCAACCTGCTCCGGCTCACCGCCGCCGGGTTCGCCGGCGCCGTCGGCGGGGCCGATGCCGTGGTCCTGGACGGCTTCACCCGCGCCAGCGGTCGCCCCGACGCCTCCGCCCGGCGTCAGGCCCGCAACACCCAGCTCGTCCTGATGGAGGAGGCCAACCTCGGCCGGGTGGACGATCCCGCCGCCGGCTCCTGGTTCCTCGACAGCCGCACCCATGACCTCGCCACCGCCGCCTGGGCCGAGTTCCAGCGCATCGAACGCGAGGGCGGCGTGGTCGCCTCGCTCAAGGGCGGTGCCATCCAGATGCGGGTGGCCGGCTGCCGCGCAGGTCTGCAAGCCGCCTTCGACCACGGTGCCAAACAGATCATCGGCGTCACTAAATTCGTCGACAAGGAGGTCCGCCCGGCCCCCGTCGAGCCCTCACCCACGCCCGCGCCCGCCGCCCACGCCGACACCTGCGAACCGCTGACCCCCATCCGCTTCGCCGCCGCCTTCGAGGGGGCCAACTGATGACTTTTCCCGATTTCACCAGGGCCGAGCTCGACCTGTCCGCCACCGGAACCGGCCCCGCCCGCGACCCCTGGCTGACGCCCGAGGGCATCGAGATTGCCACCGCCTACGATGCCTCGGCCATCGACGGCAATGAATCCGTACACGGACTACCCGGCTTCGCACCCTTCCTGCGCGGTCCCTATCCGACCATGTACGCGGGCAATCCCTGGACCATCCGCCAGTACGCGGGCTTCTCGACGGCCGACGAATCCAACGCCTTCTATCGTCGCAACCTCGCCGCCGGTCAGAAGGGGCTCTCGATCGCCTTCGACCTGGCCACCCACCGGGGCTACGATTCCGACCATCCGCGGGTGAAGGGCGACGTCGGCATGGCGGGGGTCGCCATCGACTCCATCCTTGACATGCGCACCCTGTTCGACGGCATCCCGCTGGACCAGATGTCGGTCTCGATGACCATGAACGGTGCCGTCCTGCCGATCCTGGCCCTCTATGTCGTCGCCGCCGAGGAACAGGGCGTCCCCCACGCCAAGCTGACCGGGACCATCCAGAACGACATCCTCAAGGAGTTCATGGTCCGCAACACCTACATCTATCCGCCCACACCGAGCATGCGGATCATCGCCGACATCTTCGCCTGGACGGCGAAGGAAACGCCCAAGTTCAACTCCATCTCCATCTCCGGCTATCACATGCAGGAGGCGGGGGCCTCGGCCGACATCGAGCTGGCCTACACCCTGGCGGACGGCATCGATTATCTCCGAGCGGGCGTCGCGGCGGGCATGAGCGTGGACGCCTTCGCACCGCGCCTGTCGTTCTTCTGGGCCATCGGCATGAACTACTTCATGGAGGTGGCCAAGATGCGGGCCGGCCGCCTGTTGTGGGCCGAAGCCGTGCGGCGCGAGGGCGGGGTCGATCCCAAGTCCCTGTCCCTGCGCGCCCACTGCCAGACCTCGGGCTGGAGCCTCGCGGCGCAGGACGTGTTCAACAACGTGCCCCGGACGATGGTCGAGGCCATGGCGGCGGCGGGCGGCCAGACCCAGTCACTGCACACCAATGCGCTCGACGAGGCACTTGCTCTGCCCACGGACTTTTCGGCCCGGATCGCGCGCAACACCCAGATCCTGCTCCAGACCGAGACCGGCCTGACCCGCACCATCGACCCCTGGGGCGGCAGCTATTACGTCGAACGGCTGACCCACGAACTGGCCGAAAAGGCCCGCGCCCACATGGCCGAGGTCGAGGCCCTGGGTGGCATGGCCAAGGCCATCGAGGCCGGCATCCCCAAGCTGCGCATCGAGGAGTCGGCTGCGAAGACCCAGGCGCGGATCGACACCGGCAAACAGACCGTGGTCGGGGTGAACCGCTATCTGAACGACACCCCCGACGACATCCCGATGCTGAAGGTCGACAATGCGGCGGTGCTGGCGGCCCAGATCGACAAGCTGAAACGCTTGCGCGCCGAACGCGACGAAACCGCCGTTCAGGCCGCGCTGACCGCCCTGACCGAAGGCGCCAGGGGTACCGCCAACCTGCTGGAACTGTCGGTCCAGGCTGCCCGCGCCCACGCCACGGTCGGCGAGATTTCGGACGCGCTGGAGGCCGCGTTCGGCCGCCACGTCGCCTCGGTGAAGACGGTTTCGGGCGTCTATTCGAAAGAGGCCGGAAAAGACGCGCGGTTCGCGTGTGCCCGCGATATGGTCGCCACCTTCGTCGAGAACGACGGCGGCCCGCCCCGCATCCTGATCGCCAAACTGGGCCAGGACGGTCACGACCGGGGCCAGAAGGTGATCGCCACTGGATACGGCGACCTTGGCCTCGACGTCACGGCCGGCTCACTGTTCCAGACCCCGGCCGAGGCCGCGCGCGACGCGGTGGCGAAGAATGTCCACGCGGTCGGCGCCTCGTCCCTTGCGGCGGGCCACCTGACCCTGGTACCCGAATTGCGCGCCGAACTGGAGCGTCTCGGGCGGCCCGACATCATGATCGTGGTCGGCGGGGTCATTCCTCCGTCCGACGTCCAGCCCCTGATCGACATGGGCGCCGCCGCCGTATACCCGCCCGGTTCGACCGTGGCCGACACGGCCGTGGACCTGATCGAGAAGCTGAACCAGCGCCTCGGCTACGCCCAGCCCGTCCCGCAGAAAGAGTCCGCATGATCGGCAATCTCAACCACGTCGGGGTCGCCACCCCGTCGATCGCCGAGTCGATCAAGCTCTATCGCGACATCCTGGGCGCCACCCGGATCGGCGAGCCGTTCGACCTGCCGGCGCAGGGCGTGAAGGTCTGCTTCATCGACACCGCGACGGCCCAGATCGAGCTGATCGAACCCTATGACGAGACCAGTCCCATCGTCGGCTTCCTCGCCAGGAACCCGTCCGGCGGCCAGCACCACGTCTGTTTCGAGGTCGCCGACATCCACGCCGCCGTCGCCGAGATGCGGTCAAAGGGCATCACCATCCTGGGCACCGGCGAACCCCGCATCGGCGCCCACGGCACCCCGGTCGTCTTCCTGCATCCCAAACAGATGGGCGGCGTCCTGATCGAGCTGATGGAAACGCCCAAGGCTGGCCACTGAACCTGCGCGGACCGCGGTCTATCCACTTTTCCGCTCATCCCGGCGAAAGCCGGGACCCAGTTCTGTTGTGAGGCAGGGTGTCTGGGATGGGGGTCTCCGCTTATCGTAAGCGATGATCGCCCAAAGCACTGGGTCCCGGCTTTCGTCGGGATGAGCGGAAGAAACTAATACCAACCCGCATCCCGCAACGCCTTCGCATACCGCCGACTGACCGGAGCCGTCACCCCGCCGGCCAGCGCCAGAGTCGCGCGGCCGTCGCCCCGGCTGACGTCGCGCACGGCGTCGCGCGCCACCCACCAGCTCCGATGCGTCTGAGCCCCCTCCAGCCCCTCCAACTCGTCCAATGCATCCGACAGCCGCATCAGGATGAGGTCCGAGCCCCGATCGGTGTGGATGCGCAGATAGTGATCCTCGGCCTGAACCGCGCGGATCACGGCGCCCCGCAGCTTCGGCGGCAAGCGATCTGGAAAGCGGGCGGGCGCGGCCCCGACAGGGGCAGCATGGGTCTGGACCGGCTGGGCCTTGGCCAGGAAGACGTTGATCGCGCTCATCGTCAGGGTGATCAGCGCCACCGGCCCGACCATCAACGGCAGGGCCCTCAGCGGATAGACATGGCCATCGAACACCAGCCCGGTCACCAGCCAGACCAGCACCGACACGGGCCCCGAGATCGACAGGGTGAGGGCCGCCACGGTCAGCCACGGCTTCTCGTCCAGGTCGATCCACCGCTGGACCAGCCAGGAACACAGCTGCCCCCACAGCGCCCCGGCCAACATGACCGGCACCCAATAGACCAGCCGCATCCACAACGGTGCCTCCACCGTCCCGAAGGCACCGGAAAACGCCAGCACACCCCCCGCCGCTGCCGCCACCAAAAGGCCGCGCACCAGTCCGAGGGTTACGGGCCGCGCCGCCACGCTCTGTTGGGGAATCGGGTTGTGAGTCATTGCAATCGGGGGCGCTTGGTCGTCATGGTTGGGGGAGTAAGGCTTTGAGACCACGAAACGGCCCCGGAATGAAGCGCATCCTCGCCCTCGTCGCAATCGCCCTCGCCGCCGCGTCGGGCGTCGCCCCCTCTGGCATCGCCTGGGCGCAGCAGACCGGGCGCGTCCCCGTGCCGCCGCCGACGCGCCCCGGCGGCAATCCCGTCGTCGCCCCCGGACCGGGCCCCGTGGGTCCCGCCGTCACCGCGCCGTCTGGCGGATCGACCCGTCCCTCGGCCGTGCCCATGCCCAGCCAGCGCCCGCCCTCGACTGGTCGCCCGGCCCAGACCTCCTTGCTGCTGGAATTCGAGACGCCCCAGCCCACGGGCCGGGTCGCGGTCGCCATCTATCGCGACGCCGACAGCTTCCGCCGCAACCGCAGCCCCATTCGCACCCTGATGCTGACCCGCAACCGCAGCGGCCAGATCACGGCCTTCGTCCAGGGGCTACAGCCCGGCCGGTATGCCATTGCCGCCTTCCAGGACGTCGACGGCGACGGCGAACTGGGCAAGGGCGCGTTCGGCCTGCCGCGCGAGCCGTTCGGCTTCTCCAACAACGCCCGCGCCCGCTTGGGCCCGCCATCGTTCGACAGCGCTGCCTTCGCGGTCGGGACCACCGGCGCGACCCAGCGCATCATCCTGCGCAACCCGATGAACGCCATCCTGCGCTGAGGCGGGTGACGGGGGCGAGCTCGGGCCCTATGTTGCCGGGATGTCCGACACGACCGCCGAAGCGACCGAAACCGACCGCCCCCTGACCCAGGACGGGCCGCCGCTGCGGCTCTATCTGATCGACGCCTCGGCCTATATCTTCCGGGCCTATCACGCCCTGCCGCCCCTGACGCGCAAGTCGGACGGCCTGCCGGTCGGAGCGGTCCAGGGCTATTGCAACATGCTGTGGAAGCTGTTGCAGGACATGAAGGGCGCGGACGGCCCCACTCACCTGGCCGCCATCTTCGACCATTCCGAAAAGACGTTCCGGAACGAGCTCTACGACCAGTACAAGGCCAACCGCTCGGCTCCCCCTGAGGACCTGATCCCCCAGTTCCCCCTGGTGCGCGAGGCGACCGCGGCCTTCGGCGTCCACTGCGTCGAACTTCCGGGCTATGAGGCCGACGACCTGATCGCCACCTATGCCTGCAAGGCGCGCGACGCGGGCGGCGAGGCCGTCATCGTCTCGTCCGACAAGGACCTGATGCAGCTGATCGGGCGCGGCGTCGTCATGTACGACCCGATGAAGGACCGCCGTCTGGCCGAAGAGGCCGTGATGGAGAAGTTCGGCGTCACGCCGGACAAGATGGTCGATCTTCAGGCCCTGATCGGCGACAGCGTCGATAACGTCCCCGGCGCCCCCGGTATCGGCCCCAAGACGGCGGCCCAACTGCTGGACGAGTACGGCGACCTCGACACGCTTCTGGAGCGCGCAGGAGAAATAAAGCAGCCCAAGCGCCGCGAGACATTGATCAATTTCAGGGACCAGATCCTGCTCAGCCGCGAACTGGTCCGCCTGACCTGCGACGCCCCTGCGCCCGAGGCGATCGAGGATTTCGCCGTGCGCGATCCCGATCCGGCGACCCTGTCGGCCTTTCTGGAAGCGATGGAGTTCCGTTCCCTGCTGCGCCGCGTCGGCGACGGCAAGACGGCGGCCCACGACGGCCAGGCCTTCACCGCGCCCCAGAACCGCCCGGCCCCGCGCGTCCCGTCCGCCCCGGTCATCTCGCCGCGCTACGCGCCCCAGGCCGTCAATGCCGATGTCGAGGCCCAGACGTTCGATCACGACTCATACCAGTGCATCCAGACGCTGGAGGCGCTCGACGCCTTCATCGCCCGCGCGACCGAGGCCGGCGTCGTCGGCTTCGACACCGAGACCGACGCCCTGTCCGCCACCCATGCGGGTCTGTGCGGCGTCTCCCTGGCCATTGGGCCGAACGACGCAGCCTACATCCCCCTGACGCACGAGCATCCGCCGATGGCCGGTGCCGGGGGGCTCGACTTCGGCGATACGCCCGACACCCGCGAGCCCCTGACCCAGTTGGACAAGTCCACCACCCTGGCTCGACTGAAAGTCCTGCTGGAGGACCCGGGCGTCCTCAAGGTCACCCAGAACGGCAAGTACGACATGGCCGTCATGGCCCGGCGCGGCATCCGGGTCGCCCCCATCGACGACACCATGCTGATCTCCTACGTCCTGGAGGGCGGCCTGCACGGCCACGGCATGGACGAGCTGGCCCGGCTGCACCTCGGCCACGACCCCATCCCGTTCAAACAGGTCGCCGGGACCGGCAAGGCCCAGAAATCGTTCAAGCACGTCGAGCTGAAACCCGCGACCGCCTATGCCGCCGAGGACGCCGACGTCACCCTGCGGCTCTGGCGCATCCTCAAGCCCCGGCTGGCCAAGGCCGGCCTGATGACCGTCTACGAGACGCTGGAGCGCGGCATGCCCGCCGTCCTGGCCCGGATGGAACTGGAGGGCATCCGCGTCGATCCCGACCGCCTGCGCCGCCTGTCGTCCGAGTTCGGCATCCGCATGGCCGAGCTGGAGATCCAGGCCCACGAGATCGCCGGCCGCCCCTTCTCGATCGGCAGCCCCAAACAGATCGGCGAGCTTCTGTTCGGCGAACTGAACCTGACCGGCGGCAAGAAGACCGCCTCGGGCCAGTGGGAGACCGGTGCCGCGACGCTTGAGGCGCTCGCCGAAACCCACCCCCTGCCCCGCGCCATCCTCGACTGGCGCCAGCTGTCCAAGCTCAAGGGCACCTATACCGACGCCCTGGTCGCGGCGATGGACGAGGCCACGAACCGGGTCCACACCTCCTATCAACTGGCCGCCGCCACCACCGGCCGCCTCGCCTCGTCGGACCCCAACCTCCAGAACATCCCGGTCCGGAACGAGATCGGCCGCCAGATCCGCCAGGCCTTCATCGCCGCCCCCGGCAACGTCTTGATCAGCGCCGATTATTCCCAGATCGAACTGCGCCTGCTGGCCCACATCGGCGACATCCCCGAGCTGAAGCGCGCCTTCAAGGCCGGGCTCGACATCCATGCGGCCACCGCGTCCGAGATGTTCGGCGTCCCCGTCGAGGGCATGCCCGCCGAGACCCGCCGCCGCGCCAAGGCGATCAATTTCGGCATCGTCTATGGCATCTCGGCCTTCGGTCTGGCGGCCCAGCTGGGCATCGATCAGGGCGAGGCCGGGGCCTATATCAAGACCTATTTCGAGCGCTTCCCCGGCATCCGAGACTATATGGACAAGACCCGCGCCGAGGTCCGCACCGCCGGATACGTCTCCACCCTGTTCGGCCGCAAGATCCATATCCCGGCCATCCACTCCAAGTCGGGCGCCGAGCGTCAGTTCGGCGAACGCGCCGCCATCAACGCCCCGATCCAGGGTGCCGCCGCCGACATCATCCGCCGCGCCATGATGCGGATGCACGCGGCCCTCGCCGACGCCGGCCTGTCGGAAGTGAAGATGCTGCTCCAGGTCCACGACGAACTCGTGTTCGAGGCCCCCGAACCCCTGGCCGAACGCGCCATGACCGTCATCCGCCGCGTGATGGAGACCGCCGACGAGCCCGCGATCAAGCTCAGCGTCCCCCTGGTCGTCGACGCCCGCGCCGCCCTCAACTGGGACGAGGCGCACTGAGGTCTGGCGGCATCACTCGGCGGGAACAGGCGTGCCCTGCCGCAGTCCCGTCGGATCGAGGAATTTCAGGTTCTCCTCGCGCACCTTCGCCGCCGCCTCGTCATAGAGAAAGGGCAGGAACGCATAGCGCCGCCCCCGCGTCACCGGCGTCGCCTCGTGCAGCAGCGAGCAGGAGAACACCACCGCCCCGCCCGGCGGCGGCCTCAGCGTCGTCGCCCCATACTCGGGAAACCTCAGGTCGCCGCCGTCGAAATCGTGGTTCAGGTTGATGGAGACCGCGAACCGCCGATGCGCCGTGCCCTTGGTCGTGTTGTCCCGGTGCGGCCGGAAATAGCCCCCGGTCGCCGCGTCATAGGTGGCCACCAGATAGCGTTCGATCCGCGTCGCCTCATACTGGAACGCCTTCTTGATCTCGGGCACCAGCCGCCGCGCGATCCGGGCCCGCGCGGCCGTAACCAGCGACTGATCCTCGATCAGCACGTCGGAGCGCTTCTTGTGATTGGGGTCGGTCATCAGCTTGGTGACCCCGTCGACCTCGCGCATGAAGCCCGATTCCTGGCCCCCCACCCTGTCGTAGTGATCGATCAGCACCTGACAGAAACCGGGCTCGAAGATGCGCGGCAGGATCAGCACCGGGGCATGGGACGCCACTCCCGCATGCCGGTCCGGCGGTGGCAGGTGGTCCAGCCCGGCCAGCAGTTCCTCCGCCCGGTCCGGCCCGGCACAGGCCAGGACCCGCATCGACGGATCGATCACGATCCACTGCGGCGGCCCATCCGGCACCTGGGCCAAGTCCCGCACCGCCCCGGAATCATAGAGCCACCGCACCCCCGGCATCGCATCCGGCAACCGACCGCGCCACTCGGGCCGATCGGGCAACAGGCCGAAGAAGCTGCGGCTGTCGTCATCGAATTTCGCCCGGTGCCGGGCGGCCAGCGCCGTCGCGGCCTCGATCTCGGCGTCGCTCGCCCCGCTGAGCACGGCCAGCACCAGATACCGCCCGGCGGCGGAATCGAACGCATAGTTCGGATTGGAATTCCCCGGCGCACGAAAGCTGGGGAAGGGATCACCGGTCAACAAGGCCATGGTCAGACCGTGCGGCACCGCGCCCGGCGGTTCAAGCCGTAACGACAGAGCTCCCTAGAGATACCAGTCATGCCCGCGCCCCGACGCCGACCCCCCGTCGTCGAGGAACAGCATTCCGTCATCGTGCAGTGGGACCATCCCGGTCCACCAACCCTCGACGTCGTCCGACACCAGCAGCACCTCGGGCCCCGCATCCTTGACCACCGGCTCCAGATCGCCGGCACTCGCGCTCCATCGGATGTCCGACGCCACCAGCGTCGTCCCGGCCAGCTGGATCAGCATGTCATTGGTCCCGTTCCCACCCAGATCGACGAACAGGAAGCTGCCGCCGTTCAGATACGCGATGCCAAAGGTGTCGCTGGCCCCTGTGCGGACAGCGGTCAGGTCGATCCGGTCCGTTCCAGAGACGAAATCGGTGATGACGTCCGCCCCGGCCAGGGTCGAATCCGAACTCGCAAGATAGACAAAGGTGTCCGCCCCCCCTTCGCCGGACAGGGTGTCGGCCGCACGGCCGCCGATGATCGTGTCGTTGCCCGCGCCCGCGACAACCGCATCGCCATAGATGCCGCCGATCAGGGTGTCGGCGCGAGACGATCCCCGCATCGAGACACCCTCGGCATAGCCGATATCGAGGTCGGTCACGTTGATGTCCCGGCCGAGCGCGGTCATCGTGATGGAGCTCGCAGCGACGTTGTTGAGACGATACCCGCCGGAGACCTGGCTCGACCCGTCCTCCTGGCGGATGATGGTGATGCTGCGTGCGCTTCCCATGCCGAGGCGGTCTACGCCCGTCTCGAAGTCGTCGATCGCCAACAGGTGACCGGCAATGTTCGGGCGGTAGGTAAAGAGGTCCGCGCCGGCCCCGCCGGAAACAAGGTCGGTGTTAGGGTTGACCAGAACGAAACTCGCGGCCACGCTGATGATGGTGTCGTTTCCGTCACCGCCGACGATGCGGTCCCGGCCGACGGACCCGACCAGCGTATCGTTGCCCGCAGAGCCGAGGATGAAGACATTGGTGTCGAGACCGACGCCCACGTCACTGCCCTGAACCTCACCCGCGGCGGCGATCGCCAGCATCCCGCCGGCTGTCGGCGCATAGACGAAACTGGCCCCGCCCAGACGCACGATGCTGAGCGTCCCGGTCAGGATACCTCCAAGGGATATCACGTCGGTTCCGGACGTGAAGTCGGTCAGCAGGTCCATCGCGGCCTCGGTCGAGTCCGTCGCCGCCGTATAGACGAAGGTGTCCCTTCCCGCCCCGCCGGTCAGCACGTCCGCCCCACCTCCACCGGTCAAGGTGTCATTTTCCGCACCCCCGTTGATGGTGTCGCCCAGGCTCGATCCGGTCAGCGTGTCCGACCCGTCCGATCCCACCAGGTTGGTGCGGATCGCCTGACCGCCGGCACCGACCACGTCGCCCGCCTGGATCGTGCCGTTGACGCCGATCACCGTCTGGGCCCCCGACGCATAGTCCGCGAAGACCAGGGTCGCGCCGCTGCCGACCCGAACCAGGCTCAGTCCCGTGACCGTCCCTTCCAGCACGATCCGATCCGACCCGGTCTGAAAATCGGCGACGGAGTCGATGGCGGACCCGGTCGAGTCGCCCGCGGCGAATATGAAGCTGTCCGCCCCGGCCTCGCCCGTCAGCTGGTCCAGTCCCTGGCCACCGCGCAGGCTGTCGGCTCCCGCTCCGCCCATCAGGACGTCCGCTCCAGCGCCGCCGGAGATCACATCATCGGCGACGCTGCCGATCAGGACGTCTGCGCCGGCTGTGCCATTCATGTAGACGGGAATGTTGGTCCGGCCGGCAAGCAGGAAGTCAGAACCCTGAACCCTGCCCGTCACCAGGATCGCAAGATCACTTCCAGGCTGATATTGCAGGCTTGTGCCATAGATCGCGTAAACCTGCGTATCTCCATTCGCCATATCGATCCGGAGCGCGGCCGGAAGAATGGCATTCAGATTGATCAAGTCGACGCCGGTCTGGAAATCCGTGATCCGATCGGTCGCCCCGGTCGTCGCCCGGCTCTCGCCGACGGCGTTGTAAATGAACTGATCGGCGCCCGCGCCGCCGGTAAGGAAGTCGCTCCCCAACCCTCCCGTCAGAAAATCGTCTCCAGCGCCGCCATTCACGATGTCATTGGACCGGGAGCCGATCAGGGTGTCGGCATTTTCCGACCCCAACATGATCGCCGCCAGGACCTGACCGCCCGAGCCCAGGATATCGCCGGCTTGAATGGCACCGTTCACTCCGATGACCGTCTGGGGTCCCGAGATATGGCTACCGAAGACAACCGTGCCGCCGGTGCTGGTCTGCACGAGACTCAGTCCACTGATCGAAATGCCCTCGATCACGATCCGGTCCGATCCGGTCTGGAAGTCCGCGATGGAATCGATGGCCGTCCCCGTCGAATCCCCCGCTGCGAAGACGAAGGCATCCGCGCCCGCGCCGCCGGTCAGCTGGTCCAGGCCGCCGCCGCCGCGCAGGCTGTCGTTCCCGGCACCGCCGTTCAGCAGATCGTCGCCGTCCGTCCCGAGCAGGGTGTCATTCCCGTCGCCGCCGTAAACGACCGCGCCAGACAGGGTGTCATTGCCGGGCGTACCGAAGACATAGACGGGGGTCGTCGCCAGATGGGGGGTCGCGCCGGCGTTGTTCAGATAGGACGAGACCGGGATGGTCGCCGCGTCCACATTGATCAGGCGAGCGAAAACCTTGTCGATGTTGTCGGCAGAGAAGAAGATCGTATCGGCACCTTGCTGCCCGACCAGGACGCGACCGGTCGGGCCCGTGCCGCCTTCAAAGTTCCAGATGAACGACTGTGAAAAATCCAGACGATCTGTCCCAATCTGGAAATCCGTGATCACGGCCGTGCCGATTGGATTGGCGATGACGAAGGTATCCGCGCCGGCCCCGCCCGTCAGCCGCACGGTCGTGTCGGTTCCGAGGGGGATGACGAAACCCCGACCCGCCGAACCCGCACCGAAACCCCTGCCGACCTGGATTATGTCGTCGCCTTCGCCTCCGTCGATCAGCGCGTGGGTGACAGCGGTCAGCGTGTCGGCTCCGCCACCGCCGTTGATCTGAACCGCCTGACCATCGACCAACACCGCCGGCGCATTGAGTGACGGGAAGAATGTCGCGGACCAATCGACTGTGATGATGTCGTCACCATCCTCACCGTTGAAGGTGGATCCGTTCGACACGCCTTGAAACGCAATTCGGTCGGCCCCCGCACCTGCGTTCACGACGTAGTTCGAATTGAACAGGCTGTATCCCATGTTCGACGAGCTCGTCGCCCGAGAGCCCGTATCAATCACATCGTCACCCGCGGTTCCGGTGAAGGTGGGCATGGGGAAAGCTCCTGTTACAACGGCAGCCTATGTGGGACTTGTGACGACTTCAACTCACGATAGCGGCGTCCGCGGAAGCCTTCGCGCCCAGTCATGACCGCCAATGGGCGAGGCTTCGCACCGGGGTCTAGCGATGCCCGACTCTCCAACTTCGGCCGTCCAATCCCTTGCGCCAAAAGGGATTGGCCGATTTTCGAGCCTATCGACCTGGCGCCCCTCCCAGCCGTGGTAGACTGCGGCCTCGCGCCTGGTCTTTGAAAATCAACGCGCGTTCGCCTCGGAAGGAACAGGAGTCCGGACTCTCCGGACTCCTCGGACTCCTCGGACTCCTCGGACTCTGTTTTTCGAGTCCGGACAGTCCGCAAACGTCAAGCTTGCCTGACATTTTCAGACAATTCAGACCTTTCGGACTCTGTTTTTCGCAGCGCGCACCTCCCGTGGTACCCGTGAGCCTGGATACCGAAGTCCACGCCGCCACCGTCACCCTGGGAGCAGCTGGGACCGCCCCTACTGCTCCGAGCCCGACCGCCACAGGCTGCGGGTCAGGGGCTCGAGGAGGTACTGAAGCGCCGTACGGTCCTTGAGCAGGACCACCACCTCGACCGGCATCCCCGGCCGGATATGGGTCGCTGCGGTGCCCAGCTTGGTCATCTCCGACGGCGGAATCACCACCTCGGCGCGATAGAAGCTGCGCTTGGTGGCCTCGTCGGTGAAGGTGTCGGCGGAGATCAGGGTGACGGTTCCGTGCAGGATCGGGGTCGAGCGGTCGCGCAGGCCCGGAAACTTGATCTCGGTCGACAGCCCGACCCTCAGGTCGTCGATGTCGACGGGATCGATCGAGGCGATGATGACCTGATCGGCGCGGTCGGGCAGGACCTCCATCAGGGTCTGGCCCGGCTGGATCACCCCGCCGGGCGTGAAGATGGTCAGGCCGACGACCTGGCCGGTCGAGGGGCTGCGGATCTGGGCGCGGGCGATCTGGTTGCGCAGCTCGGTCTGTTTGGGACGCAGGTCGTTCAGGTCAACCTCGACCTGACGCAGCCGGTCGGCGACGTCCTCGTCCAGCCGGGTGGTGACGCCCAGCGATTGCAGCCGGGTCTCGCCCATGGCCTCGCGCGCCCGCGCCACCTGGGCCCGCAGCGACCCCAGCTCACCGTCCAGGGCGGCGGCGTTGCGCTCCAGCGCCCGCACCCGGTTCTGGGGGGCGAAACCCTGGGCCGCCAGGCTGCGCATCCCGTCCAGCTCCTCGCCGATCAGGCGGCGCTGTTCGATGTTCGACTCGATCTGGCGCTGGAAGCCCGCGATCTGCTGGTTCAGCTGCTCGCCGCGCTGGCTGAGGACGCCCGTCTCGGTCGAGCGGCCCGAGCGGCGGGCGGAGTACTGCAGCCGCTGCAACCGCATCGCCTCGTCGGCCAGTTGGCGGTCCTCGGCCGACAGGGCCGCGAACTCGGCGGGCTCGGGCACCGAGCCCAGCCGGTCGCGCTCGGCGATCATCCGCGACCGCTGGGCCAGAAGGGCGATGATCTGGCCGGTGACCCCGCGCTCGCTGGCGCTCAGCTCGCCGGTGGACAGTTCCAGCAGCACCTGCCCCTGGGTGACGCGATCGCCCTCCTTGACGTGCAGGACGCTGACGGTGCCGCCCTCGCGGTGCTGGACCGCCTGACGGTTGCCGAGCACCGCCACCTGCCCCTGGGCATAGGCCCCGGCCGCCAGGGGCGCGAACGCCGCCCAGCCCAGGAACAGGACGAAGAAGACGAAGATGATGACCCCGCCGATGATCAGCTCGCGACGCGGCGAGTCGGTGACCTCGACCGGGGCGGGTGCCTTGGCCGGGGTGCCCGACGACGGCATGGGCGAGGCGGTCATTGCGGGCGGGCTCCGACGGGCGGGGCGGCGGCGCGCATCTTGGCCAGTACGTCCTCTCGCGGACCTTCCAGCTGGACCGCACCGTCCTTCATGGTCAGCAGCCGATCGACGCGCTGCAGCACCCCGGCCCGGTGGGCGATGATGACCACGGCGGCCCCCCGCGCGGCGGCTTGCAGGATGGCGTTCATCAGGGCGACCTCGCCCTCCTGGTCCAGGGCCGAGTTGGGCTCGTCGAGCACCAGCAGGGCCGGCGACCCGTACAGGGCCCGCGCCAGGGCGATGCGTTGGCCCTGCCCCGCCGACACCCCCTGGCCGAACGGCCCCAGCATGGTGTCATAGCCGTTGGGCAGGCGCAGGATCAGCTCATGCACCCCCGCCGCCTGCGCCGCCGCCACCGCACCTGCGTCCACCGCCTCGGCGCTGACCCCGATCGACGAGGCGAAGCGCGAGATATTGTCCTTGATCGAGCCGGCGAACAGGTTCGGGTTCTGCGGCAGATAGCCGATGTGGCGGGCCAGATCGTCGGAGTCGCGCGCCGAATACTCGGCCCCGTCCAGCCGTACCGTGCCGATCGTCGGCGACTGGGCCCCCGCCAGCACGCGCGCCAGGGTGGTCTTGCCCGATCCGCTGGGCCCGACGACGCCCAGGGTCTGGCCGGGATTGAGGGTCAGGCTGACGCCCTTCAGCTGGGGCTGTTCGGTACCGGGCAGGCGCACGGCGATCCCCTCGACCTGAAGCAAGCCCCTGGGGGCAGGCAGGGCGGTGCGCGGCTTGTCGACGCCGGCGGTGGAGGCGAACAGCTCCTGCAGGGTGGTCCAGCTGGCGCGCGCCTGAACCAGGCTGGGCCAGGCGCCGACCAGGGCCTCGATCGGCGCGACCGCCCGGCTGAGCAGGACCGAGGCGGCGATGATCGCCCCCGCCGACATCTCGCCCTTGACCGCCAGATAGGCGGCCAGCCCCAGAGAGGCCGATTGCAGCGCGAGGCGCAGGAACTTGATCGCGCCCGAATACTTGCCGCCGCTGAACTGGGCGTCCGCATACTGGCTGGTGGCCGAGTGACGCTGATGAAGCTGGCGGTTGATGCTGGCCTGACGCATGCCCAGGGCCCGGACGATCTCGGTCTGGCCGGTCATGCCGTCCTGGCTGGCATAGGCGGCGTTGGACGACTGGATGGCCCGCTTCAGCCGGGGCCGGCTGTCACGCTCGTTCAGCCAGGCCAGCAGAAACAGCACCGCCCCGCCCACCAGGGTCAGCACACCGATCGCCGGGTGCAGCAGGAAGCAGAAGACCAGATACAGCGGCGTCCACGGCGCATCGAACAGGGCCATGACGCCCTGGCCCGAGACGGCGGTCCGCACATTGTCGAACTCGCGCAGCGCCTGGGTCGATTGCGGCTTGCCTTGGGCATCGACCACACGGGCCATGATGGCCGGGGCCAGCATCTTGTCCATCCGCAGGCCGGCCCGCACCAGCAGCCGCGTCCTCAGCCAGTCCAGCGCCGCCAGCGTCCCGAGCGCCAGCATGGCCACGATGGTGATGAGCACCAGGGTCGTGATCCCGCCCGTCGGCACGACCCGGTCATAGACCTGCATCATGTAGATGGTCGGTGCCAGGTACAGCAGATTGACCAGGGCGCTGAACACCGCAGCCCAGATGAAATGGGTCCGACAGGCGCGGATGGCGGCGGCCAAAGGCTCGGCGCCGGCCTTGGGTGCAGTCAGGGATTTGAACACGCGACCATTTTCGACCTTTGATGACCCAGCCTTATACGCGTTTGAGATGAATGGAGATAGTCTGTGGAATTACACAGGTCTGGAAACGGGAGCTTGTCGCATCCTCCCTGTCGGAGGATAGTCATTGCGGGCTCTGGAGCATCGAAATGACCGGTCGTCGTCTTGCCCTCATCGGGTCTGCCCTGATCCTTTCGGCTGCAGCCTGTCGCGCCGAGGAGCTTGCCATGACGCCGCCTGACCCTGCTGCCTCCGATGGGGCCTCGGACCGTGTCCTCGCGACGGAGGAGGTCTTCGGCCTGTATGGCCTCAGGCGCGCCGGGGGCGAGGGCACCTGCCGGATCGCCCTGAACCGCGTCCCGACCGACGGCGGCTTCGGCGTCGTGATCGGCCGGTGCGATCTTGAGGTGGTACGCGGTGCCAAGGCCTGGAAGACGGTTCAGGGCGGCTTCGAGCTTCTGCGGGAGACCGGCGGACCCTTGCGCTTCCGCCAGACCGGTGTCGATAATTTCGAGACGATCGACGGCACCTATCGCCTGAGCCGCGCACCCATGGTCTGATCGGCGGGGGAACCGGGGAACCGCTTGAATGTTCTGGCCGGGCCGGTCACACAGACCCTTCCGCCCTTATCGCAAGGCTTCTCATGCGTTCTTCCTCAACCCGGCTGCGCAAGGCAGTCCTGCCGGTCGCAGGCCTCGGAACCCGCGTTCTGCCGGGCACGAAGACCACGCCCAAGGAGCTGCTCAACGTCGTCGATCGGCCGATCCTGAGCTATATCGTCGAAGAGGCCCGCGAGGCCGGGATCGAGCATATCGTCTTCGTCACCGGCCGCTCCAAGGGCGCCATCGAGGACTATTTCGACCACCAGATCGAGCTCGAGGCCCAGCTGCTCGCCAAGGGCAAGACCGACATCCTCGACGCCATGAACGCCGAACTGGCGACCGCCGGCGAGATGAGCTTCACCCGCCAGATGCAGCCCCTGGGACTTGGCCACGCCGTCTGGTGCGCGCGCGACATCATCGGCCATGAGCCGTTCGCGGTGCTGCTGCCCGACGTCATCGTCGATGCGGCTCCCGGTGCCCTGAAGCAACTGACCGCGGCTTACGACGAGCTGGGCGGCAACATCATCGGCGTCGAGGCCGTGCCCGCCGAGGACACCCACAAATACGGCATCGTCGATCCGCTCGAGCGCGACGGCCGCCGGATCGCCATGCGGGGCATGGTCGAGAAGCCGGCCCAGGGGACCGCCCCTTCGAACCTGTCGATCGCCGGCCGCTATATCCTTCAGCCCGAGATCTTCGACATCCTCCAGACCCAGCCGCGCGGCGCGGGCGGCGAGATCCAGCTGACCGACGCCATGGCCACCCTGATGAAGACCCAGGGCTTCACGGCTGTGGAATATGAAGGCGTGACCCACGATTGCGGCGACAAGATCGGCCTGCTGCGCGCCAACGTCGCCCTGGCGTTGAAGCGACCCGACCTGGGCATGGCGGCCCGGGCGGCACTGACACCCTACTTCAACGACTGATCGCGGGCTTGCCGGCGTCAGGATACAGAAAGGCCCCGGACGTCGCCGTCCGGGGCCTTTTGTCGTGACCGCCCTGGGTCGCGCTTACAGATACCAGTCCTGACCGTGGTAGAAGCCGGTCCCGACATTGGGGTCCAGGTCCAGCATGAACCGGCCGGTGTGCGGCGCGAACCCGTCGAAGGTCGCGTCGTCCGCACCGAAGTCCAGACCCTCTACCGGCAGCACTTCCGGCCCCGGGACCTTGACCGTGTCCTCCAGCGCCGCGCCGCCGGCCGTCCACAGAATGTCGGAGGCGACGATGTTGGTGTTGGTGATCTGGATGACCAGGTCGTTCGAGCCGTTGTTGCCGAGGTCCACGAACAGGGTCGAGATGCCCCCGGTGTTGACGATGTTGAACACGTCCGACGCGCCGGTGCGCACGGAGCGCAGGTCGATCTTGTCGACGCCCGACTGGAAGTCCTGCAGCACGTCCTGGCCCGTCACCGGCGAGTCGCCGCCGTAGAAGACGAAGATGTCGGCCCCCGTGCCCCCGATCAGGGTGTCGGCGCCGCCGAAGCCGACGATCAGGTCGTTGCCGGCACCGCCGACGATCGTGTCGGACCGCTGCGACCCGATCAGGAAGTCCGCCCCGTCCGAGCCTTGCATGAAGACCCCGTGGTTGATGCCGACCAGGTCGTTGCCGTTGATGTTGCGCAGGGCGCCCGAGGTCACGAACTGGCCGGCCGCCGTGTCGGCGAAGACGAAGGTCGAACCGTCGGCCGAACGAATGATGGTCGCTGCCGTCGTGTTGATCGCCGTCAGATCGATCCGGTCGACGCCGCTCTCGAAGTCATAGAGATTGTCCAGGCTGCCCTGAACCGAGTCCGCGCGCGACTGATAGACGAACAGGTCCGCGCCGGCCCCGCCCGAGATGGCGTCCGCGCCCGTGCCACCGATCAGGATGTCGTTGCCGCCATTGCCGACGATCGGGTCGGACCGCTGCGACCCGATCAGGAAGTCCGCCCCGTCCGAGCCTTGCATGAAGACCCCGTGGTTGATGCCGACCAGGTCGTTGCCGTTGATGTTGCGCAGGGCGCCCGAGGTCACGAACTGGCCGGCCGCCGTGTCGGCGAAGACGAAGGTCGAACCGTCGGCCGAACGAATGATGGTCGCTGCCGTCGTGTTGATCGCCGTCAGATCGATCCGGTCGACGCCGCTCTCGAAGTCATAGAGATTGTCCAGGCTGCCCTGAACCGAGTCCGCGCGCGACTGATAGACGAACAGGTCCGCGCCGGCCCCGCCCGAGATGGCGTCCGCGCCCGTGCCACCGATCAGGATGTCGTTGCCGCCATTGCCGACGATCGGGTCGGCCAGGCTTCCGCCGATCAGGGTCTCGCCGACGTTGGAGCCTAGCAAGAAGATGACGTGGCTGTTGTTGTAGAGGAAGTCCGTGCCCTGGATCGCCCGATAGGCGGCCGAGGTCAGGAACGATCCGGCGAAGCTTTCGGCGAACACGAAGCTGGAGCCGTCCTCGCCGCGCACCACGCTGATCGACACCGTGTTCAGCGCCCGCAGGTCGATGAGGTCGATGCCCGTCTCGAAGTCGTACAGGTTGTCGAGGTTGCCCAGACCTGAGTCCGAACCCGTCAGATAGACGAAGATATCGCGTCCCGCACCGCCGGAGATGGCGTCGCCGCCGGCCCCACCGGTCAGGATGTCATCGCCCGCGAAACCCACGATGGGATCGGGGCGCAGGGTGCCGACCATGGTGTCCGCGCCGGACGAGCCGATCATGAAGACGCCGAAGCCGCCGTTGTAGAGGAAGTCCGAGCCCTGGAGATTGGCACCGGCGGCGAACAGCTGGAAGGCTCCGCCGGGGGTCTCGGCATAGACCACGGTGCCGCCGCCGGCGAGCCGGGCCATCGACACCGAGGTCGGATTGATCGCCGACAGGTCGATGCGATCGATGCCGGTCTGGAAGTCGGTGATGACGTCCTGGTTGGCGGCCGTCGAGTCCGACGTCGCCGTATAGCGGAAGGTGTCGGCCCCGCCGCCGCCGGTCAGGGTGTCGCCGCCACCGCCGCCGATGAGGGTGTCACCGCCGCCCGTGCCGATCAGGTTGTCGGCCCCGGCACCGCCGGTGATGGCCGAGCCGGTCGCGGTGGTAATGATGTCGCTGCTGTTGACCGCCCCGCGCACGCGCACGGTGAAGGTGCCGCTGGCCGAGGTGGCGATCACGGTGTTGTAGACGCCGTCGGTGCCGAACGACACCGACGTCGGGCTGAAGCCCGAGATGTCGATCTTGTCGATGCCGGTCTGGAAGTCGTCGATGATGTCCGACACGACCTGAAGCGTCGCCTGGCTCTCGGCGACGGTCTCGAACACGAAGGTATCGGCCCCGGCCTCGCCCAGCATGATGTCTGTGCCGAGCCCGGCGATGATGATGTCGTTACCCGCGCCGGCAGCGATCAGATCGGCGCCGTCACCGGTGCGGATGGTGTCGTTGCCTCCGCCTGCCTGGACGGTATTGGCGTTACCGTCACCCGTGATGATATCGTCAAAGTTCGAGCCGACGACGCCCTCGATCGAGTCATAGATGTCGCCTGCGGAGTCGCCTTCTCCGGCACCGCCGGCCAGGTTGACGACGACCCGGGCGCCAGCGCCCGCATACACCGCATAATCGAAGCCGCTGCCACCGCGCAGTTGATCGGCGCCGGCACCGCCTTCGAGCTGATCGTCGCCCGCGCCGCCTTCCAGCGTGTCATTGCCGGCCAGGCCGAGCAGGTAGTTGACGTTTCCATCCCCGATGATGGTGTCGGCGAAGTTGGAACCCGCGACGTTCTCGATGCTGTTGTAGATGTCCCCAGCGGCATCGCCGTTCGCTCCGCCGCCGACCAGCGACACCGATACGCCCGAGGCGGACGTCACATAGCTGGCCAAGTCGGTGCCGCCGCCGCCGTTGATGACGTCGGCGCCGGCACCGCCGAGCAGGACGTCGTCGAACGCGCCACCGTTCAGGGTGTCGTTGCCTTCATCGCCGTTCAGCTGGGTCGCGCCAAGCGCGTTCAGGGTGTCGTTACCACCCAGACCACGCAGGATGCTGCCGGCACCGGCCGCGCCCGTCAGAGTGTCGCCGGACGCGGTGCCGTTGATCTGCTGGATGTTTTCGTAGGTGTCGCCCTGGGCGTCGCCGGTATTGACGCCACTGTTGGCCAGAGAGGCCGTCACGCCGGCCGCCGAGGACGCATAGCTGGCGATATTGAAGCCCGCTCCGCCGTTCAACCGGTCCGCGCCCGCGCCGCCGTCGAGGGTGTCGTCCCCGCCCGCGCCGATGAGGAAGTCGTTCCCCAGTTCGCCGCGAAGCGTATTGGCCGCTTCGTCACCTGAGAGAATGTCGGCGAACGCAGACCCCAGAATGCCTTCGATCCCGAAGTAGGTGTCACCGACCGCGACCGCGCCGACATTGGTGCTCGGCAGCGCCAGGTTGACGGTCACGCCGCCTTCCGTCGCATCCGAATAGGTCGCGAAATCCAGGTCGGCGCCGCCGATCAGGATGTCCGCCCCCAGCCCGCCAACCAGAAGGTCTTCGCCCCCCTCGCCCTGGAGGGTGTCGTTGCCGTCACGACCCAGCAGCGAGTTGTTGAAATTGTCGCCGCCCAAGGTGTCGTTGAAGCGAGACCCGATCAGGGCCTCGACGGCGATATAGGTGTCGCCGGCCGCGTCGCCGGTATTGCCGCCGGGGTTGCCGAGGAAGGCACCGACGCCGGCCAGGGCGCTGGTGTAGGCTGCGGCGTCGAAGCCTTGGCCGCCGTCCAGGCGGTCGCCGCGCGGGCCGCCGTCCAGGGTGTCGTTGCCGTCACGGCCATACAACTCGTCCACGCCGTTGACACCGTTATAGGCGATCTGGTCCGGATCGCCGATGATGTTGTTGTTGCCGGCGTCGCCGTACAAGCGGTCGTTGAACGTCGAACCGGCCAGGTCGCGGCCGAACAGGTTCTCGTAAACGTCACCCGCCGCGTCACCGGTGTTGAGAGCCTGATCCTGCATATCGGCGACGACGTCGCCGCGGGCGGTTTCGTAGTCGATGAGGTGAAGGGTGTTGTTGAAGCCGACCAGCCGGTCCGCGCCGATGCCCCCGATCAGCACCGTGTAGGCGGCTCCGCCGCTATAGATGGTGTCGTTGCCGCTCTGGCCCTGGAGCTGGTTGATGAGCGGATCGGCGTTGCCGTAGATGATGTCGTTGAACTCGGAGCCGATGACGTCTTCGATGCTGGTGAAGGTGTCGCCGGCGGCCCAGCCGGTGTTCTCTCCCGCCGGGTTGCGCAGCGAGATCGTCAGGCCCGTCGGCGACAGCAGATAGCTGACAGTGTCCTCGCCCGCCTCGCCGTCCAGTCGATCGAGGCCCATGCCCCCCAGCAGCAGATCGATGTCGTCACCGCCGTAAAGGAAGTCGATCTCGGTCGTGGAGGTCGCGAAGCCGTACAGGTCGTCCATGCCGCCGCCGCCGCGGATCACGTTGTTGAGGTTGTTTCCCCACAAAAAGTCGGCGAACGCCGAACCGTTCATGTTCTCAATCGAGAGGTAGACGTCCCCGACCCCATCGCCGTAGGGCGCGCCTCCGCCCGACAGGTAGGCACCGACGCCGGCCGTCGCGGTGGAGAAGTCGACGGTGTCGTTGCCGTCGCCGCCATCCAGGACGTCGGGGCCGCCGAGTCCTCGCAGGATATCGTCGCCTCCCAGTCCGGTCAGGGTGTCCGCGCCATCCGTCCCCACCAAGGTGTCGGGGCCCGCCCCGCCGGTCAGAATGACGTCGCTGGGTCCGTCAATCGGACGGGCCGCCGTCGGCGTATCCGTGGGAATGGCCAGGACGGGCGACCCCGGGCCTGCGGTCCCACTGGCCGCCGCGGACCGCCGCGCGGCGGCCAGGGCCGGCAGATAGTCTTCGGTCTCGAGGGCGCTGGCGAAGCTGAAGCGCAGGTTGCCGTGGCGGTTGGCGATGACAGTCATGGCGGGTACCCCTCGTCGATCCATCGAGCTGGATGATCCGACCTCCCATGGCCGACCACCGGTTAACGACCCGTGTGTCGGCCCGTCACCCCGCCATGGCTAGCAATTCGAACAGGAATCATCCACCGCTGTTTTGTAAAGTGTTCGCGATCACGATGCCCCGCTCACGCAGCAGGGCCAGGGTCGAGGGGTTGTCGGGCTGCAGGTCGATCAGCGCCCTGGCGAACCGTTCCGCCTCGCCGCGCTCGCCGGCCACCACGGCGGCACTGGTCAACTCGTACAGGATGGAAAAATCCTGCGGATACCGCCGGTGCGCATTGAGCAACACACGATAGGCCGCCCTGACGTCGTCCTTGGCCAGAAGCCGGCCTCGCATCAGCGACGCTGCGGCGGACCGGCGGATCGACGGTTCCAACGCCATGGCCAGCACCAGGTCGCGCTCCGCTCCGGCGGCGTCAGCGATGAGTTCGCGCGCCAGGGCGCACTGCAGCAACACCTCGGCCGGTGACATGGACCAGGTCGAACGAACGTTCGGATCGACTGCCTCATCCTCGCCCATCGCTTCGAGAGCGGCATCCCAGCGGGACAGGGCCTCGGACCACTCCGCCTTACGCACCGAGACACGCGCCATGCCGATCCGCGCGTCGAGGCGGTATTCGGGAATCTGCGCGGCCTCGTGATAGGCGGTCTCAGCTTGTCCGTACTGGCCCAGTTCGGCATGCATGTTGGCGATCGGCAACAGCACGGAACGGTTCTGGGGGTTGATGGCCTCGACCCGCTTGAAGTTGGCCAGGGCCTCGGCCCAGGCACCCCTGGCCATGGCCTTTCGCGCGGCGTCGCGGAAGGGGCGGGCGATGCGGCGGCGCAGGACCTGGCTCATGCCGGTTCTCCCCCGGCCGTCGCTGCATCGAGCGAAAGGACACGGTCGGCCAGGCCACTGTCGTCGAACACCCGGTCCCAGAACAGGCCTTCGCGCTGGGTGCGCTGCTTGGCCGTGAGGCTGAGCGGCTTGCCATAGACGACGTCAAGCATTGCCTGCTGGAACTCGCGCGGACTGGAGGCCACGATGACGCCGGCGTCGCCCTGATGATCCTCGAACGAGCGCATGGCGACCGAGGTCGCGACCACCCACTTGCCCGAACTCAGGGCCTCGGCGGTCTTCAGGTTGCTGCCGCCACCCGCGCCGATCGGCAGCAGTATGCCCTTGGCATTCTCGCGCAGCCAGCTGAGCTCGGCGTCCGACGGATGGGGGAAAAAGTGGGTCCGGTCGCCGTAGGCCTCGGCATGCGGCTGATACAGGCCCGACTGGTAGATGCCGTCCGAAGCCCCGCCGCAGATCGCAAACATCTTTTCCGGTGGGAAGCCGTAGAGACCGCCGCTGAGGACGTATTTCTCGAACCCCTGGATGTTCGGCGGATAAGCGCTGCCGACGAAATAGAGGTACTCGTTGGCCTTGAAAACAGCTCCGTGGGGCGGGCGCTTGGCTTTACCGGGACGCTCGCTGCCATTGCGCACCACCAGCGGCTTGCAGGCGGGATTCAGGCCGCGATACGATTGGGCATCGGCCGCCGACACGCAGAACAGCAGGTCGGCCTGCTCGGCCAGTTCGGTCTCGATGTCCAGGACCATGGTCTCGACGCGATTGACCAGCTTGCGATCCACTCCGACCCCTTCGAGGATGTCGCGCTTCAGCGGCGCCTCGAAATTGTGCGACGAATAGATCAGCGAGGTGTCGGTCAGAACGCCTTCCTCGCGCAGTTTGCGCACCAGCGGCCACATGAAAGGCTGCTCGATCTGAACGGCGTCTGGCTGGAAGCATTCTATCAGGGACCGGAAATGCCGATACGGGCCGCTCTGGCTCGCCGCGAAGGCTCCGCTGCCCATGTCCTCGATAAACGGAACGTCCGAATAGATCCCGCCGATCGATGAATAGGGATAGTCCCGCTCGGTCACCTTTTCGGGGCTGTAGGTCGTCGCGGAATAGACCGAGGCGTACAGATACTGGATGCCCGCCCGCTCGTAACACAGGCCGATCTGGGTCGTGCGCCGCTGACCGCCGTGGACCGGCAGACGAATGGGATAGGTGCCGAGCGACAGGACTTTCATCGGGCCGCCTCCACCCAGCGATTGAGGATACCGTAGAACAGGTCGGCCGAGTCGTCCCAGGTCACAGGCTTGTATTCCGTGAGGGAACGCTTCTCGAGGTCGGCGATCATGGCGTCGTCGGTAAAGACAGAGATCAGGGTGTCGGTCCATTTCCGCAGATCGACCGGATCGATGTAGAGCGGTGCCGTACCACCGACCTCGCGCAGCGATCCCGCTTCACTGCTGAGGCAGGCCTTGCCCAGCGCCATCGCCTCGACCAGCGACAGGCCGTAGCCTTCGTACTTCGACGGGAAGACCACGAACCGGGCCCTGCGATACAGTTCCGTCAGATCCTCGTCCGGGATTCCTGACAGGATCAGGACCCGGTCGGCGATCAGGGGATTGGTGCGGATTTCCTGGACCAGGTTGTCGGTATTCCAGCCCACCCGACCGACGAACACGCACATGGCGTCGTCCGGGATCGCACCGGACCGGACGCCATACTCGAACGCATCGACGATGGTCCTGTGGCTCTTCCTGGGCTCGATGGTCGAGACGTAGAGCAGGTATCGCTTGCCCGCGAGGGCGGTCGGGAAACCCGGCTGGGTCCCGGCGGCGGCTTCCACGATGTCACTGCCGAGAGGCCAGGCCTCCAGCGGCATGGACGGCAGTCGCCATTCCGAAAGATGACGCGCGACATCGGCCTTGGTCGTCTCGGAGATGCAGAAGGCGTAGTCAGCCGTCCAGAACAGCTCGCCGAAATACTTCTTCAGCAGATCCACATAGAAGGGCACCACGTACTGGGGATACAGCAGTGGAATGATGTCGTAGATGATGGCCAGGTATTTGAAGCCGGTCTTCTTGCGGATCTTGCGCATCCCGCGGACGTTCTTGTGTTCCCAGTCCAGACCGCCGTTGATGATCCAGGTCTTGGCATTCATCGGGACCGGGCCGGACACCACCTGGCTGACGCTGACCAGGTTGCGGCGACCGTCGGCGTTGACGTTTACGAAGCGGTTCTCTTCGCGCAGTTGCAACAGGTCGGCCAGGGGCAGATCGGCCAGGCGGGATCGCAGCGCCAGAACCGCCTCGGCTCCCGTCATGTCCGTCGGCATGTCATCGAGGATATTGCCGCGCTCCGAAATCGATCGGTCCAGCCGCAGGCCGCGCATGTCGTCCAGTGCGATCCAGCATTCGCCGGCCAGGACCCGCTCGGCGAAGGCCGGCTGGATCACATAGTAACGCTGGGTCGCCTGGTGGAAGAAACAGTACCGGACCGGCGAGGCGCAGCGGCCCTCGGCGCGACGGGCGATCTCTCGCTCGACCCGGGTGATGCCGACCGGAGCGCCCCCCCAGGAGATGGACGTCGTGATGTCGAAATAGATCGTCGTCATCGCGGGAGCGGACACCATCGGTCGTCGGTCATGTGAAAGCGCGGGCGTAGCGACGGCAATCCCCCCGGCCGGCCCGCGCTGCATGCCTAACGATCAATGACCTTGCTGGCAATCGCCGCCGACGACGATCCTAAAGCAGCCAGTCGCCGGGCTGGCCGACGGCCGGATGGAAGTAGGGATCGATCACGACAAGGTCCGGGTCGCTGGGCAGGGTCAGGGCCGACGATGTCCAGTAGGCCCCCTTCAGCGAGGCGGCGTCCATCGGGTCCGTGTCGAAGGCGTCGAAGGCCATCGGCGAGGCGTCGGGGCCCATATCCAGCTCGGTCGGCCAGATGAAGACGTCCGCCTGCGGCAGGGTCTCGATCACGGACTTGGCGACCGGCTCCAGCGCAGCGGCCCCGGCCGTCCACAGGATGTCGCTGGCGGTGATCGTGGCCCCCGCGACCTGGATCAGCATGTCGTTCGTGCCGTTGCCGCCGATGTCCACAAAGATGAACGAGCTGCCGCCGGTGTAGGCGATGCTGAAGACGTCCGTACCACTAGCGCGCACGGAGCGCAGGTCGATCTTGTCGGAGCCGACCGTGAAGCCGAACAGGGTGTCGGCGGCCGACACGCTCGAATCCGACGCGGCGAAATACAGGAAGGTGTCCGCCCCCGCCTCGCCGAACAGCACATCCGCGCCGCCGCCGCCAACCAGGATGTCATTCCCGGCACCGCCATAGATCGGATCCGCCAGACTGGACCCGACCAGGACATCGGCATTGCCCGAGCCGATCATGTAGATGCCGTGGGTATTGCCGTACAGGATGTCGCGCCCGTTGACGGCCAGGTTGGCGGCGGTGGTCAGGAACGCGCCTGTCGGGGTCTCTGCGAAGACGAAGGTCGAGCCGTTGTCGGTGCGGATCAGGCTGATGGAGGTGGTGCCCAGTTCCCTCAGGTCGATGAAGTCGGTGCCGGTCTGGAAATCGTACAGGTTATCGAAGCCGGTCGTCTGGTTGGAATCCGAGGCGAGGCGGTATTCGAAGATGTCCGCGCCTGTCCCGCCCGAGATGGCGTCGGCCCCACGGCCCCCGATCAGGATGTCGTTGCCGCCGTTGCCGACCAGCGGATCGGCAAAGCCGGTCCCGACCATGGTCTCGCCGGCCTCGGACCCAATCATGAAGACGCCGTGCGTGGTCGCGTAATTCAAATCCGAGCCGTTGATCTCGCGTCCGATGGCCGCCAACTGGAAGGCACCCGCCGGGGTCTCGGCAAACAACACGCTGGAGCCGTTGATGCGGGCGATGCTGACCGAGGTGGTGTTCAGGGCGTTCAGATCGATACGGTCGACCCCGGTCTGGAAGTCCGCAAGGTTGTCCTGGGCCGCCGCAGTGGAATCGCTGGTGGCCTCGTAGACGAAATAGTCGACGCCGCCGCCTCCGATCAGGGTGTCGGCGCCGCCACGGCCGGTGATGTAGTTGACGCCCGAAGTGCCTGTAAGGGTTTCGCCGGCAGCCGTGCCGAACAGATTGGTCGGCGTCGAACCGGGCGTCACGAGCAGTATGTCGGACTGGCTCACCGCCCCCTGGACCCGCACCGAGAACAGCCCGGCCGCGGTCGTGCCTGTGACGATGTTGTAGATGCCAGAGGCGGTGATCGCCACGCTGGTCAGGTTCAGCGCGATCAGGTCGATCTTGTCGATCCCCGTCTGGAAATCGCTGATGACGTCGTCGGCGACGCCCGTGTCGATGTAGGAATCTGCGCGCGATCCGAAGCGGAAGGTGTCGGCCCCCGCGCCCCCGGTCAGCAGGTCGTTGCCGCCGCCGCCGATCACGGTGTCGTCGCCCGCTCCGCCGATCAGCCAGTCGGTGCCCGCCCCGCCGGTCAGGATGTCATTGCCGTCGCCGCCGTCCAGCGTCGAGCCGCCCAGGGTCGGCGTGACCACGGCATGGCCCGGCACGGACACGTGCAGCGCATAGGTCGATCCCGCCGTCATGGCGCCGCTGGTGAAGGTGTTGTTGCCGTTGGTCAGCCACAGGGCCACCTGGATGTAATAGGTCCCGGCCGTGGTAAAGGTGTAGCTGATGGCGGAGTTGGTCGACTCTTCGCCGACGTCGGCAGCGTCATCGTTCTGGGCCAGTTCGGTTCCGCCCCCGTCGAACAGCCGCAGGGTCGAGTCGAACGAAGCCCCGTCGATATCGAACCGCACCGTCTGCCCGGCTCCCACGGTCACCGCATAGTATTCGACGCCGGCATGGGCCGTGGCGACAACCGTGGCGTGGGGCGTGGTCGTCGGATTGGTCACGCCGTCGCGGGCCAGAAGGTCGAAGCCACCGTCCAGCGACACGGCGGTCGCGATGGTGTTGTTGGCCTCACTGGCAGCCTTGATGATGTCGGGTGCCCCGCCGCTGGTTCCGGGTGCCCCTGCGGTCAGGACGTCGTTGCCGCCCAGGCCGAAGATCGTGTCGATCCCGCCGCCGCCCTGAATGTTGTTGGCCACGGCGTCGCCGGTCAGGGTGTCGTTGAAGGTCGAACCCGCCAGGTTCTCGATCGAGACCAGGGTGTCGGCCCCGTCCGCGCCCGTGGCCGTCCCGTTGGTCAGATTGACCACCACGCCACCGCTCGCTGCGCCGTAGTTGGCCGTGTCTGACCCTGCACCGCCGTCGATCACGTCGTTGCCGAGCCCGCCTGAGATCAGGTCCGCGCCGTTGCCGCCGGCCAGGGAGTCATTGCCCAGACCGCCTTCGATGATGTCGTTGCCGTCCCCACCCACGATGGCGTCGTTACCGCCCAGCCCTCGCAGGATGTCGTTGAACACCGTGCCCACGATGGAGTTGGCGGTGATGTCGCCGATTGCCGTGATCCCGGCTGCAGGCGCAGGGGCCGTGACGCTCTGGTCCGAAAAGCGCAGCACCTCGACGTTCGAGATCGTGTCGGTGCCCTCCGGCCCCACGACCGTCGCGGTCGTGCCGTTCCAGGTGATCGTATAGGCGGAGCGCAGGCCGCTGAAGACCGCTGTGTCGTTGCCCAGACCGCCGTCGATGACGTCGTTGCCGTCGCCACCGGTCAGCAGGTTGTCACCCGCGTTGCCGAAGATGGTGTCGGCCCCCGCTCCCCCGATGGCGATCTCGATCGAGGCCCCCACGGCGATCGAGACATTGCCTGTCAGGCCGCCGACATTGGAGAAGCTGCCCTGGCGCAGGTCGATGATCTGGGTCTCGCCGTAGCCCGAGAAGTCAAGCGTGTCGGTCCCGCCTGCATCCCAGACGCAAAACACCAGCCGGCTCGCGCCCGACGTCGCCGAATAGTAGGCACGGCCCGAGTTGGAGTTGAAGCCATAGACGGTGTCGCCCGTCCGCGTCGTCATGTTCGCGCCGTACAGCCGCTGGGCTGCCGCGATGTCGTCCATCAACGGTGCCGAGGCATAGGTGCTGGTTCCGAACGACCCACCTGTATTGCTCTCGCTGAAGTAGCTCATCACCGTGTATTGGCGAGAGTCCTCGTAATAGGTCGCGTCATTAGCATAGGTGATCGTCACCCCGTCCGAGGCATTGTAGTCGGCCGGATGGTGCAGGCCGATCGCGTGGCCGATCTCGTGCGTCAGGGTGTGCTGGCCATAGTTGAGACCCAGCGGATTCGGGTTGGCCGCGACCGAGATGTTGACCCAGACGTCGCCGGCGTTCGACGTCGTCGCCGTGCTGCCGGGCCCGTAGGCGAAGGCAGCCGAACCCGCAGATCCTGCCCCATAGTTGCCGAACAGGATCGAGGCGCTGTCCGAATAGCCGGTCCCGGCGTCCTGGCGCACGAAGGTGATGTTGGCCACATCGGACCAGGCGGCCAGCGCCACCAGGGTCGCGGCGATCTGGGCCGTGTTGAACTGGCTGAAGATCGAGGTGTCGCTCGGCATGGTCGTCGGGGCCGTAGCCCGGAACGCATAGGTCACGGTCGCGGCGGTTCCCAGGGCACCAGAGCCCCAGTGCAGGTTGTTGCGCGTGATCTGGACCCCGGCGGCATCGGTGGTCAGAGACGGCCTCGACCCCACCAGTCCGCCGCGGTCGTCGGCGTTCAGGAAGGACAGGGGATCATCGCCCGGGACGACGGTCAGACCGCCGAATTCCCAGCCCTCGACGGGAAACGGGTCCATGTCCACCGAGGGTTCAGTGACGTCGGCGAGCGGATCGGCCATGGATTCCTCGAGGGCTCGGACTGAAAACTGGCATTAGACTAGCGACCGCAGCGGCCACGACAAGCGAGAAAGCCGGAGGCCCCATCACGATGCCGAGGCGGGCCCGTCCCGATTGACCGTGACAGCGGCGCTTCCCGCCGCTATCAGCCCGCGCGTGATGGAAGACACCGACCGGCAATCCGACGATCAGGCGCGCGACGCCCAGGCCTGGGCGACGGCCAAGACCCTGGCCGAGGCCCTGCCCTACATCCAGATCTACGATCGCGAGACCGTCGTCATCAAATACGGCGGCCATGCCATGGGCGAGACCGCCGTGGCCAAACAGTTCGCCGCCGATGTCGTCCTGTTGAAGCTGATGGGCGTCAACCCGGTGGTGGTCCACGGCGGCGGACCCCAGATCAGCGCCATGCTGGAAAAGGCGGGGGTGAAGTCGAACTTCATCGACGGCCTGCGGGTCACCGATCGTGACACCATGGCGGTCGCCGAGATGGTCCTGTCCGGCGCGGTCAACAAGGAAATCGCGCACTGGATCTCGGTCGCCGGCAAGGAGGCCGATGTGCGTGGCGTAGGCCTGTCGGGCAAGGACGCCGGCCTGCTGACGGTCGAGAAGACCACCCGCACGCGCCGCGACCCCGACAGCCTGATCGAGCACGAGGTCGATCTGGGCTTCGTTGGCGAGCCGACCAAGGTCGACCCCAAGCTGATCGCCGGCCTGATCGCGTCGGAGACCGACGACTGGGTGCCCGTCATCGCCCCGATCGGTGTCGCCGAGGACGGCCAGACCTATAACGTCAACGCCGACACGGTCGCCGGCGCCGTGGCCGGATCGCTGAACGCCAAGCGGATGCTGCTGCTGACTGACGTCAAGGGCGTGCTGGACGCAGACGGCAACCTCATTCGCCAGATGTCGGTGGCCGAGGCGCAAGGGTTGATCGACACCGGCGTCGCCACCGGGGGCATGATCCCCAAGCTGCTGACCGCCATCGAGGCTGTATGCTCCGGCGTCGAGGCCGTCGTCATCCTGGACGGCCGCCGCCCCCACGCCATGCTGGTCGAGCTGTTTACCGAGCACGGGGCCGGGACGCTGGTGACGGCGTGACGCTGGACCTGTCGCACATCGACACCTGGGTCTTCGACCTCGACGACACCCTGTATCCGCGCGAGCAGGGGGTGATGGGTCTGGTCCAGGCCCGGATCAACGCCTTCATGGTGGACGCGGTCGGCCTGCCCGCCGACGAGGCGAAGGTGCTTCAGAAACAGTTCCTGACCGAATACGGCACCTCACTGGCCGGACTGATGGCCAACTATGCGGTCGATCCGGCCAAATTCCTGCGCGAGGTGCATGACGTACCTCTGGATAGCCTGGAACCCAATCCGCGTCTGGCAGATGTGCTGGCCGGACTGCCGGGCCGCAAATTCGTCCTGACCAACGGCGCACGCTTTCATGCCGCCCGCGTCATGGAGCGGATCGGGATCACCGACCTGTTCGACGGGGTCTTCGCGATCGAGGACATGGACCTGACGCCCAAGCCCGCCCCCTCGACCTATCGTCACTTCGTCGAACGCTTCGCCATCGATGCCCACCGCGCCGTCTTCTTCGAGGACACGCCGCGCAATCTCCAGCCGGCCAGGTCGCTCGGCATGGCCACCGTCCTGATCGGCGACGGACACGGCCACGAGATCGGGCCATGGGTCGATGCGACCGCCCCCGACCTGCTCGACTTCCTGACCCCCTACGCACTCAAGGCCGCCGCATGACCGACCTCGCCCATCTGGAAGCCGTCATCGAAGCGGCCTGGGAGGACCGTGCCGACGTCTCACCCGCGACCCACGGCGATGTTCGCCATGCCGTCGAAAAGGCCCTGGCCCTGCTGGATTCCGGCCAGGCGCGGGTCGCCACGCGTGGCGACGACGGCATCTGGACCACCCATCAGTGGCTCAAGAAGGCCGTGCTGCTGTCGTTCCGCCTGAACGAGAACGTCATCATGCGCACGGGCGATCGCGGCCCGACCTCGCACGCGCCCGGCGTCGGCCCCTACTGGGACAAGGTGCCCAACAAGTTCGGCGACTGGGCGGCCGCCGACTATCAGGCCGCCGGCTTCCGCTCGGTGCCCGGTGCCATCGTCCGCCACGGCGCCCACATCGCCAGGAACGTCGTCCTGATGCCGTCCTTCGTGAACATCGGCGCCTTCGTCGACGAGGGCTCGATGGTCGACGCCTGGGCCACGGTCGGCTCCTGCGCCCAGATCGGCAAGAACGTCCACCTGTCGGGCGGTGCCGGCATCGGCGGCGTACTTGAGCCGCTCCAGGCCAATCCCACCATCATCGAGGACGGCTGCTTCATCGGGGCCCGCGCCGAGGTCGCCGAGGGTGTCATCGTCCGCGAGGGCGCGGTCCTGGCCATGGGCGTCTATCTGTCCGGCTCGACCAAGATCGTCGATCGGGCCACGGGCGAGGTGTTCCGGGGCGAAGTCCCCGCCTATTCGGTCGTCGTGCCCGGCACCCTGCCCGACCCGAACGGAGGCCCCTCGCTGTACTGCGCCGTCATCGTCAAGCGGGTCGACGCCCAGACCCGCGCCAAGACCGGCGTCAACGAACTCCTGCGCGACTGATCGCGCCCCACAGCTTGCGGGCGTTTTGGGCTTGACGCGACAACCGCCCCGCAACAGGACTGCATCCGGCCTCCACCGAGGCTTTCCTACTGATTCCGGAGTCGATTTTCCGATGGCCGCCCTGCACGAAATGCATCCCTCGACGATCGAAGAGGCCCTGCCTGCGCTGGAGACGGACGTCTTCCGCGGCTATCTGGGAGACGACCCCGAGCGGATCCGCGCCATCATGCCGACCGACACTGCGGTCGATCCCACCTGTTTCACCGACGCCATGGGCGTGAAGGTGTCGCTGGACTACTGCCCCTGGATCTGGGACCGCACGGGCTTCGTCGAGACCCGCATCCCGATCCCGACCGACACCTATCTTGGCGAGGCGATCGAGTACGTCGGCTTCGCCGTCGCGGTTGAGAGAGCCACCGGCCGCGACACCCTGACGATCGTCGAACTGGGCGCCGGCTGGGGTCCGTGGGTGTCCCTGGGCTCGGTCAACGCGCACCGGTTGGGTTTCCCCAACGCCCGCATCGTCGCTTTCGAGGCCGACGGCGACCGATACAACGCCCTGCGCCAGCATCTGGCGCTCAACAACATCGTCCCGGCCGACGCGCCCGCCGAGGGCGAGGCCGCAGGCTATCAGTGGAAACTGCATCACGCCGCCGCCCACTGGGAGGACAGTGTCCTGTACTGGCCGGCCGAGTCCAATGTGCTGGACGCCGGCATGGCCGCGATCACCGACCCCGACGCGACCAACGACTACCGCGGCCAGCCGATCGCCACCATCGAGGTCAAGGCCGTCAGCGTGACCCGCGCCCTGGCTCACCTCGACATCATCGATTTCATGCACATCGACATCCAGGGTGGCGAGGAAGACTTGCTGCCCCGCATCATCGACGACCTTGAGACCAAGGTCCGCGTCCTGTTCCTCGGCACCCACAGCCGCAAGATCGAGGGCGACTTCATCCAGATGCTGGGCGACCGGGGCTGGCATCTGTTCCGCGAGCGGCCCTGCCAGTTCTATCCGATGTCGGAGGCCCCGACCCTGGTCGGCCGCACCTACATGGACGGGGCACAGCTCTGGATCAATCCGCGCCTGTAGGGTGATCCGGCGGGTTCAGGCCCGCCGGCCACCAGACCGAACGGACCTAGGCCCGTTCGACGCACATCGCCACGCCCATGCCGCCGCCGATACACAGGGTGGCGAGACCCTTCTTGCCGCCCGAACGCTTCAGCTCGTGCAGCAGGGTGGTCAGGATGCGGGCACCTGAGGCCCCGATCGGGTGGCCGATGGCGATGGCGCCGCCGTTGACGTTCACCTTGGCCGTATCCAGCCCCAGTTCCTTGACGACGCACAGGGCCTGGGCCGCGAAGGCCTCGTTCGACTCGATCAGGTCCAGATCGGCGACGGTCCAGCCCGCCTTCTCCAGCGCCTTCTTCGAGGCCGGGATCGGACCCGTGCCCATGATCGACGGATCGACGCCGGCCGAGGCCCAGGACACGATGCGGGCCAGGGGCTCGATTCCCCGGGCCTTCGCCTCATCGGCCGACATCAGCACCAGCGCTGCCGCGCCGTCGTTCAGGCCAGAGGCGTTGGCAGCCGTCACCGACCCCTCCTTGGTGAAGGCCGGACGCAGTTTCTCCATCGCCTCGATGGTCGCGCCGTGGCGGATGAACTCGTCCTTGTCGACGACGGTGTCGCCCTTCTTGCCGGGGATGGTGACGGCGACGATCTCGTCGTCGAACCTGCCGGCCTTCTGCGCGGCCTCGGCGCGGTTCTGGGAGGTCACGGCGAAGCCGTCCTGCGCCGCGCGAGTGATCTGCCACTTGTCGGCGATGTTCTCGGCGGTCTGGCCCATGTGATAGCCATGGAAGGCGTCGATCAGCCCGTCCTTCAGCATGGTGTCGGTGAACTCGAGCGCGCCCATCTTCTGGCCGCTGCGCAGGAAGGCGGAATGCTGGGCCTGGCTCATGCTCTCCTGGCCGCCGGCGACGACGATGGCAGCGTCGCCCTGCATGATCTGCTGATAGCCCAGCGCGACCGCGCGCAGGCCCGAGCCGCACAATTGGTTCAGGCTCCAGGCCGGGGTCTCGATCGGCAGGCCGGCACCGATCGAGGCCTGGCGGGCCGGTCCCTGGCCTGTCCCGGCCTGCAAGACCTGGCCTAGGATCACCTCGTCGACGTCGGCGGCATCCACGCCCGCCCGCTCCAGGGCACCCTTGATCGCGATCTCGCCCAGCTTCGACGCCGGCAGGCTGGACAGACCGCCCATGAAGGATCCGACCGGGGTGCGGGCGGCGGAGACGATGACGACGTCAGTCATTTGTATTCATCCGGTGCTGAAATATTGCGTGGCGTTTCTGCCGCATCCGACGGCTTTCGTCACGCCCCATACGCGGGATTCAGCGGATGGTCATCGGCTTGCGCTCAGATGGAGGGAACGAACCGAATGGTCGGCGGCTTGATGGAGCCATGAGGATGCGCCTGAAGTCATTGTTTACCCATGTCTGCACGCCCGACGCGCTGGACATGATCGATCACTACCAGACCCGGGCCGAGCGCCTGGCCGATCTGTGGGTCCATATCACCGGCCTGTCCCTGGCCAGTGTCGGCGGCATCGTCCTGGCGGTGCTGGCGGCGATCTACGGCGGGCCCGGCGCCGTCATCGCCACGGCGGTCTATGCGATCTGCCTGATCGCCATGCTGACCACCTCGACCATCTACAACTGGACAAACCCCTGTGCCGCCCGGCCCGTGCTGAGGCGGATGGACGAGGCGGCCATCTTTCTGATGATCGCCGGCAGCTACACCCCCTTCACGACCCAGAGGTTCGAGGGGATGTGGGCCATCGGCTTCACCCTGGTGGTCTGGGCCATCGCGGCGGCGGGCGTGGCGGTCAAGCTGGTGGCTCCGCGTATCTCGGACGCCTTCTGGAGCGGGGTCTATATCCTGTTCGGCTGGCTGGCGGTGGTGGCGATGAAGCCCATGCTGGAAACGGTCCACCCGATCGCCCTGGCTCTGCTGGTGCTGGGCGGGCTGATCTACACGACCGGCGTGTTCGTCTTCATCAGCCCCCGGGTGAAGTTCCGCCGCGCCATCTGGCACGGGTTCGTGGTGGCGGGTGCCGCCGTTCACTGGGTCGCGGTTCTCGTCGGGGTCGTTCTGGCCCCTCAGTTGGCCTGATGTCGTGGTCCCGGAACGCGGTGCAACAAGCCTCTGGCGTCTCACTTCGCACTGCGGGATACTGATCAAAATCGACAGGGAGCTGGATCGGCGTGGCTGACGACAAACCCAACACTGGCAAGGCCAAGGACGGCGACGTCGTCGTCATCAAGAAATACGCCAACCGCCGCCTCTACAACACCCGCACCAGCGCCTACGTCACCCTGGAAGACCTCGCCAAAATGGTGCGAGAGGGCACCGACTTCGTGGTCTTCGACGCCAAGACCAACGAGGAACTGACCCGCCAGATCCTGACCCAGATCATCTTCGAGGAAGAGAGCCGGGGCGAGGCCCTGCTGCCGGTCCAGTTCCTGCGCCAGCTGATCGGCTTCTACGGCGGCCAGATGCAGGGGGTGCTGCCCTCCTATCTGGAGATGTCGCTGGAGAGCTTCTCGCGCCAGCAGGAACAGTACCGCACCCAGGTCGCCAAGGCCTTCTCCAGCGGCCCGACCGGCAGCCTCATGGAGGAGGCCGTCAAGCAGAACATGGCCATGTTCCAGAACGCCATGAAGATGTTCCCGGCCTTCTCGACCTATGCCGCCGCCCGTCCCGAGCCCGAGGCACCCCAGGAGACCGCGCCGTCAGCCCCCTCCGGCCCCGACCCGCTGGACGAGATGCGCCGCCAGATGGACGAGATGCGGGCCCAGATCGATCGCATAGCCTCGCCCCCCAAGCCGTGAGGACCGTCGGGCAATGACCGACGGCGTCCGACCCATTCCCCCGATCGCGGGCAATGAGCGTCGCTCCGGCGATCGTCGCGCGTCCCAGCGGCGCACGCCCGGCGAAGGCCCCGCCTCTCGCGCCCTCGTTCCGACAGACGTCGAGCCCGACCCTGCACAGGATGGCCCGGCAGAGCCTGCCCAGCGCGCCACCCTGATGCGCGACGTCAGTGCCGCCCCCGCCGCCGCCTTCGCAGCCCAGCTGATCGGCCAGGGCGGGCAGCGCACCGGCATCCGGGGCGGACCGCCGGTCATGGACGCGGCCCGTTCGACCTATCTGGGGGCCGAGTATTCGGGCGACAAGGAACGCCGCCCCCCCGTCGGCAAGACCGGCAAGACCGAGGTCTGATCGGCCGGCCCGCGTGCCGGTTCGCCTGATGCGCGATCTGGCCCGGGCCTTGCAGCGAACGGGACCTCTGTCCCGATCCAGCGGTCCCGGCCCATGTCATTCCTCTCCTCCGCCTTCCGCGCCTTCGACGTCATGGTCGTCGCAGTCCTGTTCGCGGCCCTGCTCTGAACTTGACGGGAGGGGCGGCCGGGCGGAGACCCCGTCCATGCCCCTCGCCCACGACCCGTCATGAGCAACGCCCGCGCCATCCAGGCCATCGCCCTTGTCCTCGTCGCCGGGGGTGCCCTGGCGGTCCAGCTTCTGCGAGGCCGCAAGGTCGAGCCGTCGCCCGACGACGAGACCGTCGCGCTGACCCCCGCGATCCGCGCCCACCTGACGGCCCTGCGGTCCGAAGCGCGCGACTGGACCTTGGACCCCGACGCCGGGCCCGTCTCGCCCAAGGTCGTGCGCCGGGTCGAGACCGCCCTGAACACCCTGATCGAAGACATCCTGTCCGAGCCGGACGGCCCGCTGGAGGCAGCCGACGTCGCGGGTCGGCTGGGGCTCGGCCTTGCCGCCCTGAAGACAGCCCCCGCGCCGATGACGGCCTTGGCCTGGGGCCGGATGATCGAGGTCTGGTATGTGCTGGGGTTTCGCTCACCCACCGGCTATTTCGACCATGACCCGGCCGACCTGCCCGAGGGTTGGGGCGAGCCCCTGCCGCCCGGCTGGACCGCCCCGGACCAGCCCCGTCCCGTGGCGACCGGAACCGATCGTTAACCCACGAGGCGCACCCTCGGTTTCTGACGCCCCCGTTCCCCGTCCATGGGTCTGACGATGTCGAGTATCCTCACCAGTTCCACCCGCCGCTCGCGCGACCATTTCGAGCCGCAGGATTCCGATCCCCAGGAACAGCGCCGCCTGCGCGGCCTGCTGGAACAGATCGACTACACCGCCTTCATTTCCAACCGCGAGGTCATCGCCGCCTCCCTGTCGGTGATCGACGCGGCCATGTTCCAGCGCCTGGCCGTCTCGGTCGCCACGGCCCGCACCAAATGGGTGTCGGAGGCGCTGCGCCTGTCGGAATCCGGCTCACCCGTCACCCCCGACCAGACGGCTCGGCTCACCGCCTTCCGCAGCGCCTATGAGGAACTGTCGGAAGCCTATGAAGGCCTGCGCCGCATGGTCGAGCGCGGCTACCTGACCCTTCGGCCCGCCTGATCGGCGACCCGAAAGGTCGGCAAAAAGCGTCGACCGTTTCAACCGTTTCAACCGTTTCAACCGTTTCAACCGTTTCAACCGTTTCAACCGTTTGGAATCCGACGGAGACGGTCATCACCCACACCACATAGCCGCTGCCAGCCAATGCGCAAGCATGCAGAAGGAATAAATTCCTTCTGCATGCCCTCTCCCTGCGGCCGCCTCAGTCCAGCGGCTGGGGCCGGGTCGAGATCGGGGCGTCGGGATCGGCCTGCGAGGGCCTCGCGGCGGTTGGAGGCGGCGGGGCGGGGACGATC